>JALOKP010000175.1 GCA_025456425.1 Acidobacteriota bacterium | reverse complement strand
GACGGGCCGTGGGACATGCCGTACCTCAAGCGGATGCCGAAGTTGCCGCAGTACGCGCTCTTCAGCCTGCCGACGATCGCCACCGTGCTCCTGGCGCGGCCGCTGATCCCCGCCGGCTGGGGCGAGAACCTGATCGTCGTGGCCCGCCGCCCGCGCGGGCCGGAGGACCGTCCGTGAAGCCGTCCGCCGTCGTCACGGTCGTCGCGCTCGCCCTGGCGCTGGTGGCCGTCGCCGTCTTCTGGCGCGCGACAACGAGTTCGTCTGGGACGACCCGATCGTCTTCCAGCAGCAGCTGCCGTACTTCGACAGCTTCGACAACGTCTTCTTCCCGCCCAAGGGGATTCCACAGTTCGGGGAGAACTACTACCGGCCGCTGATCATCGTCACCTACCAGCTGGACGAGAAGATCGCGGCGGCGTTCTGGCCGCTGGAGAAGCGCGAGGAGGCGCGGCGGATCGTGTACCACACGACCCCCGTGCTGTGGCACGCGGCCGCGACGGTGCTGGTCTTCCTGCTGGGGATGGTGCTGACGCGGATGGTGCGGCTGGAGGGGCTGGGCGGCACGGGAGGGTTGGCCGGGTCCGCCACAGCCGGCCTGCTCTTCGCGGTCCACCCGATCCACACCGAGTCGGTGGCGTGGATGGCGGGACGGTCGGACGTGGTGTGCGCGGTCTTCTTTCTCGGATCGGTGCTGCTCTACCTGCTGCACCGGGCGACGCTGAACCGGGCCTGGCTGCTGGCGGCGGCCGCGGCGGCGCTGGGGGCGATGCTCTGCAAGGAGACCGGGGTCGGCGTGCTGCTGCTGGTGCCGCTGATCGACTGGATGACGACGCCGGGGACGGGGCTGGGCGGCGAGGAGCGGGTCCTCTCGCGGGCGGAGCGGAGGGCCGACCAGCGCGCGGCGGCGAAGGGCGGGAAGGGGGCGAAGGGAGCGAAGGGAGCGCCGGGCGCCGGGTCGATCCGGCATCCGGTCGGGAAGGGCTGGGCGCTGCGCTGGGGGCTGGTCGCGGCGGCGGGCCTGGTCTACTTCGTGGTCCGGAGCAGCGCGTTGGCGGGATCGGGGAGCCCGTTCCGGACGGAGAAGCTGGGGCTCGTGGAGCAGCTCGTGCACGTCACCCAGCGGGCGCTGGGGGCGCTGGGTTGGTACCTTCAGAAGCTCGTCTGGCCACCGCCGCAGTCCGCGTTCGTGGCGGAGATGCCGGGGTGGCCGACGGTTCTCGCGGCGGTCGCGGTGATCGCGGTCTCGGCGGTCCTGTTGCTGAAGTGGCGCGAGTGGCCCGGGTGGGGGCGCGAAGCGGTCGCGATGGGGCTGTTCTACGCCGCGCTCGCGCCGTCCCTGGCGATCGCGCTGTTCTCGATCTCGGAGACGCCGCTGGCGGAGCGCTACCTGTACATCCCGAGCGCGGGAGCGCTGCTGCTGTTCGGGTTCCTGCTCGAGCGGGCGGCGGCGCGCTGGCTGCCGGTGGGGCGGCCGGCGCTGCAGCAGGGCGCGGTCGCGGTCGTGGCGCTGCTGATCGCGCTGCCGGCGGCGGCCGCGACGGCGCAGCGGGCCGAGGTCTGGCAGAGCGACCTCGCCTTCTGGCAGGACGCCGTGGTCAAGGCGCCGCGGCAGGGGATTCCGCACCTGCACCTGGGGATCGCGTACGCCACGCAGGGGAAGACCGAGGACGCGGCCGAGCAGTACAAGCTGGCGCTGCAGTACTACGACGACCGGGAGGGGCGGGCCAAGGCGCACAACAACCTCGGTTCGGCCTACCTGCGGCTCGAGCGCTACGAGGAGGCGGTCGAGCAGTTCAAGGGGGCGCTCGTGCAGGACCCGGAGTACGCGACGCCGTACTACAACTGGGCGCTCGCGTCGCTCTACCTGGCGCAGAAGAGTCGCCGCGAGAACCGGATGGAGGAGGCGCAGCGCCGCTACGGCGAGGCGCTCGCACAACTCCAGCGTGCGATCGAGATCAACCCGCGCTATCCGAAGGCCCACCTGCGGCTGGGAATGGAACTGATGACGATCGGGCGGGTCGACGAGGGGCGGTCGCACCTGCAGCAGGTCGTACAGATGGCGCCGGCGTCGTCCGAGGGGATCGAGGCACGGCGGATCCTGGCGGGCGAACCGAAGAAGTGAAGGAGGCGGCATGCGGCTGATCCTGGTTCGTCACGCGATCGCCGAGGATCGGGCGGTGTGGGCCGAGCGTTCGCAGGACGACGGCCTGCGCCCGCTGACCCCGGACGGCCGCGACCGCATGAAGCGCGCCGCGCGCGGCCTGGCGACGCTCGAGCCGAAGGTCGCACTGCTCGCGACGAGTCCGCTGGTCCGGGCCCGGGAGACGGCCGAGATCCTGGCGCGGGCCTGGGGAGGGCTCGAGCCGGTCGAATCGCCGCTCCTGGCCCCCGGCGCCTCGCCCGCGTCGCTGAGCGCGTGGCTGGGGCGGCAGCAGAACGCGGGCACGGTGGCGCTGGTCGGGCATGAGCCCGATTTGGGCGAGGCCGCGGCCTACTGGCTGAGCGGCGGCGAGGCCTCGTTCCTTGCGTTCAAGAAGGGGGGCGCAGCGCTGATCGACTGTGCTGCGGCGCCGCGGGAAGGGGGCGGCGTGCTGCAGTGGTTCCTCACGCCGGGGCAACTGAGGGCGCTGGCGTAGCTGTCAGATCCGGCGCTCGCAGCGGAAGCGTTGAGCCGCTTCCGGGGGGCCGAGGCGCCAAGTGAGGTCCAGCGGGGCGCAGCCGGCGACGGCAAGCGTATCGCGCTCGTGGAGCGCGGCGTGGTGGGCGGCGCAGAGGGAGACGCGGTTGGCGGGGCTGTCGCTGCCGCCGCGGGAGCGGAAGACGACGTGGTGATCGTGGATCGCGGCGCGGGCGGTGCAGCCCGGGGCGGTGCACCGGAAGCCGTCGCGGCGATAGACGGGGTCGCCGGGTCGACGGGAGCAGTCGCGCGGGTCGTCCCAGGTGAGAGCGGCGTCCTCGAGCAGGGCGAGCAGGCCGACCCAGCTGGGGACGCGGCGGGCTCGGACGGAAAACGTCCGGGCTGCGAGGAGGGAGGGGAGGGCCGGGGTGACGGGCCAGTCCTGGGTCCAGGGGACGGAGTCTGCGAGGTCGGAGAGACCGCGGCGAGCGGACTCGACGGCGGCAAGCAGGTCGTCCGCGAGGGCCTCGGGGAGGCGGAGGCGGAGGAAAACGTCCGGGCTGGTGTCGAGTCGCTGGAGCGCGAGCAGCCCGGCCTGGAGGACGCGACGCCGGGCGAGACCGGGCTCGCGGCGGAGAGACCTGGCCCAGGCGGCGTCGGGGAGGGGGAGGACCTGGACCTGGCCATGCGGGGGAGTCGCGTGCTGGCCGCGCGCGCACGGCTCGTGATGGCTGCGCGCCGGGCCTTCGGGCCCGCCTCGCGCCGCATCCACGCCTTCGCCGGGCCCAACGGGCTCTTCTTCCCTTGGCGCTTCGTCTGACCAGTCCACCGCATCCCGGGTCTCCGGCGGCAGTTCCAGCGCGCGGCGGCACAGTGCGCGGGCTTCGTCGCGCAGCCGCTTGACGGTGGCCTCGCGGGCGCGGCGCAACCAGGCGCGCTCGACCTCGTCCGGAACGGGTCCACGGCCGAGCGTGCGCAGCACGACGAGCAGGGCGTCGAGGGGGAGTCGTCCGCGTTCGTAGGCCTCGCGGAGGAGCGGGAGGGAGGCGAGCCGGCGGGCGACCCGGACGCGGTCCTCGAGCAGCGTGGCGGGGAGTCCAAGGCGGGACTCGGCGTAGTGGCCGATGCCGGTGAAGCCGAGCGTGACCCAGGCGCCGCGGCGCGAGAACTCGAGGGCGATCTCGCCGAGTCGGCGCATGAGGGCGTCCTCGAGCGCGACGAGGCGGGCGATCTGGTGGTCGAGATCGAGCGGTCCGCCGGAGCCGGCGGAGGCAGCGAGCAGGTGGAACTCGGCGAGTGAGGCCTCGGCCCGCTGGAGCACGGCGTCGAGCCCGGACCTGGGGTCGGCGCTCGACGCGGCGGCCAGGTGGGCCCACCCACCGGCCACACGCTCGAGCCGTGCCTCGCGGGAGGCGCGGGATGCGCGGGACGGGCGAGCAGCGCGTCGCCGCTGTGCGCCTTGATCGACCCGCAGCCCGTGATGCCCGAGCGGGCGCCGGACGATCCCGAGCGCGCTGGAGCCGAACCTCCCGTCGTTCGCTCTGGCGGGGCCTCCCGGTGCCGCGCGCGCTTCCCCGGCGCGGTCTGCAGCGCGCTCGGCGGACCCGTCGTGCCCGTGACCCGGGCTCCCGCTGTCCTTTGCTCCGTCGCCGGCCTCGCCCTTCGGGCCGAGTCCGTCCGCCAGTGCCTCCGCGAGGATCGATTCGACCGCCGCCTCGAGCGATACGTCCCGTCCGGCCAGGGCGCGATGCAGGTCAAGGACCTCCTCGAACGCGGCCTGTACCGCAGCCGGCATGCGGATTTCCACCACGCATCGCGCCTCCTCGTCGAGTTCGGCTCCGGGCGGCGTGTCGCCTCCGTACGCCCGCGCCCGATCGGGCTCCGCCCCGATGGCCGCGCCAGCCGACAAAGCGTTCCGGACCTCCGCCCGCAACACGCGCAGCGGCACCTCCCGAGCCCGCGCGATCCAGTACGCCAGCCACGCGTCTGCATCCATTCCTGCGGCTCCGGCGGCCTCCGCTCCGAGAACGGCGCGAGCCACCAGCCGGGCTGCTTCTGCCCCCAGCGGCAACCCGTCATCATCCGTGGTCAGCGCGCGGGCAAGCTGCGGAAAACGCTCGAGCGCCCCTCCCAGATCGGCGAGCTGCCGCAACCAGCGGGAGGTGCGACCGAAGCGTTCGCGCGCGTGATCCTCCAGCCTCGCAGCGCCGCAAGAAGACCAGGCCCGGGCCCCCACGAAGGCCGCCGCTGCGCGCGCGAGCGGCACGATCAGCCGGTCGTGCGCGAGGCGCAGCTCCAGCGCCAGGCGGTCGAGACGGAGCAATCGTACCGACGGAGAAGGAAACGGCGCGGCGGCCGCCTCGCCGGTGGCGGCACGCGGCATGCCACGAAACCGGTCGCGCCGGTCTGCCCCGTATCCTGGACCGCGTTCGCGGACCTCGAATGCGATGTCGCCGGGGCCGTCCTCTCGTCCCGCGCCGAACGCCCGGGACGCCCGAGCGTTCGTTGCCGCCCACCAGCGGTTCCATCCCATCCGGTCTGGTGCGGGCGCCGCGGCGAGGTCCGGCGGATGTTCTGGGACGGAGGAATGTCCGTTCCAAGGCCGCACCGCGCACCAACGCTCCGGGCGCGGTACGAGAGGTCGCCTGCTGTGAGTCGCCGTCTTCATCGCCTCAGTATATCAGATACCATACAGAAAGCCATGTTTGTCGTTGAAAGAAACTGCTTGGCCTGTCCCGCTTGCGGGACGCGGCGCATCGGGAAGCAGCCCCCGTCGGCACCGGTCGCAGAGAGAGCGCGCGCCGCGACCTGGAAGCCGTCGAAGACGCCCGCGTGCCGGCCGAGGCCGGGGGGGGGGGGCGCCGCCGCCACGGCTGGTCCGCGCCGGACAGCAGGAGAGAGCAGGACAGCCGGCGGTATTTCAAGCCACACTGGCGGTATCATGCCTCCGGATAGGCGACACCAGCCCACCATGCCCCGCGCGAAGACCATGAAACGCCGCTCGAAGAAGGCGGGGCCCGCCCCGGCGCCGCGGCGCGAGCGCGTGTCGCCGCCGCGGCGGCCGCAGGACGCGGCGCTGGTCCGCAAGGCCGCCGCCCGCACCGTCGCCGCCGCGCGCCGCAAGGCCGGCGCGGCGCGCTTCCCGATGAAAGTTGCGGCGATCGACGTCGGCTCGGCCGCGATCCGTTTCCTTGTCGCCGAGTTCGTCGCGCCGGGGCGCTTCGTCCCGCTGGTCAGCGAGCGGCTGCCGATCCGGCTCGGGCACGGCGTCTTCCTCTCCGGGCGGCTGCTG
>JALOKP010000065.1 GCA_025456425.1 Acidobacteriota bacterium | reverse complement strand
GGCCGCGATCCCGCCCAGCGTCATCGGCGCCGCGCACTCCGCGATCACGCCGATCGGCACCCCCTCGTGCTCGAACGCGGTGTCGATCACCTCGGCGCCCAGGCGCCGCGCCAGGACCGCGTTGTTGCCGACCAGCGGGTGGCGGTCGAGCGGCAGGTGATAGGCCAGCAGGCTCATGTCCGCGTCGAGCAGCAGCTTCAGCCGCGCACGCAGCGCGCGCTCGACGCGGATCTCGCCCGCTCCGCGCCAGAAGATCCCGTGGTGGACCAGCGCCGCGTCGGCGCCCCAGCCGGCGGCCCGCTGCAGGAGATCGCGCGCCGCGCTGACGCCGAGCGCGAGCTTGCGGACCTCCGGCCGCCCCTCGACCTGCAGGCCGTTGGGGCCGTAGTCGCGGACGGCGGCGACGTCGAGAAAGGTGTCCAGGTAGTCGAGCAGATCGGCGAGCAGGACCATCGGCGGCTCTCCGCGGCCCGACCCATGACGGCGCGGTACGGGCGGCGCCTCATTCTCGCCCCGCGTGTCCCGGCGGGACAGCCGCCCTGACCGCGGTCATCGCTTTTTTCCGCGCGCGTTCGTGCACGCCGGCGGAGAGGACGCTAGAGTCCCCCTCGACGTCGGGTCCGGGGGGACGACCGACAGCGGCCGCTTGCCAGGAGGAAACCCTGTCCTCGTCGCATCCGACCCATCGGTCCCACGCCGCACGGCGCGCGCTCGCCGCCGCGCTCGGTCTCGCGGCGCTCGCCGCCGCCGCCCCGCTCGCCGGCCTGGCGACCGCGCCGGGCCCCAGCGTGCGCGCCGCGTCGCTCTCCCCCGGTACGATCTCCTCCGCTTCCGATCCGGCTGCCGCGCCGCTGCTCGAAGCCGCCCCGGGCCTGAGGCCGGCCGTGCTCGAGCTGGCGCTGCGTGCCGCGCGGAACGCGCGCGCCCGCGGGGTCGAGGTCCGCTCCGACCTGCTGACCGTGATCGACTACACGCTGCCATCGACCGAGACACGGCTCTGGGTCTTCGACCTCGCCGGCTCGCGGCTGCTGTTCCGCGACCTCGTGGCCCACGGCCAGAGCACGGGCGAGCTGCTGTCGCGCGTCTTCTCCAACCGCCCGGGGAGCAAGCAGACCAGCCTCGGTCTGTTCCTGACCGCGGATACCTATTCCGGGCGCAACGGCTACTCGCTTCGCCTGCATGGGCTCGAGCCGGGGGTCAACGACCGGGCGCTCGAGCGCGCGATCGTGATGCACGGCGCGGACTACGTCAGTCCGGCGAGCTGGCCCGCCCGATCATCGACGCGATCAAGGGCGGGAGCCTGGTCTTCTCGTACTACGACGACCCGGCCTGGCTGGCCTCCTCGGAGTTCCTGCGCCCCTGACCCCCCCGGGGGTGACCGAATTTCCTTCGTCTGGTATCCTCTGGAGATGGGTAGGGCCTGCCTCGGTGGCTGCCCCTGCTTGATTTCATTCGGAGGAACCGATGCCCAGCCAGACGTTTTCCGCCCAGGACTTCATCGCCCTCGAAGAGCGGTATGGCGCCCACAACTACCACCCGCTCGACGTGGTCCTGACCAAGGGTCAGGGCGTCTGGGTCTGGGACGTCGAGGGGCGCAAGTACCTCGACTGCCTCGCCGCCTACTCGGCCGTCAACCAGGGGCACAACCACCCCCGGATCGTGGCCGCGATGGTCGAGCAGGCGCAGCGCATCGCGCTGACCTCGCGCGCCTTCCGCAACGATCAACTGGGTCCGTTCGTGAAGGCCGTGTCGGAGCTGACCGGCTTCTCGCGCGTGCTGCCGATGAACTCCGGCGCCGAAGCGGTCGAGACCTCGCTGAAAGCCGCGCGCAAGTGGGGCGAGAAGGTCAAGGGGGTCCCTGCCGGGCAGCAGGAGATCATCGCCTTCGAGCACAACTTCTCCGGCCGCACGATCGCGATCATCTCGTTCTCGGACGAGGCGCAGTACCGTGACGGCTTCGGCCCCTTCACGCCGGGTTTCAAGCTGGTGCCCTACGGCGACGCCGAGGCGCTGGAGCGCGCGATCACGCCCAACACCGTCGCGATCCTGATGGAGCCGGTGCAGGGCGAAGGCGGCATCATCATCCCGCCCGCCGGCACGCTGAAGAAGATCCGCGAGATCTGCACGAAGCACCGCGTGCTGATGATCCTCGACGAGATCCAGTCGGGCCTGGGCCGGACCGGCAAGATGTTCGCGTGGGAGCACGAAGGGGCGCGGCCCGACGCGATGACGCTGGGCAAGGCGCTCTCCGGCGGGATGTACCCGGTCTCGGTCTTCGTCGCCGACGACGAGGTGATGGGGGTCTTCCACCCCGGCGACCACGGCTCGACCTTCGGCGGCAACCCGATCGGGGCCGCGGTCGGCCAGGCCGCGATCAAGGTCCTGCGCGAGGAGGGGCTGGTCGAGAACGCCGCGGTCCAGGGGAAGCGCCTCGGCGACGGGATCAAGGCGATCGGGGCGGCCTCGTTCCAGGAGGTCCGTCAGATCGGCCTCTGGATCGGGCTGGAGCTCAAGCCCTTGGCCGGCGGCGCGCGGCGCTACTGCGAGGCGCTGAAGGACGAGGGGATGCTCTGCAAGGAGACGCACGAGCACACGATCCGCGTCGCCCCGCCGCTCTGCATCACCGCCAACGAGGTCGACTGGGCGCTGGACAAGCTGCAGAAGGTGTTCGCGCGGCTGGGCTGAGGCGGCCGGGCCGCCTCACCCCCCCCACCCGAAGCCGAGCAGCAGCGAGAAGGCGAGATAGTCGCCTTCCACCACGTATCGCTCCTCGAACTTCGATTCAAACGACAGGTCGAACTCCGTTCCCCAGCCGTAGCGCAGGTCGGCCCCGAGGTTGAAGCGGGGTCCCAGCCGCCAGTAGACGCCCGCGTTGAGGTAGTAGCCGAAGTCCTGGTCGTCGATGTCCCTTGCGTACCCATAGTAGTAGTCCGTCTCGTAGGCCGCCGACACGCTCGCGATGCCGACCCCGACGTAGGGGCGGACGGACTTGTCGCGGATCGGCAGCCAGAGCGCGCCGAAGGAGAGCTCGACGAACGCCGCCGAGATCTCCGCATTTCCGTAGTACTCCTCCTCGCTGTCGGCCGACGCGTTGAGCCCCCACGCGAAGTGAACCGGCCAGTCGTCCGGCCCCCAGTCGACCGTCGCACCGAGCATCAACTGGCCGTCGAGAGAACCCCACTCGTCGCCGAGGCTGCGCTCGCCGATCGTGAAGTTCGCGTTGCCTCCGGCCAGTGCATTCGCCGGAGCGAGCGCCACGAGAATGAGCACCAGGACCACTGCCCGCACGGCTCTGCGCATGACTGTGTCCCCCTTTCCCACCGATCCTACTCCCGCGCGGGGAGGGCGGCGGCCCGCCGCGCGCGGGAACGCGCGAAACAGCGCGGGCGGGGTTGGACAGCCGCTCTGGCCCGGTTTGTCGGCCGGACCATATTCAGCTAGGTGAGGCTTCTCCGACGCCGGCTCGCCCGGGCCGCGATCGCAATCGCGGTGTCCCTGTGCTGCGTCCTCGCCGCCCGCCCCGCGGCGGCGGCGGATCCGACCGCGCTGCTGATCTTCCGCGACGCCGCGCCGGCCGAGGTGCGTGCGCGCGTCGCCGCGGCGGGCGCGCGGGTCGTGGCGCTGTTCCCGCGCGAGTCGACCGCGCTCGTCGCCGGGCCGGAGGCGGCGCTGGCCGCGCTGGCCGCCGACCCCCGCGTCGCCGCCGGCTCGCAGGGGCCGCTGACCGGCGAGGAGATCCCCGGGCTGCCCGAGCCGCAGCGCCTCGCGGCCGCCGCGTGGAACCGCCTGAAGGCGCCGCCGCTGGGCCCGCTCGCCGCCGCGCCCGACGGCGACCCGCTGATCCACGACGCGATCGAGCCGCCGCCCGCCGTGACGACGCGCTTCCGCGAGCCCGCCGACGAGAGCGGCCTCGACGGCCGCCCTTACGGCGCCCGTTGGGACAACACCAGCGAGTTCATGGCGGGCACGATCTCGCTGACGGTCTTCCTGCTCGAGAGCGACGGCTCGGTCGACCCGAACGTCTACAACTGGACGCTCGACCAGGAGAGCCAGGTCCTCTCGAACGTGATGCAGGCCGCGACCAGCGCGACGACGCTCTATCCCGGCGCGCAGTTGTCGCTCGTGGTCCACATGGTCTACGGCCGGACCAGCACGACCGCGCGCACCGGCACCGAGCCGATCAACCGCCCGGCCGCGACCGGCGGGACCACCGGCGAGGACGTCTGGGTGCGCGAGGTGATGGGACGGCTCGGCTACGCCGATCCCTACGCGCATCGCACGGTCCTGACCCGCCGCCACGCCGATGCCACGCGGATCGCCGACGGCTCGGACTGGTCCAACGACGGCTGGGGGATCTCGCGGCTGCACATGGTGCTGCTGCACGAGCTGCACCACTCCTTCTTCGTGCTCGACGAGTACTACGGCTCGAGCTGCTCCTGCACCGCGCACGCCGGCTACCTCGACGGGCTCAACGACAACTGCCAGGTCTGCGCTTCGGGCCAGACCGGCTGCACGCCGTGCCCCACCGACACGGCCTGCGTGATGCGCAACAACGTCGCCGTCTCCTGCGCGGCGACGAAGCGCCAGGCCGGGACCTGGGACACCGACGCCGACGGCACCCCCGACGTCTCCGACCTCCCGCCGGAGGTCGCGCTGGCGGTCGACACGGCCTCGCCGGCGCCGCCGGGCCGTGCGCGGCTGGTCGGCGCGGCGCGGATCGTCCGCCTGGCCTCGCGCAACCCGGGCTACTCGACGACGCACGCCGACTTCAGCGTGGTGCGGCTGGCAGCGGTCGAGACCAGCGTCGATGACGGCCCGTGGAGCGCGGGCGCGGCCGTGCCCGACGACGGCGCGTTCGACGGCTTCCTGGAGAACTTCACGCTCGACCTGGCGCTCCCCGCCGGCCCGCACTGGATCGCGGCGCGCGCGGTCGACCGGCGAGGGCAGCGCAGCACCCCGCAGCTGGTGCCGGTGACGGTCGCGCCGGTGCCCGAGTCGGTCGGCACGCCGTCGATCACCGCGACACGCCAGGGGGGCGCGGTCCGCCTGGCCTGGAGCGCGGTCGCAGGCGCCACGCGCTACGCGGTCCGGCGCACGACCTCGCCGACCCCCGCGGCCTTCCTGGCCGCGACCCCGGTGAACGCCGGCACCGCGACGAGCTGGACCGACGCGGCCCCGCCGCCCCTGGCGTTCTACCGGGTCTTCGCGGTCGACGCCGGCGGGGCGGAGGTCCCGGCGCCGGGGAACCCGTCGCCGTAGCCTCCTGCGCCGCCGGAACGGACCACGAAAATCGAACACCGACCGTTCGATTTTCATGGTATGGTCTGGCCCGTGATCGCACGCTCAAGCTGGCTTGGCGAGATCCGCGCCGCGCTCGGGCGCAGCCGGGTCGTGGCGCTGGTGGGGCCCCGCCAGGCCGGGAAGACCACCCTGGCGCGACAGCTCGTGCGGCCCGACTCGGCGTCCTACTTCGACCTCGAGGATCCGCGCAGCCTGGCCCGGCTCGACGAGCCGATGACGGCGCTGGGCGCGCTCCGAGGGCTGGTCGTGATCGACGAGATCCAGCGACGGCCCGAGCTCTTCCCCGCGCTGCGGGTCCTGGCCGACCGGCGTCCGCTGCCGGCGCGTTTTCTCATCCTGGGCAGCGCCAGCCCCGACCTGCTGCGCCAGTCGTCTGAAACGCTGGCCGGGCGAATCGAGACGCTCACGCTGGACGGGTTCGGCCTCGACGAGTTGGGCACCGGCCCTGCGACGCTGCGCCGGCGCTGGCGGCGCGGCGGCTTCCCTCCGGCCTACCTGGCCCGTTCGGAACTGGCCAGCTCGGTCTGGCGGCGGCAGTTCATCCAGACCTGCGTCGAACGCGACCTCCCGCAACTGGGCGTCACGATCCCAGCCGTCACCCTGACACGATTCTGGACGATGACCGCCCACTACCACGGCGGGGTCTGGAACGCCGCCGAAGCCGCCCGCGCGCTGGGCGTGTCCGAGCCGACGGCCCGTCGGTATCTCGATCTGCTGACCGGGCTCTTCCTGGTCCGCCAGTTGCAACCGTGGCACGAGAACCTCCAGAAGCGACAGGTCAAGTCGCCCAAGATCTACCTGCGTGACAGCGGGCTGCTCCACGCGCTGCTCGGGCTCGTCTCCGAGCGCGATCTGCTCTCCCATCCCAAGGTGGGCGCGTCCTGGGAGGGGTTCGCGATCGAGGAGGCGCTGCGCGCCACCCGGCCCGAGGGCGCCTACTTCTGGGCCACGCACACGGGTGCCGAGCTTGACCTGCTCCTGCTGATCCGCGGCCAGCGCTACGGTGTCGAGGTCAAGTTCCAGGACGCGCCGCGGATGACGCCCTCGATGCGGACCGCCTTGAAGGACCTCTCGCTCCGGCACCTCGCGGTGCTCTATCCGGGGCCGGAACGATACGAGCTGGACCGCCGGGTCAGCGTCGTTCCGCTGGCCGAACTCGCGGCGCGCGGTGCCAAGGCGCTGCTCGCGGCCCCGGCGGGACGGACCCGGAGATGACGCCATGACCGCCCTGACGATCGCCGCTCTCCTGGCCGCCGTGTCCGCCGCGTCCGCCACGCCGGCCGCGCCTCCGCCCGCTCCGGCCGCCACCCTCGACCCCGCCAACGCCGCGCGCTACGCGCGGCTCGCGCTGGCCTGTATCGACCGGCCGTGGCCCTACAAGTCCGAGCGCGTGCTGGCCTCGGCCGAGTCGGTGCGCGCGCCGCGCGCCGATCACCCCGTCTTCTTCGGCTGCTTCGACTGGCACAGCGCCGCGCACGGCCACTGGCTGCTGGTGCGCCTGGCGCGGCTCTACCCCGACCAGCCGTTCGCGGCCGAGGCGCGCGCGGCGCTGGCCGCGCGCTTCACGGCCGAGCGCGTCGCGGGCGAGGTGGCCTTCTTCCAGGAGCCCGACCAGAAGCTGTTCGAGCGCCCCTACGCGCCTGGGACGACCCCGACGCGCAGGCCTGGGCGGCGGCGCTGGCGCCGCTCGAGCGCACCGTCGTGCAGCGCCTCTCGGCCTACCTGCCGAAGCTCTCGTACCCGGTGCGCTCGGGCGTGCACCCCAACACTGCGTTCGCGCTCGGCTTCGCGCTCGACTACGCGCGCACGGTGGGCGACGCGGGGCTGGAGAAGCTGGCGATCGAGCGCAGCCGCTCGTACTACCTGGCCGACGCGGCCTGCCCCGTGGCCTACGAGCCGAGCGGCGAGGACTTCTTCTCGCCGTGCCTGCTGGAAGCCGACCTGATGCGGCGCGTTCTGCCGCCCGCGGAGTTCTCGGCGTGGCTCGACCGCTTCCTGCCGGGGCTTCGGCCGGCGGTGCCCGGGGGCGGCGCGGCCGGCGGCCTCGGCAACCTCGATCTCCCGGCGAAGGTCACCGACCCGACCGACGGCAAGATCGTCCACCTCGACGGCCTCAACCTCGTGCGCGCCTGGACGATGCGCGGGATCGCGTCGGCCCTGCCGCCGGACGACCCGCGGCGCGCGCGCCTGGCGACGCTCGCCGACGCGCACGCCGCGTCGGGCCTGGCCCGCGTCGCCAGCGGCCACTACGAGGGGGAGCACTGGCTCGCCTCGTTCGCCGTCTACCTCGAAACCGGGACCTGGTGACAGCTACCCCCGGCCCTCGAGCTGCCGCGCGACCCAGGCGCCGAAGCGACCGCTCGCGGCGAGTTGCTGCTTCAGCGCGGCCAGGTCGCGGCTACGCGCTTCGCGCGTGGTACGGTCGGCCAGCGGAAGCTGCGTCTCGCGCGCCAGCCAGGCGCCCAGCGCGCGGACCGCGCCCGGATCGTGGATCTCGCGGAGCACGGTGCGGCGCTCGCGCCGGCTCCGCGGCCGCGTGACGGCCGCGCCCTCCGCCGCCGCGCCAGGCGCCAGCGCGACCAGCTCGTACCACGCGTCGCCGTCGTCGTCACGACTCTCCGCGATCTCCAGCGATCCGGCCGCGAACAGCTCGGTCGCCCCGGCCGGCCCGCGCCGCCGCAGCGCCAGCCGCCCGCTCTCGAGCCGCCACTCCAGGTGCGTCCGGGCCAGCCTGAACTGCAGCCACGCGAAGCCGGTCGTCAGCGCCGCCGCCATCGCCGCCGGAACCAGCGCGCCGTCGTCGGTCCGCGACGCGATCGCCAGCGCCGTCGTCCCCGCGCCCGCCAGCGCGGTCAGCACGGCCATCGTCACCGCCTGCTTGCGCCGCGCGTCGAGATCGCGCACCAGCACGCGCCCCCCCTCGGGGTCGATCCGCAGCTCCCAGCCGCGCGGCAACTCCGCCGGCTCGTCCGCCTCGGCCGGTTCTTCGGGGAGCACCAGCTCGGTGGCGAGCGCGCGCCTCAGTTCCTCGCGCTCGGCCGGCGAACCCAGCCGCGTCAGCTCGATCCGCTCGCCGGCCGCGTCGGCCATCAGCGCGCCGGGCCGCTCGAGCAGGTAGAGCCGCAGCGGCGTCCCGCGCGGGATCAGCCGCCGGCTGACGAACGGACCGATCCGCTCCCGCCGCTCGAGCCCCCGCGGCCCCGCGATCAGCCGGTGCTCGGACCAGAGAAGCCGCAGCAGCTCGCGTCCCGCGAGCACCCCGCCCAGCGTCCAGAAGGCGAGCCAGACCGACAGGAACGCGCCCAGCGCGAGCGCGCTTCCCCACCCCGGGCCGCCCCCGCCGGTCCCGATCGGCCGCCCCGTCAGCAGCCACCAGGCCCCGCGCGCCAGGAAGGCGATCGCGAACGCCTCTCCCACCGCCCAGAAGGCCAGCCAGACCGCGAGGAACCCCGCCCCGGCGAACCGGCCCGCGCCCCGCGGCGCGAGCCGCGCGGTCAGCCCTTCGGCGCTGCGCTCCAGGATCAACGGCCGCTCCGCGGGACGACGTTCCCCCCGGGGAAGCTGGCGCCCGCGACCGCTGCGGGTCAACCGGGCGCACCTTCAGCTGCGAGTGCTGTGCAGCTTGAACCCGCCGCCGAATCGTCAGGCGCGCCGAGCGGGAACCGATCGCGACCTTCCGGCCCGGCGACTCCGACGTATCCTTCTGCCGTCGTTTCGCCACGACCGGCACCGATCGCCGCCACCGGCGCATCGCCTGCCAGCCTCCCCGGGGGAGGGGTCATGAAGCTGCGCGAGTGGAGCTGCCTGCTGTCGGCGTGGGCTGTCGTGTGGGCGCTGTCCGCCCCGGTGCCGGCGCAGGTCAGCGCGCGGCGCACCCCGGGTCAGCCGGGCGGCGTCGAAGCTGGAACGACCGGCAACCCGGGCTCGGCGAACCTGCCGCCCGCTCCCGGTTCGGCGCCCCCCGGTTCGCCGCCTCCACCTCCTCCGCCCGCCGAACCGAACCTGCGCTCGACCTGCGATGATCCGGCGCTGTCCGCGCCGCTCTGCGATCTCCGCCGCGGGCCGCAGCCCGAGCCGCTCCAGCCGGGCTTCGACCTCGCGGCCCCCGACACCGCCCCGAGCCCGGGCAGTGCGGGCCCGGCGGTCTACTGGCTGCTCGACAACCTCGCCAGCGGCATGCTCGGGCGTTATGACGCCGCGGGGCGCCCGCTGGCCCGGGTCGCCGGCTTCTCGATCTGCGAGTCGCTCGGCGGGTGGCACGCGGTCGCCACCCCGCCGAAGGGCGACTATGCAGTCGTCGCGGAGTTCTGCGGGTTGCGGTGGCTGACGCGGATCGGTCCCGACGGCTCCCGAAACTGGTCGGTCGTCCTCGACGCGCAGGCCGTCGACCTGCCCGGGGACGGGTTCGGCTACGCGACGACGGGGTCGGGCTGGGTCTCCGGCCGCTCGGTGGTGCGCTTCCAGCCCGAGACGGGAGAGTTGCTGGCCGAGGTGCCGTGGCGCGGCCTCGACATCACGGTCGACCCGAACCACGACGCGGTCTGGGTCGCCGGCTACTCGCTGTCGCGCGGCTCGCGCGACCTCTCGCGACTCGATTTCAAGCTCGATCGCTGGCCGTGGATCGCGGTCTCGGTCGACCACACCTCGGACGACCAGGCGTGGATCGCGGAGTACGACTACTGGTGGTACGCGGGCCGGATCTCGCGGTTCGACGCCCGGGGCGCGGAGACCGCTTCGATCGAGCTGCCGAACCTGCCCGCTTCGCTGGTCGTCGACCGGTCCGACGACAGCGTGTGGGTGTCGACCTACTACCCGAAACGGCAGCTGCTGAAGTACGGGGCCGACGGGCGGCTGCTCGTCCGGATCGACGGGATCGCCGGATGGAGCCTGCGGGTGCGGCCCGCGGACGGGACCCTCTGGCTCGCCGAAATGAACGGGACCGTGCGGGTCTTCTCGCGCGATGGCTACGCGCGCGGCGTCGTCCCGGGCACGCCCGGGTACCCGAACCGCGGCGCGTGGATCGCGCTGGAGAACGGCGACACGCTGCCGATGTCTCGGCTTCTGCTGCCGACCGCCGTCGCCGAGCTGCGCGGCCCCGGGCGCGACCGCGTTGACTTCGCGGCGACGATCGCGCTGGATCCCACGAGCGACGGCCTCGACCCGGCCCGCGAGCCGGTCCGCCTCAAGTTCGGCGCGTTCGAGCAGGAGCTGCCGCCGGGGACCTTCACCTGCGGACCCGAGCTCTGCGCCTACGACGGTCCCGGGCCCGGCGTCACGAGCGCGACGATCGCGCCCGACCTCGTGATGTTCTCGGCCAACGGGCTCGACCTGGCAGGGCGCGTCCATCCCGTTCCGGTGGAGGTGCAGGTCGGCAACGAGCGCGGCGCGACCGAGGTGCGCCTTCAGGGCAGCCTCGCCGCCGATCCGGTCCGGCCGGTCGTCGAGCGGAACCGCGGCCCCGGGATCCGCGTCGCGGTCTACGACAACCCGAGTCCCATCCCGGCCAGCTACTTCCTGGGCTACAACTACAACCTCTCCGCGGTCTACGCCGAGATCCTGGCGACCGACCCCGTCGGCCGCTTCGCCGTGGAGACGGTCGACGACCTGACGCGGCTCGACGAGTTCGACGTGCTCGTGCTCCCGGACAACGCGGTCCCAGACCCCTGGCTCGGGGCGGTCGAGGGCTGGTTCCGGTCCGGGGACAAGGTCGTCCTCGCGGTCGACAGCGCCGTCTGCTACGCCGCCTTCTCGGGCCTCCTCTGGCCAGAAGCGAAGGGCTGGAGCAACGGGTACGAGTCGCTGTGGAACTACGACTCGGGGAGCGACGACCAGCTCGTGGAGCGCGAGGACCCGATCACGGGCGCTTACCCCCCCGGATCGGTGCTGCCCAGCGCCTGGGGCCACGCGCGGCTTTTCGATTGGCTGCTGCCCGCCGACGCGATCCCGCTGACCAGCCAGGAGTCCCGCCGCCTGTTCAAGTACCTCGTCTACCGCGACGTACCGGACGCCGGGAGCCGGATCGTCGTACTCGGGCCCTACTCCGGCGGGCCGGTGCCGGTTGCGCTGTGGCCGATCGTGCGCGACGCGGCAGCCTCCGCGTGGCAGGCGGCCTTCACGCAGCTGGACGCGGCGCAGGCCCAGGCGCGACTGGGCGTGCGGGGCGCCGAAGACGCGTCCTCGGAACTGCACTTCGCCCTCGCGCCGGAGAGCGACGGGCTGGACCCGTCCGGCGAGCGGGTGCAGTTCTCGTTCGGACGGGCCTTCGCCTCGATCCCGCCCGGCTCGTTCGCCTGCGACGCCGGCAGCTGCGCCTACTCGTCGACGGAACCGGGGCTCGACTTCGCGGCGATCGGCGCCGGCCGCATCGCCTTCCGCTTTTCGAACGTCGACCTCGCCGACCTCGACAACCCGGTCCGCATCGCGGCCCGGATCGGCGACGACGGCGGCGCCACGACGGCGCGTCTGCTCGGCCACCTCACGACACCGGGCCTGGCCTTCTGCGGACCGGACGACGCGCGCGACGCCGACGGCGACCGGCGGGGCGACCACTGCGACAACTGCCCGGCGAACGCCAACCGCACGCAGCTGGACGGCGACGCCGACGGCCTCGGCGACGCCTGCGACAACTGCGCCGACGCCGGCAACCCGGCCCAGGAGGACGGCGACGTCGATGGGGCCGGCGACGCCTGCGACAACTGCCCGGCGCTGGCCAACCCGGGCCAGGACGAG
Source organism: Acidobacteriota bacterium (assembly GCA_025456425.1). Lineage (GTDB taxonomy): Bacteria > Acidobacteriota > Polarisedimenticolia > J045 > J045 > JALOKP01. The sequence goes on along the minus strand of JALOKP010000065.1, from coordinate 14,832 downwards.
CGGGACGGCGACGGCCTCGGCGACGCCTGCGACAACTGCCCCTCGGCCCTGAACCCCGACCAGCAGGACGGCGACGGCGACGCGGCGGGCGACGCCTGTGACAACTGCCGCTATCTCGCCAACCCGACCCAGGCCGATCGGGACGGGGACGACGCGGGCGACGCCTGCGACAACTGCCCGCTCGTCGTGAATCCCAGGCAGTGGGACTACGATCGGGACTCGGTCGGCGACGAGTGCGACAACTGCCCCGAGCAGGGCAATGCGGACCAGGCCGACCCCGATGCCGACGGGCGCGGCACGGTCTGTGACAACTGCCCCGAGTCTCCCAACGGCGACCAGGCCGACGCCGACGATGACCGGCTCGGCGACGCCTGCGACCCCTGCACCGACCGCGACGGAGATGGCCTCGGCGACCCGGGCCTGCCGGGCACGATCTGCCCCCTCGACAACTGCCCGAGCGCGCCGAACCCGGGCCAGGAGGACGCCGATGCCGACGGCCAGGGCGACGCCTGCGACCCCTGCACCGACGGCGATGGCGACGGCTTCGGCGACCCGGGCTTCCCTGCCTCGGAGTGCCCGCCGGACAACTGTCCGGCCGCCACGAACGCGGACCAGGCCAACCGGGACGGGGACGCCCTCGGCGACGCGTGCGACCCGTACCCGGACCACGACGTGGCCGTCCGCGCCGCGGGCCCGGCCTCCGCGCTGACCGGACAGCCGATCGCGCGCACCTATCGCCTCGAGCGGCGCGGTACCGGCGAGCTGGTCGTCGACCTCACCGGCGTGCGCGCGACGCTCACCCTCTCCGGCTCCGCGACCTTCGGCGAGAGCGCGGCCGCGGGGCTGTTGCTCGAAGGTGGTGGGACGAACCGCGTCCTCGTCGAGTTCGTCGCCGGGGTCGTCACGCTGACCGTGCTCGACCCGGCCGCGGAACTGGTGTCGCTCGGAGGCGAGGACAGCGAACGGCTCGGGATCGAGTTCCGGATGGCCGACCGGGTGGAGGATTTCGAGGCAGGGGACGGCGGCTTCACGCACTCGGGACCGAGCGACACCTGGGCCTGGGGCGAGCCCCTGTCGGCCCCGCTGGCCGCCCACTCCGGGACGAGGGTCTGGGGCACCAACCTCGAGGGCGACTACCTTCCAAACACCTCGGCCGCGCTCGAATCGCCGCCGCTCGAGCGGGTCTCGGGACCGAAACCGAGGCTCGAGTTCTGGCACTGGTTCCGGGGAGACGGGTACGGCGACTTCGGGCTGCTCCAGGTCTCCGCCGACGGCGGACGGACTTGGAGCCAGCTCGAGAGCTTCATGAGCTACCTGGGCAGCAGTTACGTCCGGAACTCCTACGACCTGTCCACCTACGACGGAGAGTCGCTCCAGGTCCGCTTCCTGTTCATCAGCAACTCCTACGGGCAGTACGCAGGCTGGTACATCGACGATTTCGCGATCACCGGCCTCTGGCCGACGCTGGCCTTCCTCGCCCCGGCCGGCGACGACGACGGCGACGGCCTCTCCAACGCCGACGAGCTGGCCGCCGGCCTCGACCCGCGCGATGCCGACTCCGACGACGACGGCGTCCCCGACGGAGCCGACAACTGTCCCACCGTGGCGAATCCGGACCAGGCGGACCTCCTGCACCCCAACGGGATCGGCGACGCCTGCGACGATCCCGACGCCGACGGCCTGCCCGACGCCCGCGACAACTGCCCCGAACAGCCGAACCCCGCGCAGGAGGATGCCGACGGGGACGGCCACGGCGACGCCTGCGACGGCTGCTACGACAGCGACGGCGACGGCTTCGGCGACCCGGGATTCCCCGGCTCGTCGTGCCCGGTGGACAATTGCCCCGCCGTCCCGAATCCCGACCAGGCGGACGCGCTCCACCCGAACGGGATCGGCGATGCCTGCGACGACCCCGACGCCGACGGCCTGCCCGACGCCCGCGACAACTGCCCCGACCAGCCGAACCCCGCGCAGGCCGACTGGGACCGCGACGGAATCGGCAACGCCTGCGACCTCTGCACCGACACCGACGGTGACGGCTTCGGCAACCCCGGCCCACCGGCCTCGATCTGCCCGCGCGACAACTGCCCCGCGGCCTTCAACCCGGACCAGGCTGACTCCGTGCACCCCAACGGGATCGGCGACGCCTGCGACGACCCCGATGGCGACGGTGCGATGGACGCGCTCGACAACTGCGCCGACGCGTTCAACGGGTCACAGACGGACGGCGACGCGGACGGCGTCGGCGACGCCTGCGACAACTGCCCGCACGAGGCCAACCCGGGCCAGGCGGACGCTGACGCCGACGCGCACGGCGACCTCTGCGACAACTGCCCCGCGGCGGCCAACCCTGACCAGTCGAGCCGCGACGGCGACACGCTCGGCGATGCCTGCGACCCCTACCCCGACCTCGCGATGGTCGTCGTCCCCGAAACCCCGCCCTCCGGGACCGCGGGCACCCCGATCGCGGTGACCTACCGCCTCGTGCGGCGCGACACCGGCGAGACGGTGACCGACCCTTCCGGAATCCGGACGACGCTCACGCTCTCCGGCTCGGCCCGCTTCGGGGAGAGCGCCCTCGCCGGGCTGCTGCTCGCGGGCGGCGGGACGAACCGCGCGCTGGTCGAGTTCATCGGCGGGATCGTGACGCTCGAGGTGAACGATGCGGTGCCGGAGGTGGTGTACTTCGGGGGCGAGGACAGCGAGGGAAACGGCGTCGCGGTGCAAACGGACATCGAGGAGGACTTCGAGTCGAACGACGGGCGGTTCACGCACTCCGGCGTCCACGACCCCTGGGAGTGGGGTGAGCCGCGATCGGGTCCCTGGGCTGCGCATTCCGGAACGCGCGTCTGGGCCACGGAACTGGACGGGAACTACCCGAGCGGCAGTTCGGCCTCGCTCCTCTCGCCGACCTACCAGCTCGCGGCCGGAACGCTCCCGACCCTCGAGTTCTGGGACTGGCTCCACACCGAGTACTACTATGACACCGGCCGCGTGCAGGTCTCGGCGGACGGTGGCCTCAACTGGGAGACGCTCGACCAGCTGAGCGCGAACCAGGGCGGCTACACGAGGCGGATCTACGACCTTTCGCCGTACGCCGGGCGGGTCGTGCAGGTTCGCTTCTCCTTCTACAGCGACATCTCGGTGAACTACGCCGGCTGGTACATCGACGACTTCGCGATCAGGGGGATTGCCGCGCCGCTGGAGTTCCTCGCACCGGGGGCGAGGTGATCCAGCGCGGCCGCAGCGCCAGCACCACCGTGCGCGCCACGATCCTCCGCACCTCGCCGCGCGGCACGCGCAGCACGACCTCCGGATCGAGGCGCGCCGCGGCCGGCGCCCGCTCCAGCACGCGCAGCGTCGCCAGCCCCAGCGCCGCTGGAAGAAGCGTCGCCGCACGCACGCGCCAGCCGGCGCGCCCCAGCCTCCGCGTGTACGCGAAGCCCGACACGAGCCCGCGCCGCGCCCGCGCCTGCCAGCGCGCCAGCAGCGGCGCGATGCGCTCGCCCGCGGCCGGATCGAGCAGGTCGGCCGGCGCCAGCCCCAGCGCGCGCAGCTCGTCGGCGGGAAGGAAGCAGCGCCCGCGGCGCAGGTCGCGCGGCAGGTCGCGCAGCACGTTGACCAGCTGCAGGCCGCGGCCGTAGCGGCGGCCCTCGACGATCAGCGCGTGGACCCGCGGCGGCGCCAGCCTCCGGCCGCGTCCGGAGTGCCGCGCGACCAGCCGCGTCCAGAACTCGCCGACGCAGCCGGCGATCCCCTCGGTGTACGCCCCCAGCGCGCGCGCGTCGGGAAGCGCGGACAGCCCGCCCCGCGCGTTCGACTCCTCCTCGAAGAGGCTCAGCTCGCCGATCATCGTCGCCAGCAGCCGGTCGACGACGCGCTGGACGTCGGCGCGGTCCTCGGCCGGCAGGCGCGTGAGCCGCGCCAGGACCCCGTCCGCCCCGGCCACCAGTTGCGCCTCGGCCGGGGTCGCCCCGCCCGCGCCGGCGGGGTCGGGCCGGACCTCCAGGGCACCGCCCAAAGGCCCGGCCGCCGCGAGCGCCCCCCGCAGCCGCTCCAGTTGGTCGATCCGGGTGGCAGCCGAGGCGACCCCCCGGTCGGCCACCGTATCCCCAATCCTGGCAAGCAGATAGGCCGCCTCTACCGGGCTGCGCAGCGGCCCCGGCAGAAGCTCCACCGAGAGCGCGAAGGTCCGCGAGGTCTGCCGCAGCAGTTCCCGGTCGCCCAGCGGGCCCGCCCCCGGCCCGGCTCCGCCGGCCCCGGCCCCCGGCCCGCCGTCGCTCCCCCCCTGCGCGCGCCGCGTGGTCATCCCCGGCCTCCGTTCCTAGATTCTCCCCGAAGAGGCCGCTCCCGGCGGACCGTAGCGGGTCCCGGGAAACGGTCGCGGAGGAGCCGGTCCATGGTGCGCAACGAGCGAGGTGAGGGGCGGCTGGGGGTCGTCGTCTGGCTGCTGATCATGGCCGCCGGGATCTTCGTCGCGGTCCGCACGATCCCGACGCGCATGGCGGTGCTCGAGCTGCACGACTACGCCGACGCCCAGGTCCAGCACGCCGGTACGATGGCGAGGATCAAGACCGACGAGATCTACAACACGATCCTCAAGAAGGCCAAGGAGCTGGAGATCCCGCTCGACAAGGAAGACCTCGACCTGGAGATCCGCCAGAACGACATCCACATGACTCTGAAGCACCGCGTCGTGATCAACCTCGAGGTCTACGAGTGGGTCTGGGACTTCGACGAGGAGTTCACGCACCTCCGGATGTGACGCCGGCGGCGGATCCCGCCGTCAGGCGACGATCCGTCCCGCCGCAATCACCATGTGCGCCCGCGCCGAGCCGAACTGGTAGAGCAGTTGGCGGTGGTCGGCCGCGTCCAGCACGAACAGGTCGCAGCGCTTCCCCGGCTCGATCGATCCGGCCCGGTCCGCGATGCCGCAGGCCGCGGCCGCGTTGATCGTCGCCGCGACGATCGTCTCCGGCACCGTCATCCCGTAGAGCAGCGCCCCGAGCTGCATCGTCAGCGGCAGCGACTCGCAGGGCGAGGTTCCGGGGTTGAGGTCGGTCGCCAGCGCGACCGGCAGCCCCAGCTCGATCATCCGCCGCGCCGGCGCCTGCTCGCGGTTGCGCAGGAACGCGCTGGCTGCGGGGAGCAACACCGCCACCGTCCCCGCCGCCGCCATCGCCGCCAGCCCGCGCTCGGAGGCGTGCTCCAGGTGGTCGGCGCTGGTCGCCCCCAGCTCGGCCGCCAGCTGCGCGGTCCCGTCGTCGGCCAGCTGGTCGGCGTGCAGCTTGACCGCCAGCCCCGCCTCCCGCGCCGCCGTCAGGATCATCTGCGCCTCGGCCAGGCTGAAGGCGTGCTCGTCGACGAAGACGTCGGCAAAGCGCGCCAACCCGCGCGCCGCGACCTCGGGGATCATCTCCTGCGCGACCGTGTCGACGTAGCGGCGTCGCGCCTGCGCCGAGCCGCGCGCCTCGCGCGGGAAGGTGTGCGCCCCCAGGAAGGTCGTCACGACCTCGAACGGCCGCGTGCGCGCGGCGGCGCGCGCCGCCTCGAGCAGCTTGATCTCGCTGGCCGGGTCGAGCCCGTAGCCCGACTTCACCTCGAACGCCGTGGCACCGAAGCGCGCCATCCGTTCGATCCGTGCCCCGGCCGTCGCGGTCAGCTCTTCCAGCGAGGCCTCGCGCGTCGCTTCGACCGTGCGCAGGATCCCGCCGCCGCTCCTCGCGATGTCGGAATAGGTCTCCCCCGCCAGCCGCCGCTCGAACTCGTCGGCGCGGTCACCGGCCCAGACCAGGTGCGTGTGCGAGTCGACCAGGCCCGGCAGCACGGCGCGGTCGCCGACGTCGATCCGCGTCGCCCCCGGCTCCACCGCGACCTCGCGCGCGAGCCGCGTCTCGGGGCCGACCCAGACGATCCGCCCCGCCTTCGCCGCGACGGCCCCTTCGGGCAGCACCGAAAGCCTTCCCTGGCGGGGCCCGGCCAGCGGGCCCGGCCCGGCGCAGGTCACCAGCTCGGAGGCGCCGACGACGACCAGGTCGGCCGCCGGCCGCTCACTCATTTTCGGGGGTGGGCGGGAGGCTCGTGCGGCCGGCGCGCAGCCGGTCGGTGACCGACGCTTCCTGGCGGCGCAGATCCAGCAGGCGGCTGTGCTCGTCGAGCAGCGCGCTCAGGCGGCTCTCGAACATTTCGCGCTCGGTCTTGACCCGGATGATGTGCTGCTGCAGCCGCGAGACCTCGTCGCGGGTCCGGGCCAGGAGCTGCTCGGCCTGCAGCCGCGCCTCGCCGACGATCCGCTCGGCCTCTTTCTGCGCGACGGCGCGCCGCTCCTCGCCGATCTTCTCCGACGCCGCCAGCGCGTCGATCAGGATCCGCTCGCGGTGCCGGTAGTCGTCGACCTCGGCGCGCGCGGCCTGCAGCATCCGGCCCAGCTCCTCGCGCTCCAGCGTGGCCTGCGACAGGGCGTCGGCCGCGGCCCGCAGAAAGGTGCCGACCTCGTTCCGGCTGAAGCCGGCGAACTCGCGCTTGAAGCGGCGGGACTCGATGTCGAGCGGGGTGAGCGGCATGGGGGGCTCCGGGAACGGGCCGGGGGGAGGCGTTTCGGCCGCTCCACGATACGCAAACCGGGACAGGGACGGCAAGCTGGCCCCCCCGGACCGCCCCGGGGGCTCCACGCGGGCCCGTTCGGGCCCGAAATCGTCCGAACAAGACCGCGGATCCGCCGGGCCGAAGATCGCACCCCCAATCCTTGACACCGGCGCGCAATCCCGTATGTGTTAACCGGGTTTCGGGTCGGTTCAAAAATAGGGGCCGGTCGCGGGCTCCGATTCCTCCGCGGGCGACTGTCTGCCGGGGCCATGACGCCGGGTGTGCGGCGCGGACGTGGGGGCGTTCCGCGCGGCAGGCTCGGCCTGCGGGACTGCCACCGCGGGCGCGACGCCCGCCGGTTGCGTCCGGAAAGAGCGCCGCGCCGATGAACTCGATCGTCGATTACCTGGACCACTGGGCCGCCGTCCAGCCCGACAAGTGCCTCTACAGCTACCTGGAGGTCGACGGCACCGAGCGCGAGGCCTACACGTACCAGGCCTTCTCCGAGCGCACGCGCCACCTGGCGCAGTTCCTCTCGCAGCTCGAAGGGCTGAAGCACGGCGACCGCGCGCTGCTCGTCTTCCCGCCGGGGCTCGAGGTGATCGCCGCCTTCCTGGCCTGCGCCCGAGCCGGGATCGTCCCGGTCCCGGTCTACCCGCCGACCCCGATGAACTTCGAGAGCGGGCTGGCCAAGCTGGCCTTCGTGGCTCGGGACTGTGGCGCCAGGCTGGCGCTCACGACGCGCGGGTTCTACAGCTCATACCGCCTGCTGATGGCCAAGCGGCGGATCGCGTCGCTCTGGCTGAGCGGCCCCGACCTGCCGGACGTGACCTGGGTCACCACCGACGACGTGCGCGGCCAGGCCTCGGACGGCTTCCGCAACAACCCCCACGACACGCTCTTCCTGCAGTACACCTCCGGCTCGACCAGCGACCCCAAGGGGGTGATCGTCTCGCAGCGCAACGTCGTCGAGAATGCGCACTCCACCCTGACCCACGTCCCGGTCTGCGTCTCGTGGCTGCCGCAGTACCACGACATGGGGCTGATCGGCTACTACCTGTTCCCGCTGATCGAGGGGGGCACGGTCTACGGCTTCTCGCCGCTCAACTTCCTCAAACGCCCCGCGCTCTGGCTGCAGACGATCAGCCGCGTGCGGAGCACGATCACCTCCTCGCCGAACTTCGGCTTCGAGTACTGCCTGCGCGAGGACAAGCTCCCCGAAGAAGAACTGGTCGGGCTGGACCTGTCGTCGCTGCAGTTCCTGATGAACGCGGCCGAGCCGGTGCGCGCCGAGACCTATCTGAAGTTCTACGAGCGGTTCGAGCCCTACGGCCTGACGCGCGACGCGCACGTCGTCGCCTACGGCCTGGCCGAGGCCACGCTCTGCGTCTCGAACTGGGGCCGCCAGGTCGTGACGGTCAACAAGCAACTGATCCAGCAGCGCACGCTGCGCTTGGAGAACTTCAACCCGCTCAACAACAACCAGGTCCGGCTGGTGAGCTGCGGCAAGCCGCTGCCGGGGGTCGAGGTCCGGGTCGTCGACCCGGAGACCTGTCGCGCGCTGCCCGAGCGCGAGATCGGCGAGGTCTGGGTCGCTGGCGAAGGGCGCTGCCAGGGCTACTGGAACCGCCCGGAGCTGTCCCAGGAGACCTTCCGGGCCCGGATCGCCGACGCCCCGCCCGACGCGCCGCTCTACATGCGGACCGGCGACCTGGGGTTCCTCTACGAGGGCGAGATCTTCATCTGCGGGCGCCGCAAGGACCTGATCATCATCCGTGGCGTCAACTACTACCCGCAGGACATCGAGGCGATCGTCGAGTCGGCGTCCCCGCTGATCCGCACCGGCGGCGCCGCCGCCTTCGCGGTGGACCTGGACGGCGAGGCGCTGGTCGTGCTGGCCGAGGTGCGCAAAGCCGGCGAACTGCCCGACCCGGCCGCGATCGCCAAGGCAATCCGCACGCAGTACTACATCGAGCCGCACACGATCGCCTTCGTCCCGCACGGCACGATCGCCAGGACGACCTCCGGCAAGATCGCACGGACGCTGACGCGCGAGCGCTGGCAGAAGGACGAGATGGAGATCGTCGCCTCCTACGTCAGCACCCGCGACCACGAGCCGCTGGGCGAGCTGACCGGACTGCGCGAGCGCTTCCAGTACATCGTCACGCTCTACAACCTGACCGGCCACGAGGAGTACACCTTCGCCGAGATCGGCGTCGACTCGCTCACGCTGGTGCGGCTGCTCGAGGACATCAAGGTCCTGCTGGAGGAGCACGACGCCGGGGCGCTGGTGAAGGACGTCGACGTCCGGCTGCTGCAGCGCCTGACGGTTGCCGAGTTCTTCTCGATGCTGGACCAGTTCGAGCACTCGACCGGCGAGCCGATCCTCGCGCTGCGCTACGTGCTGCGCCGGATCCAGGAGGAGCACGAGGGCTACGAACGCGAGTGCATGCGCTCGGACGCCGAGCTGCCGCTGGCCGGCTTCGAGGTCCCGTCGGGGCCGCAGCTGCCGGTCCAGAACGTGCTGCTGACCGGGGCGACCGGCTTCTTCGGGCCGTTCCTGCTGTCGAGCCTGCTGCGCAAGACGCCCTACACCTTCTACACCCTGACACGCGCGACCGACCCGATCCACGGCCTCGACCGGATCAAGTCGGCGTTCCGCCGCTGCCGGATCCTGACCCCGGAACTGGAGGACGCGCTGGAGCAGCGGGTCCGCGTCGTCTGCGGCAACCTGACGCGCCACAACCTGGGCCTGACGTCCGAGCAGTGGAGGACGCTGACCCAGAAGGTCCAGGCGATCTGCCACAGCGGGGCCCTGGTCAACTACGTCCTCAACTACGACACCCTGCGCCCGGCCAACGTCGACGGCACCCGCGAGATCCTGCGCTTCGCCTTCACCGGCGCTCCGAAGCAGTTCCACCTGATCTCGAGCACATTCATCTACGGCTGGACCGCCAAGTCCGTGTTGCTCGAGACCGACAACAACCCGGCGATGGAGAACCTCGATTTCGGCTACGCCCAGACCAAGTGGGTTGCCGAGCAGCTCGTGCTGGGAGCGATGGAGAACGGGCTCGACGCGCGGATCTACCGCCCGTCGCTGATCTCGGCCTCGACCGGCGGCGTCGGCAGCCGCGACGACATCGCCGTCAGGCTGCTGGCGTTCATGATCCGCCACGGCGTCGCGGTCTCGGCGCGCAACCAGATCAGCTTCCTGCCCGCGGACCTGGTGGCCGACAACATCGCGCTGCTGTTCAAGGAGCCGGAGGTGCCGGCACGCACGCTGCACCTGACGGTCGACGACTACTACAACATGGAAGACGTGACGCGCGTCATCAGCCGGAAGTACGGCTACGAGTTCGACTACTACGACATCCCCGGCTTCATGCAGCAGATGATGCAGCGCTGCACGCAGGAGGACCTGCTCTACCCCCTGACCGACTTCTTCGTCCGCTCGCAGGACAAGCTGGTCGCGATGCAGCACAAGCGCTACAACAACGACATGTACCGCAAGGCCCGCGCGCAGGTCGGCGGGCAGGGCGACCCGGCGCTGGAAGAGACCGTGACCTTCATCATGGACCACATGCTGCGCGAGGGGATCGTCGCGCCGCGCGGCGAGAAACCGGGGACAGCTACCGTAAGTCGGTAAGACGGTCTATCCGGGGACAGCTACCGTAAGTCGGTAAGCCGCGGGCGACGGAGAGTGAACCCTCGACTTACCGACTTACGGTAGCTGTCCCCGGTTTCCGAAGAGGCCGGTGCCGACGCGGATGAAGGTCGCCCCTTCCTCGATCGCGACCTCGAAGTCGTGCGTCATCCCCATCGACAGCTGGTCCATCGCGATCCCCGGCAGCCCGAGCGCCGCCGCGGCGCGCGCCAGCTCCGCCAGTCGCCGGAAGTACGGGCGCGCCTGCTCCGGATCGTCGACCGGCGGCGGGACCGCCATCAGGCCGCGCAGCGCCAGCCCCGGCCGCCCGGCCAGCGCGCGCAGCAGCGGCTCCAACTCCTCCGGCTCGATCCCGGCCTTCGTCGCCTCGCCCCCCAGGTTGACCTCGACCAGCGCCGCGACCGGCCGCCCCAGCTCCTCGCCGATCCGCGCCAGGGTCTCGCCCAGCCGCAGCGAATCGACCGAGTGGATCAGCTCGAAGCGCTCGGCCACGCGCCGCGCCTTGTTGCGCTGCAGCTCGCCGATGAAGTGCCAGCGCGCCCCCGGCAGCGCGTCGAGCTTGGGGAGCGCCTCCTGCACGCGGTTCTCGCCCAGCACGGACAGCCCCGCGTCGAGCGCCGCGCGGATTGCCGGCACCGCGACGGTCTTGGTCACACCGACCAGCGTGACCGACGCCGGATCGCGCCCGGCCCGCGCACAGGCCGCCTCGATCCGCCCCCGCACCGCCGCCAGGCTGGCCGCGACGCGCGCGCGGAGCGCGGCATCGGACACTGGCCCGCCGTCCGCGCCGGCGCCACCGTTCACGCGGTGGCCTCCTCGCGTCCCGACCGGCGCTCGTCCATCGCCCGGTTGGCCAGCGCGTCGGCGTCGCGGTTCTCCTCGCGCCGGACGTGCAGGATCCGGAAGCCGCGCAGCCGCGCCGCCAGCTCCCGCACCGCGGCCGCCAGCGGCACGAGGTGCGGCTGCCGCACGCGGTAGACGCCCGTCACCTGGCGCTGGATCAGCTCGCTGTCGGTGCGGACTTCCAACTCGGTCGCGCCGCGCGACAGCGCCTCTTCCAGCGCCGCGATCAGCCCGCGGTACTCCGCCACGTTGTTGGTGGTGTCGCCCAGGTAGCCCCAGGCACGAAGCAGGGCGCGCCCGTCGGCGTCCTTCAGGAAGAGCCCCCACCCGGCCGGACCGGGGTTACCGCGGGCCCCCCCGTCGACCCAGGCGAACAGCCGCATCGCCCGGCCCGCGCTACGCGCCGGCCGGCGTCAGCCCCTGGCCCGGCTGCTTGCCGGCCGCGTCGGCCGGCGCGTCGGGCGCCGGCGCGCCCCTGCCGCCCGGCTCGCCCTCGCTGTCCGCGAAGTAGAGGATCCGCCGGCAGCTCTCGCAGAACGACAGGTCCTCGCCGCGCCGGACGAGGTTGATGATCTGCGGCCGCAGCCGGACGTGGCAGGCGCCGCACGCGTTGCTGACGATCCGCGCCACCGCCACGCCGCCGCGCGCGTTGAAGATCGTCTCGAAGCGGGCGATGAAATCGCGCGGAATCCCGACCTTGAGCAGCTCGCGCTGGGCTTCCAGTTCGGCCAGCCGCTCCCCGGAGCGGGCGGCGTCCGCCTCCATCCGCGCCTTCTCCGCGTCGTGCTCGGCCCGGGACGTCGCGATCCGCTCGTCGGCCTCCGCCGCCGGCCCGCTCAGCTCCTCGAGCTGCAGGTCGATCTCCGCAGTCTTGTCGTCGAACACGGCGATCGCGGACTTGGTCGAGTCGATCTCGTTGAGGACGGCGCTATACTCCCGCTGGTTGCTGACCTGCATCAACTTCTGCTGCGCCTGCTGCTGGCGGAGCAGCGTCTCCTCGCGCTGCCGGACCAGCCGCTGACGCTCGGCGACGAGGGCCTCGTGCGTCAGACGCGCCGACCCGATCTCCTCGACCTTCTGGCGGAAGGCGTCGTCGAGCGCGGCGAGGCGCTCGGGGGTCCGGGCCCCGAGGTCACGGATCTCCTTGATTTCGAACGCGATCTCCTGCAGCTGCACGAGACGGCGGATGTGCTCGCTCAAGGCTCTCCTCCGCTCCGCTCCCGTCCAGTGGGCCCACCAGGGCTCGAACCTGGGACCAGCTGATTATGAGTCAGCCGCTCTAACCACCTGAGCTATGGGCCCCGAATCGGACACTTTAGCATACGACCTCCGGCGCTTCCGGCGCTGGGTCGGAAGGCTCGCCCGGGCCGGCGGGCCCGGGCGGGTGGTGGTGCGGGCGGCCGCAGGAGCCTGCGCCGCCGCTGCGGCCCTGGCCCAGACGGCCCCGGCGCCGCCGGCCCCGCTCCCCCCGCTCCCCGCCCCGCTGGTCGAGCAGCAGCAGGTCCGCCGCGTGCAGATCGACGTCTCGGTGATCGACCCGCGCGGCGACTCCTGGTCCTCGGTCCCCGGCCTGACCCGCGAGCAGTTCGAGGTCCGGCTCGACGGCCGCCCGCTCCCGCCCGAGGTCGCCGCCCGGACCGAGTTCGACGCGATCTGCACCGGCGGCGGCGCCCCGGACGCCGGCGAGCCGCGCGACCGCCTCGCCAACGAGCGCCCGACGATCGTCGTCTTCGCCGACCTCAACTACCTCGATCCGCGGATGCGCTTCGGCGTCACGCAGGCGCTGGAGCGACTGGCCGAACTGGCCGCGGTCCGTCCGATCCGCGTCAAGGTCGTCGCCTACACCCGCCGGATCGTGCCGATCACCCGCGACTTCGTCTCCGATCCCGCTGCGATCCGGCGGGCCGGCGAGGAACTGGCCGCGTCGATCTCGACCGGCCCGCCGCTCCAGGGGATCGCCTCGGCCCCGACGCGCGACTCCAGCGAGAACCCGATCGACTCGCGCTCGGTGTACGACACCACCAGCGGCGACGGCCCGCCCGACCCCGCGCCGGAACCCGCCTACGAGGTCTTCCTGCCCGAGGACTACGGCCTGCGCACCGCGGAGATCACCTCGGCGCGCAACCCGACCTCGGAGATGGCCGCGCAGCCGATCGACCCGCGTCCCTCGCTGGCCGCGATCGAAGCGGTGCTGCTGGCCCACTCGTCGCTGCGCGGCCGCAAGGCGCTGGTGCTGTTCTCGTCGCCGTGGTTCGACCTGAATGAAGACCTCTTCCTGACCTACGCCTTCGAGCCGCGCCGCGCGACGCAGGGCGGCTTCTCGATCTGGACCGTCGACGCCCGCGGCCTGGGCGTGCCGACCTCGCCCGGCAGCGGCTCGCGACTGATGGAGTTCCTGGCCACCGGCACGGGCGGCGAGGCGGTGCGGGCAGCCGGCTCGCTGGGCGTCGTCTTCGACCGCGTGATCTCGACGATGTCCTGCTACTACCTCTTCAGCATCCCGCTGGCCGCCCCGGTCCGCGGCGAGGAGCGCCACTCGATCGACGTGCGGCTGAACACGACGAAGCACCCGGAGTTCTGGAACTACCGCGTGCGCACGACCGGGATGGTCACGGTCGCCTCGCGCCAGAAGCTGCGCGAACGCCGCCGGCTGGGCGCGCTGATGGACCCGACCGGCTTCCCGATCCCCGACGTGCGCGTCTCGGTCGGCTACCCGGCAAAGGACGGCGCGCTCACGGTGCCGATCCAGGTCGCGGCGCTGCTGGCCGACCTGACCTTCGTGCGCGACCCGGAGCGCGGCGACCTGGTCGCGCGCTTCGCCTGGGAGGGGCTCGTCACCGGCGAGAACGGCGATCCGGTCTGCTCGCTCGGCGACGGCGTGGAGCGGACGGTGCGGTTGGAGACCCCCCCGTCGCGCTACCCGCCGACCTACCTGCTGCTGAGCAGCTCGTGCGCGCTCCCCGCGCCGGGCGACTTCGACGTCCGCGCGCTGGTCGAGGATCTCGTGACGGGCGAAGTCGGCGCGGCCCAGATCCGGTTGTCGCTGCCGGCGCCGGCGAAGGGGATGGCGAAGGCCTCGGCCGTGCGCCTGGGGCGGAGCACCGGGCGCGACTTCCTGCTCGATCCGACGCGCACGAAGGGACGCGAGGTGCCGCGCGACGGCGCGCGCGCGGCGGTCGTGCCGCTGCTGGAGGGCGAAACGGTGCAGTCGGCCGACCGGGTCGTGCTGCGCTTCGTGGCCTGCGGGCTCCCCGCGGCCCCCAGGACGATCCTGTTCCGGCCGGTCGAGGGGGCCGACGGCCAGCCGGCCCGCGAGTCGATCTACCAGATCATGCCGACCCCGCGCGGGGAGGTCCGGAACGAGGACGCGAGCTGCCGCGAGTACGAGGCGGCGGCGCCGGAGAGCTCGCTGGCCCCGGGGGCCTACGGGATCGCGATCATCGACCCCTCGGTCCCGGCCGCCACCCGGCAGGACATCGACCGGATCCTCAGCTCCGGCCCGGTCCTGGAAAGCCGCGAGTTCCGGGTCATCCCGCCCCCGTCCGGCCCGGCCCCGCGCCCCGGCGAGCCGACCTGACCCGGGTCAACTGCCCGCGGCGGAATTACTGCTAAAATAGTCGTTCCCACCGTCCGTCACGCTTCACTATCCATGAGGGTTTCGAGATGGCCGACAACAGCGCCAAGGTCGCGGAGAGCGTCCCCGGGAAGTACTACGTCGACACCAGCTGCACCGCCTGCAA
>JALOKP010000174.1 GCA_025456425.1 Acidobacteriota bacterium | reverse complement strand
CCAGGTCGCGCCGCGGAAGGCGTCGCCGCAGAAGTTCTGCACCGCCATGTCGGCCGTGAAGCGCGAGCCGTCGCGGATGTTGGCGGTCTCGCGCCAGGGAGAGTCGGTCCCCGAGACGTCGTGGTGGTCGCGCCCGAGCACGACCGGCCCCGCGAGCCGCCCGCTCTCGATCGCGGCGTTGAAGGCCAGCGCGATCGCGACGCGACCCGCACGGTCGGCGTAGAGGATGCGGGCCTGCGAGCCGACGACCAGCCGGTTCTCCCCCGCCTGGCGGATCCAGGCCAGGTTGTCCTCGACCTGCTGGCGGTTGTCGGGCGGCGCGTGCTGCGCCTGGTGCGCCAGCACCTCGGTGGCGATCGCGTCGGTCAGCGCGAGATCCTCGGGGCTCCCCGAGGCGCAGACCCAGCGGAACGGCCCGAAGCCGTAGTCGAAGTAGAAGGGCCCCATGATGTCTTCGACGTACGACGGGTAGCGGAACGAGCCGTCGGGACGCTCGATCGCGGCGCCGGCCCGGCGCGCGCCGGCGCGCGCTGATCAGGAAGGCGTTGCCGTAGTCCCAGAAGAAGGTCCCGCGCGCGGCCATCGCGTTGATCGCGTCGACCTGCCGCCGCAGCGAGGCGTGGACCGCCTCGGCGAAGCCCGGCGGGTCGTCCTTCATCCGCGCGCGGGCGGCCTCGAGCGTCAGGCCGGCCGGGTAGTAGCCGCCGCCGTACGGGTTGTGGAGCGAGGTCTGGTCCGAGCCCAGCTCGACCGCGATCCCGGCCGCGGCGAGCCGCTCCCAGAGGTCGACGACGTTTCCGAGGTAGCCGATCGAGACCGCCTCGCGCCCCTTCCGCGCCTTCTCGATCCGCAGCAGCAGCTTGTCGAGGTCGGTCTCGACCTCCATCAGCCAGCCCTGGCGGTGGCGCTTGTGGAGCGGCTCCGGATTGACCTCGGCCACGACGCCGATCGCCCCCGCGATCACCGCCGCCTTGGCCTGCGCGCCGCTCATCCCGCCCAGGCCCGAGGTCACGAAGACGCGGCCGGCGAGCCCGTCGGCGCCGGTCTTCAGGTAGAGCCGGCCGGCCCCCAACAGCGTGATCGCCGTGCCGTGCACGATCCCCTGCGGCCCGATGTACATGTAGCTGCCGGCGGTCATCTGCCCGTACGAGGTGACCCCCAGCGCGTTGAAGCGCTCGTAGTCGGCGGGGGACGAGTAGTTGGGGACCATCATTCCGTTGGTCACGACGACGCGCGGTGCATCGGGATGCGAGGGGAAGAGGCCGAGCGGGTGCCCGGAGTAGACCGCCAGCGTCTGCTCGTCGGACATCTCCGACAGGTACTTCATCGTCAGCAGGTACTGGGCCCAGTTCTGGAAGACCGCGCCGTTGCCGCCGTAGGTCACCAGCTCGTGCGGAAACTGGGCGACCTGCGGGTCGAGGTTGTTCTGGATCATCAGCATGATCGCCGCGGCCTGGCGCGAGCGCGCCGGGTAGTCGTCGATCGGCCGGGCGTGCATCGGGTAGTGCGGGCGAAGGCGGCGCATCGTGATCCGGCCGTCCCGCCGCAGCTCCTCGGCCAGCTCGGGCGCGAGCGCGGCGTGCCAGGCGGTGGGGAGGTAGCGCAGCGCATTCGCCAGCGCCAGCGCGCGCTCGGCCGGCGTCAGGTCCGGACGGCGGGGCGGCGCGTGGTCGACGCCGGGATCCTCGGGCGGCGGATCGGGCAGCGCGGGGGGCAGCCCCTGGCGGACCTGCTGCTGGAAGCGGGCGCGATCGGGCGCGGTCGTCGGCATGCGGCGGGCTCCGGAGGTCTGGCGAAAACCATTCATTTTAGTGTTCCGCTGCCGCGCTGTCCCGGTCGACCGACCGGCTGCCCGTTCCTGACCGGCGGACAGTTTTGCGGATCGCCCCACGAGCCGATCTTGCGGAGCAGGCCCCGCGGCGCTCGCGTTTCGCCCTATGTTGCGCCACCCGCGTCGGGCGGGGATCGAAGGCGGGACGGGTGACGGCAGACGGTGCGGGGATCGAAGGGCCGGAATCGGCCTCGACGGCGCTGCGGCGCGCCGCGTGGCAGGCGGCCGCCGGCGGCGGACTGTTCGGACTCTGCTGGCTCCCCTTCGGCCTGGCCCCGCTGATCCCGCTCGCCTTCCTGCTCATGATGCTCGGCCTGCAGGGGGCCCGAACGACGCGCCAGGCGCTCTGGCTCGGCGCGCTCTGCGAGGCGATCCGCTACGTGGTGGGCGCCCACTTTCTGCTGGCGCTGCTCGCCTACTCGCCGCTGGCGGCGGTCTTCTACCTGGCCACGATCGTCTACATCGTCCCGATGGGGATGTTGAGCTGGTGGGGCGCCTTCCAGCTCGAACGCTGGACCGGCCTGCCCCGCCCGGTGGGGCTGGCGCTCGGCTACACCCTGTTCGAGAAGCTGCGCTCGGTGGGCGACCTGTCGTTCCCGGCCGATCTGACCGACCACGCCTTCGGCACCAACCCCTCCTTCCTCGCCTGGTCGGACTGGATCGGCCCGTTCGGGGTCACGCTGACGATGTGCGGCGTCGCGCTGCTGGCGCTGCGGGCCATCGACGCGAAGCCGCGGCGCCGGGCGGCCCTGGCGTGGGGAGCCGCCGCGCTGGCCCTCTGGGCCGGGGCGCCACTGACCGGCCTGCTCGCGGGGCGGGCGGCGGAGCGGGGCTCCGAGGGAGCGAGGTTCCGCGTCGGGATCGTGCAGCCGGCGACCCCGGTCGCCGACAAGCTCGATCCGGCCCGCGCGCCCCTGGTCTGGGACGAACTGAAGCGGCTGACCCTCGAGGCCGCGCCCGGCGCGGACCTCGTGCTGTGGCCCGAAACGGCGCGGCCCGGCTACCTCTTCCTGCGCGAAGGCGAGCCGCCGCGCGACCCGGAGGTCGCCGCCATCGCGCGCGCGGCCGGCGTCCCGATCCTCTACGGCGCGCACCTCGCCGAGGTCGAAGGGGGCGAGGCGGTGGCGCTCTACAACGGCGCCGCACTGGTGCGCGCCGACGGGAGCTTCGGCGGCTGGTACGGCAAGCAGCGCCTGCTCCCCCTGGCCGAGGGGGTGCCGTTCGGCAGGCTGCTCGGGCTCGACCCGCGGCAGCGTGCGCGAGACGGCCAACACCGCGGCTACCTGACCCTGATCGGCAACTTCACTCCCGGCCCGGAGCCGACCATCTTCGAGGTCGGCCCGGCGCGGATCGGCGTGCTGATCTGCTACGAGGGGATGTACGCGCAACTGGCCCGGACCTACCGCCAGCGCGGCGCCAATGTCCTGGCGGTGCTGACCAACGACCTCTGGTGGGGGCACAGCACCTTCGCGCCGTGGCACGCGCGGATGATCGCCTCGCGCGCGGTGGAGGAGGCGATGCCGGCGGTGCGGGCCGCCAACAGCGGCGTCTCGTCGGTGACCGACGGCCGGGGAGCGAGTGGGCCGCGTACCGGGCTCGACGAGATCCGGACGCTCACGGTCGAACTGACGCCGGGACCGGCCGGGTCCGGGACCTTCTACACCCGCTACGGCGACTGGGTGCTGTGGATCCTGCCGCTGGCGCCGCTCGCTGCCTGGGCCGCTTCGCGCGTCCGCCGGCGCGCGTCCTGATCGGGGCGCCAGTCGGGCCCGAACCCCGCAGGGGCCGGCCTCCGTGCCGGCCCGAACCTCAGCGCTTCGGAACGGGCAGCCCCAGCCGCCCCAGCACGTCCTTCATGTCCTCCCAGACCGGCGCCTTCGCCGCGGGATTGCGCAGCAGGTAGGCCGGGTGGAAGGTCGCCTTGAGCGGGATCCCCTGGGTCTCGAACCAGCGGCCGCGCAGCGCCGTGATCCCACCGGCGAGCGGGCCGAGCAGCCCTTCCAGCGCGGTCTTGCCCAGCGCGACGATCACTTCCGGCTTGACGATCGCGAGCTGCGTGCGCAGGAACGGCAGGCAGGTCGCGGCCTCGTCGGGGAGCGGCGTGCGGTTGCCGGGCGGCCGGCACTTCACCACGTTGCCGATGTAGACCTCGGGCCGCGACAGCCCCATCGCGACGATGATCCGGTCGAGCAGCTGGCCGGCACGGCCGACGAACGGCTCGCCCTGCGCGTCCTCGTCGGCGCCCGGCCCTTCCCCGACGAACATCAGCCGCGCGCGCGGGTGGCCGACGCCGAAGACGACGTTCGTCCGCCCCTCGCACAGGCCGCAGCGCCGGCAATCGCCGATCACTTCGACCCGCAGCGTCTCCAGCGCCGCGGCCGGGTCGGCGGCCAGCGCGAGGTCGCGCAGCGCGAAATCGGTCGCGCTGGCGGACCGGCCCGGCGCCGCCTGATCGCCCTTCTCGCCGGCCACGAATGCCGCCCCGGCGGCCGCGCGCGAAGCCGGGGGCACGACCTCGACCCCGAGGTCGCGGAACAGGGTCGCCCAGAGCAGGCCGTCCTCGCCCGGGTCGCCGGTCACCGCGACCTCCTCTCCGCCTCGATCCGGTCGAGCAGCCGCTCGGCGACCTGCCGCTTGCTCATCCGGGGCCACGCGTCGGCGGCCCCGTCGCGGCCGATCAGCGTGACCACGTTGGTGTCCGCCTCGAAGCCGGCCCCCTCCGCGGTGACGTCGTTGACGACCAGCAGGTCGCACCCCTTGCGCTCGCGCTTGGCCCGGCCGCGCGCGAGCGCGTCGTGCGTCTCGGCGGCGAAGCCGACGATCAGCTGGCCCGCGGGGCGGCGCGCCGCGAGCCCCGCCAGGATGTCCGGTGTCGGGACCAGTTCGAGCGCCCAGGACTCCCCCTTGTGCTCGAGCTTGCGCGGCGCGGCGTCGGCCGGCCGGTGGTCCGCCACCGCCGCCGCCATCACGATCACCTTCGCGTCTGCCGCTTCGCGCTCCAGCGCGGCCTGCATCGCGGCGGCCGTCGTCACCGGAACCGTCCGCACGCCGAAGGGGGGCGCCAGCCGCGAGGGGCCCGCCACCAGCACGACCTCGGCCCCGCGCGCCGCCGCGGCGGCGGCGATCGCGAACCCCATCTTCCCCGACGAGCGGTTGCCGAGAAAGCGCACCGGATCGAGCGGCTCGTGGGTCGGGCCGGCGCTGACCAGCACCTTGACGCCGAGCAGACTCGTCGAGCGGCGCGCCGCCCAAAGCGCCTCGGCGGCGATCGTCTGCAGCGCCGCGAGGCGCCCCGCCCCCTCGTCGCCGCACGCCATGTAGCCTTCCTCGGGGTCGACGATCGCCACGCCGCGCGCCCGGAGCCGCTCGACGTTCTCGCGCGTCTCGGGGTGGTCCCACATCTTGGGGTTCATCGCCGGGGCGACGACGACCGGCCCGGCGAACGCCAGGTAGACGGTCGTCAGCAGGTCGTCGGCCTGGCCGTGCGCGAAGCGCGCGATCTCGTTCGCGGTCGCGGGCGCGACGACCAGCGCGTGCCCCCAGCGCGCCAGCTCGATGTGACCGATCGTCGGCGACGGCTCGGGCGTGAACTCGGTCCGAGCGACCGGCCGCCCCGAGAGCGTCGCCAGCGTCAGCGGCGTCACGAACTCCTCGGCCCGGGGGGTCAGGATCACCTGGACCTCGGCCCCTTCCTTGACCAGCGCGCGCACGAGCTCCGCCGCCTTGTAGGCCGCGATGCCGCCGGTCACGCCCAGCAGGATGCGCGGGGAGCCGTTCATCGCGCCGGCTCCGCGTCGAAGGTCCGCGCGATGGCGCGGGCCCGCGGGTCCATCGCGCGCCGGGCCTGGCGGGCCGCGGTGACGATCGCCGCCAGCTCGGCCGCCGCGCGGTCGAGGTCGTCGTTCACGACGAGGTAGTCGAACTCCGGCCAGCGCGCGACCTCGCGCGCGGCGTTGGCCAGGCGCCGTGCCAGCGCGGCCTCGTCCTCGGTGCCGCGGCCCCGCAGGCGCGCTTCCAGCGTGGCGCGGTCGGGCGGGAGCACGAAGGTCGAGACCGCGGGGAGCCCCGAGCGCCGGACCTGCTCGGCCCCCTGCACGTCGATGTCCAGCAGCAGGTCGCGCCCGGCCGCCAGGGCGGTCTCGACGTCGGCCCGCGCCGTGCCGTAGAGCCGGCCGTGGACCTCGGCCCACTCCAGCAGCGCCCCCTCCGCGATCAGTGCGCGGAACTGCGGCTCGCCCGCGAACCGGTATTCGCGGCCGTCGACCTCGCCGGGGCGCGGCGGGCGGGTCGTCCACGAGACCGAGAACCCCAGCTCCGGGAACGCGGCGCGCAGCCGCGCGACGAGCGTGCTCTTCCCCGCGCCCGAGGGGGCGCAGATCACGAACAGCGTGCCGGGCCGCGCGCTCATTCCAGGTTCGCCG
>JALOKP010000004.1 GCA_025456425.1 Acidobacteriota bacterium | reverse complement strand
CCCAGGTTGGGCGAGCGGTCGAACGCGACGTTGGGCTTGACCAGCACGATCTCGCCCGGCTGCACGAAGGCCTGGATCCCGCCGAACGGCTCGAGCGCCATGCGCAGGCGCGTCTCCACGCCGTCGCCGCCGCGCGCCACGACCACGTCCGGCGCGCCGGCCGCGCGCGCGATCCGGAAGTCGCCCAGCTGCATCGGCCGCGGCTTGGGCATGCTGCGCAGCCCGGTCGGGTCCTGCAGCGAGAGCGGCCAGCCGGGGGGGGCCTTGGCCAGGTAGGTCGCGACGCCGCCGACCCCCAGCGCGGTCGCGACCCGCGTCCAGAAGCCGCGCCGCGTCAGCGGGGCCTTCTCGTACTCGGGGTGCTGGACCGGCTTCTCGTCGCTCACGGGAGTTCCTTCTCGACGCGGGCCAGGAGCGCGCGCAGCGACTCGGCGTCAGGCGCGCCGTCGGCGCCGAACAGCCAGCCGCCGCGCCGGGCGAGGCCGAAGTAGGTCCCCAGGAACTGGTGCTTCATCACGATCACGCCGTCCGCCGAGTCGACCGGCTCGTGCTCCTGGCGCTGCTCTGCGACCAGCTGCTGCTCGATCGCCGCCGCCGCCACGTCGTCGGCCGCGTGGTGCAGGAAGACGCGCGTGCCCGCGCCCCCCTTCGGCTCGCCGAACCAGACGTCGCGGAAGAACTCGAACTGCAGCGCGTTCTCCTTGGCGTAGGCGATCGACTCGCGCGGCACCCCCAGCCCCTTGGCCAGGATCGCGAAGGGCTCGGCAGCTTGCGCGGGGGCGCCTGCGCCGGGCCCCGCGACCAGCCGCGGCAGCGCCGCCAGGATCCGGTCGGTCTGCTCACGCACCGCGGGGCTGGCCTCGCTGGCGGTGATCTTGAAGAAGTAGCGGTCGACCAGGCCGATCGCCCCGACCGAGGTCCGGTAGTAGGACAGCGGCCCGGACTCGGTCAGCGTGCGCGCCGGATCGCGCTGCGAGGCAAAGACGCCCAGCGCGTTGCGGAACTCCCCCTGGTCGTACAGCTCGACCGTCAGGTTCGCGGCGTCGCACGCCAGCGTCAGGTAGTGAAGGCGGCGGAAGTCGAACTTGAGGTACTGCTCGGCCTGGCCGTTGATCTTCTCGTAGAGGTTGTCGGGCTCGTAGGTCTCGACCCGCCCGTCGGGGATCCAGCCGCCGCCGAGCAGCGCCGGCGGGAAGATCCCCAGGTCGGGTCCCGGGACCGATCCGGGTCCCGCCAGGCCCGTCCCCGCGATGCTGACCCCGATCACCCCGGGGCTTGCCGCGCCGTACGCCCCCGCACCGCCGGCTGCCGGTCCGCCCTCCTGCCAGCGCGCGAGCGGCGCGCACTTCCTTGATGCTGCCGGCCCGCAGCGCGTCGATCGTGATGTCGCGCTCGCCCGGGTCGTAGCGGTCGCGCTGCGCGAAGACCCAGGCCGCGGCGCCGATCACCGCGAGGATCAGCGCGGCCGAGACGAGGTTCTCGGCGCGCGTGATCCGCGTGCGGAAGATCCGCCGCCGGATCGGGTTGGTCACGCGGTTCGGATCGTACTTGCCCGACACGCTCTGCCCCCTCGGCTGGGCTCGGTCGCTGGCGCTCCCGGCCGCCGGGGGCCGGACCGCGCCAATGTAGCGAGTCGTGGCGCCGGGAGAAAGGAGAATTCACCGGTATCGCGCGGAAAGTAAGCAGCCCGTCAGGCGGGGTTTGGACGCTTTCTTGACTTTTCTCCTGGTTGGGTCAATCGGGCGTACCGGAGCCCCTTGGCTATACTCCGATCGGCCGCACGCCGCGCCCGGAGCGGGCCGGACGCGGCAGGAACCCCGATGCCGCGACGACCGGCCTTCCTCGCTCTGGCTCCGGCCCTGGCCCTCGCCTTGGCCCTGGGGGCTCCGATGCCCGGCTTTGCCACGCCTCCGCCGACCGACCCGCCGGACCCCTCTGGCGCTTCCGGCCCTTCCGGCCCCGCCGCCCCGCGCCCGCTGCGGGTCGTGCTGATCGGCGCGTCGATCGCGCGCGGCTGGCAGCTCGACGGTTTCGCCGCGCGCATCGGTCGCAGCGACGTGGTCGTCGAATACGTCGGCGAGTACGGCTTCGACAAGTCGAAGTCGGTCGCGGCGCTACTCGCCCGCGGCGCGGCGGAGCGCCCCGACCTCGTGATCCTCAAGGAGTGCGGCGCCTACTTCCCGGGGGACCAGGCCGCGTACGAGGCGATGATCCGGCGCTGGGTCGCGGAGCTGCGCGCGGCCGGGATCCGGCCGGCGGTCGCGACCGTCGCGCCCGTGGCCGCGCCGGCCGGCGTGATCCAGCACCTCAAGGCGTTCGTGAAGTCGTGGATCCTCGGGCGTGAGGATCAGAACGCGGCGATCGCGCGCTACAACGATTCGATCCGCGCGTACGCTGCGGCGGAGTCCCTTCCCCTGCTCGAAATCGAGCGGGCGCTGCTGCACCCGTTCGGTGGCTTGTACGCGCTCTCTCCGATGCTTGACTCCGGAGACGGCCTGCACCTCAACCCCAAGGCCTACGCGGTTCTGGACCAGGAGCTGGACAGGCTTCTTGACCCGTAGAATCGGTGACGGCTAGCAAGCTGGGAATCGGTGCCAGCCACCTATTTCGGGACTGGAGCGATCGACCCGGCGTGGATCGACGCCGCCCTGAGCGCGATATGCGCGGGCTCGAT
Organism: Acidobacteriota bacterium; assembly: GCA_025456425.1. Classification (GTDB taxonomy): domain Bacteria; phylum Acidobacteriota; class Polarisedimenticolia; order J045; family J045; genus JALOKP01. The sequence continues at coordinate 56,157 of JALOKP010000004.1, read as the reverse complement.
ATTGGCGAACAACAGCCTCTTGCCCCGGCGTTCAGCCAGGGATCGGACATGCGGACCCGTGGATGCGGTTGTGGCAGAGCACAAGAGGCGCCGCGACCTCCTGCGGAGCGTCGAGGATGTAGTGACGGCCATAGGACCCCTCGCTGAGGAGAGACGCCACCCGGTCAGGGGCAGGCGAGCGGATTGTCGTTCTGGCGGGGAAGGCCGGCACTGGTCTGGCCCCAAGAGCCCGCGCCGCCGCAGCCCGCGTCGCGGGCGCGGACGAGGTAGAAGAAGCCGCTGCCGGAGGCGGGGGAGTCGGTGTCGACGAAGAGCGTGTCGGAGGGGTTTGCATCGCGGTGAGTCTGGCAGGCGCCGTAGTCGGTGCTCGTCGTGCGAGGAAGCCGGCCGCGCGAAATGTCGAAGGCGTCAGCCACGCGCTGCGGCGACCAGATGATGTCGCTCTTGCTTGGTGCAGCGAAGGCGAGCCCCTCCACGGGCAGCGGCGACCCGGCGCGGGGATCGGCGATGGCGCAGTCGATGGCGTCGTTTATTCCATCGCCGTCCCAGTCGAGCTCGCAGGCATCGCCGCGCTCGTCGGCATCCGAGTCGATCTGGCTCGGATTGGCGACGAGCGGGCAGTTGTCGCGCAGTTGGCGGAAACCATCGCCGTCGATGTCGAGGTGGCTGACGAGGACGACGGAGGGTGTCGCACCGCTCACCACGGCGAGCGTCACGACCACCTCGTCGATGCCGTCGCCGTTGATGTCGGTGGGTGTTCTCACGGCCAAGTTGTCGCCAGAGTTCCTCCCATAGGTCGTCAGGTCAGGCTCTATCGGACCGGTTTCGAGCCGTGCGGGGAACGTGCGCGGACCGAAGCAGATCGCGGCTTCGCCACACCCAGCTCGAGAGTCGCTTGGTCCATCCCCCGACTCGACCTCTACCACCAGGTCATCGAGCCCGTCCCCATTGAAATCGCCCCGGCGCACACCGCCGCCCATCCTATCGTTCCGCTTGTTGGAATGCAGCGCCCAATCTGTTGCGTCGAGCAGATCGATCTGCGCGGGAGGATTGATCGTCACCTCATGGAGAAGTACTTCTCCCGCGTTGGAGAGCGTGTTGGCGATTCCATCCGCCGTATAGGCGCCGAGCCAGGCCTCGCGAGTTCCGTCGGCATCGAAATCACCGAAGTCCGCACCACGCCCTACCGCAATCTGGTCGAGGAACTCGGGCCCCGTGAAGCGGTAGTCCGCAGGCACCTGGGCGAGGTCCATGACGGACGGCCATGAGGCCCGCCCACGCAACACAAACACGTCTCCGGCGGAAGCCTTGCTGCCCGAGGGTCCGGAACCACCTTCGGCGCCGATGACGACTTCCGCGATGCCGTCGTTATCGAGGTGCGCGATCCAATCGAGGGCGCCAAAACTGCTGCTCACCTGAGCACCGTAGAACCGGACATCGCAGGTCGTCGCGAGGTCGATCTGCATCGGCCAGTTTGGCCTTCCCATCACCAGATACGCGTGGCCGGTGGCGCCGTTCGTGATGGGGTGAAGGCCCCACACGGTGGCGGAAAGAACGTCTGCGAGTCCATCGCCCGTGACGTCGCCGACTGCGAGCCCATTCTGGGCTCCCAGCCACCCTTGGACGACGAAGCCGTAGATGACAGGCTCGGTCTGCTGCGCCAGGTCGATGACGGACGGCGGGTTGACGCTGCCGAACACGACGTGAAGCTGCCCCGCGGCGATGCGGCTGTCGTTGATGCTGTCGGCAAGATAGGCCCCGCCGACGATGTCGTCTCGGCCGTCACCGTCGACATCGCCGCACGCGACCGACATGCCGAGAGAGTCGAGGTCCTGCTCACCGTAGATCACGACGTCGGCTGTGGCCGACAGGCGTAGTGCCGGCCACCGACCCCGGCGTCCAAAGAACACATCGATTTCGCCGGCGTTGTTGCGCATACCGCTTGGCCCGTTGGAATAGGGGACGCCGACCAGCAGGTCGCCGATGCCATCCCCGTTGAAATCGCAGGTCGTGACCCCTCGACCAAGTTCCTCGAAGGAGCCGCTCGAGCGCACCTCGAAGGCGTCGCCATACGCAGCGAGATCGACGAACTCCGAGGCGAAGGCGGGCGGCGCCATCGAGAGAAAGTAGAAGGCCACCGTCCGACCAACGCGCCCGAGGAGGCCGTGGCTCGAACCTCGAGGCGCTCGTCTCATCACGACTTGCTCCCGAATCGAACGTAGTCGAACCTCAGGTCCCAGTGATGTGCGGTGGCGCCAAAACGGCCGGCGGAGAGCAAAGGATGAAGCGGCTGAATGTCTACATCGATCAGGTCCTCACCCGCGAGGTCCTGATCAATCGTGCACGTCTGAGTACATGCCGTTGCCGTGCAATCCCAGCCGATGACGACGGCGACCTTTGGCTTGTTTCCTGAGCTTTGCGTCACCTCGATCCGCCCGAGGATCTGCGAGCCATCGGTGGGTTTCGTGAAGTCCGTGTTGGAGCAAAGATCTGCGAGCTTCACGAAACTCGGGCCGATCAGCCAGTACTGGTCGACGCAGGGCGTAGTGACGATGGCCGGTCCAACGCGGAATACCCGAATCGACGGATCAGCTGGGGGCTCGCCGAAGTTCGGTTCATAGGCGATCTGCGCCGCATAGTAGTAGGGCCTGGTGGCATTCGGATTCGTCGGTTGGCAGACGTCCGGCGCCGCGGCGTGAAAGCGCGATTCGAGATCGGTGCGGTAGTTGACCGCTGCGGCCGTACAGTCCGTGTTGGTCGGCGGATTGGCCTTGGGAGAGACGTCCGGACTACTGGTGCACAGCGGCCTGAACTGCGCCTCCGTGAACGAGATCGGCCCCTGGGCGATCGGCTGGTACTTCGCCGTAGTACTTTAAAGGTCTCAGACCCGCCTCCGGCGAGCGGTCGCGAGATGAAGTGGGCGAAGGGCGCGGTCCAGATCGCGCTGGGACCCCACCCATCTCCGCCTGTGGTACCTGTCGTCGGGTCGGCTGGCGGATCGCTGGTCGTGAAGTGGAACGGAAGCCCGACCTCCTGAACGATCGGCGCGGCTGGAAGTGCGATGGGTCCCGCGGGGAACGTCGAGGGCTGCGCGCTTGCGGCCTCGGTCCACACTGACCAGCACTCGCAGCCGATTCTGCCGTTCCCTTCTCGGCACCAGGCTACACGAAACCTATGCCGTGCGCCGGGCTTCAGGCCGGTGGCGAAATAGTCGGCGGATGTCGCCGTGCCGCCCGCCCGCTCCACGACGTCGAACGACCGGTGTTGGAAAAGTGGCTGCCAACCGAGGGTCGCGCTGTAGACCTGCGCTTGGATTTCGAGGGCCTTGAACTGGCTCACCTGGTTGCCCGCCAAGAGGGGGCGTTGAGTTTGAGCACCTGCGTCTCGCCGATCGAGGTCACCGTCGGGGGATTGGAGACGGAGCAAATGATGACGGGATCGCAGGGCAGGAGCGAGTCCGGGACCTGCGGTGGCAGGTCACCGAGCTGTGAGGCGAGGACCGGAATGGGCAGACAGCGGATTCCGCTCGGAGCCTGCGCGAGCGCCCCTCCGACCATCATCAGCGTGGCGAACAAAACCAAACACGACGAAAACGCACGGCTGCGAACGAGCCTCATCTTGCCCCCCTCCGCGCCGGATCGGGAAGTCCCGCGCTAGCTGCCAATTGTACGCCCATCGCGACGGGCAATGACGACGCGGATAGCCGGTATTGGCCGCGTTTCCCCTGTCCCGCGGCACAATCGAGTCCGGGCACCCGTGATGGCTCGCGCGGCTCGCGATGGTAGGTTGACACGCCGGCCGGACGCGCCCCTCGGTGTGCCGGCGCCGGTCATGCCCACCGGCTGACAGCGGTGGCGGCGGTGCGTGTTCCTGCAAGAGCACACGCCCTCCATAACGAGACCGCAGCAGTGGACTTGTCGAGCAGAACCCTCAGGCCGCGCAGCACCAAGCGTAGCGATGGTGAAGCCCGCCGAGGCGAGGCAGAGCGATGACCTCGGCGGCTGGATGCGGCTTCGGCTCCACGACGCGCACCGCGGGCGTCTCCTTCTCCAGGAACAAGTGCGACAGGTCGTTGAGGTAGTAAGAGGCGAAGCCGGCCAGGAGGCGCTGCAAGTGCTTCTCGGTGAGGACGATGACGTGATCGAGAAGCTCGGCGCGTGCGGTGCTGACGATTCTCTCGGCGACTCCGTTCTGCCAGGGACTGCGAGTCGTGATCTGCTTTTGGTGTGATGACCAAGTGGTGGATCGCGGTGAGGACCTCGTGGCCGTACTTGGCGTCACGGTCGAGGATCAGGTAGCGCGGGGCCTGGCCGTAGGGGAACGCCTCGCGGAGTTGCTGCGTGATCCAGGCCGCCGTCGGATGGCCGGTGACACGGAAGTGCATCAGCTCGCGCCGAGTGTCGTGGACGACGAAGAAGACGTAGAGTACGCGGCACGTGGCGGTGGGGACGGTGAAGAAGTCGATCGTGGCGATTCGTCGGGATGGGTCGGGCGCCGGGGCATGGTGCGCGATACGGTGCGCTCGGAGACCTCGAGCCCGAGCTTCAGGACCTCATCGAACGCGCGGAGACGCGGTCGAGGTTGCTTCCGTTGGAGGACAGCGACCTGCTGTCGGAGCGCGAGGTTCTCCAGGATCAGGTCGGCCCGGCAGGCGAAGATCGCGAGGAAAGCCCGGGCGACGGCCAGAGCGTGGCTGAGCATCCACGCACGATGATGGCGGTCGGGAGGGAGGGCAACCGGACTCGTCCGCGGGCGCTTCGGGTATCCTGCACAGGAGCGCAACTCGTTGAGGAGCAAGGCGGACGGGGATGTGGCGAGGCACACCCATTTCCCTAAGGGCGCTGTCCGCGCTCCCGCTGCCACGCCGCCAACGACAGCTCGGCGGCCACCGACGGCGCGCGCGCCGCGAGCGCGTCCAGCACCGCCGCTGCTTGCCGCGGCTTCATCCCCAGCAGGATCTCGGTCACGGCCTGCCGCTCCTTCCCGTAGAGCGACGCCAGCGCGGCGGCGGCGTTGTCGGGGTCCATCGCCTCGTAGGCCCGGACCAGCCGCTCGAAGCCGGAGGGCGACTCCGGCGCGCCCCCGCGCGCCTGCAGCGCCTGCTGCGCCCCGGCGACCCGCTGCTCGCGCTCCGCCAGCGCCGCCGCACGCCGGTCGAGCGCCTGCTTCTGCCGCGTCAACTCGGCGACCAGCGCGCGGTAGGCGGCCTCCGCTTCCGCCGCGCCGGCCTCCGCCCCGGCGACCCCGGTCCGGGACGCGGTCGCGGCCTCGCCGACGCCGGCCCCGGCCCCGGCCCGCGCCGCCACAGGCGCCCGCGCTTCCGCGCGGGGCACCAGCAGCCCCACCGTCAGCGCGTCGACGGCCAGCAGCGCGTTGATCGCCAGCGCCACCGCCGCGGCCGCGACCAGCGCGCGTCTAGGCGACACCGGCCGGCTCCTCCAGCACGACCAGCCCCTCGGCCTCGAGCCGCAGCACCAGCTCGACGATCGTCCGCTGAGCCTGCTCGATTTCGGCCAGGCGCGGCGCCCCGGCCAGGTCCATCTCCTCTGCCAGCATCTGCGCCGCACGCTCGGACATGTTGCGCAGGAAGAGCTGCGTCACCTCGGGATCGCCCCCCTTCAGCGCCAGCGCCAGCGTGGTGCGGTCGACCTGCCGCAGCACCTCCTGCGCGTCGCGGTCGCCGAGGCCGCGCAGGATGTCGAAGGTGTAGAGCAGCTCGCGCAACTGCCGCGACAGGTCCGGGAACTCGCCGGCCATCGCCTCGACGATCTCCCGCCCGGCGGGCCGACCCATCCGGGTCAGCGCCTCGGCCGCAGCCTGCACGCCGTTGACCGGCACCAGCGGCTCCTCGCCCAGGTCGGCCAGCCGGTCCAGCAGGACCTGCGCCACGCGCTGGACCACGTCGGGCCGGATCTCGCGGATCGTCGCCATCCGGCGCGTCGCCTCGAGCCGGCGCTCGGCCGGCAGCAACTGCAGGACGCGCGCCGCCTTGCGCGGCGGCAGGTGCGCCAGCACGAGGGCCACGGTCTGCGGCGCCTCCTCGGCCAGCAGCACGGAGAGCCGGCGCGACGACGCCCGCAGCAGCGGCGCCGGCAGCTCGGGGAGCCGCGCCTCATCGTACTCGTCCTCGTCGCCGGCGATCCGCTGCCGCTCGGGATCGCGCACCAGCCGATCGACCTCGCCCGGCATCGTGAGCTGCAGCAGCTTGCGCGCCAGCTTCGGTCCCGCCGGCTGCAGGCCGCGCTCGCCGGCCGCCAGCTCGGCGAACTCGCGCAGCACCCCGGCCGAGGCCAGCGGGTCGATCATCCGGATCTTCGCGATCTCCAGCGTGACCTGGCGGATCTCCTCCGGCTCGAGGTGGCGCAGCACGCTCCCCGCGGCCTCTTCGCCGATCAGCGCCATCAGGATCGCGGCCTTCTGGGTGCCGCTCAGCGCCGGCTCGCTCATGGCTGCCGCTCGCGGCGCGACTCGTGGAGCCAGACCCGCAGCGTCTGCGCCATCCCCTCCGGCTCCTCGACGGCGACGGCGGCGAGCCGCTGCCGCAGCGCCTCGACCGGCGAGGGCCGCCCGGGCGGCAGCGCGCCGGAGGCGGCCGCGGCCGGCTGCAGGCCGCCCGCCGTGCCCGGCGCCGCGCCGCTCGCCGTTGCCGGGCGCAGCAGCGCGAGCAGCGGCCGCGCCAGCAGGGCGAAGGCCACCAGCGCCAGCACGAACAGCGCGACCCCCATCACGCGCGGCGGCCAGGAGCGCGGATCGAGGCCCACCGCGGGGGTCACGACCGGCGCGCGCCGGAACGCGACTTGCTCGACCGTGACGCGGTCGCCGCGCCGCGCGTCGAAACCGATCGCCCCCTTGATCAGCTCCTCGATCTGCGCGATCTCCTCGTCGCTGCGCGGCGTCGCGCGCGGCCCGGCCCCGGGCGTTGCGGTGGGCTCGTCGACCCCGGCGTCGTCGCTCCGGCTCTGGTCGACCAGCACCGCGACCGACAGCCGCAGCAGCTGCCCCGCCGGCTGCTCGATCGACGACTCGCGGACCGAGTACTCGTAGCTCGCGCGCTGCTCCTGGCGCTCGGAGGCACCCGCCGGCTTCTCCTTCGAACGCTCCTCGGTCAGGACCACGGCGCTGTCCGGATCGATGCTCTTCTCGCGCCGCAGTACCTTCGCGAAGTCCATCTCCGCGGTCGTCCGGACCACGAACCCGCCGCTGCCGACGAGCGGCTCGAGCACCCGCGCGACCTTGCCGTCGACGTCGCGCTCGAGCGCGGCGCGCAGCGCGATCTGCTGCCGGAGGCCCGGCGCGTCCCCCTGCGGCGCGTCCTGTTCCGGCGCTGTCCCGGCCGGCGGCGGTCCCGCCGGCCCGGCCGGCTCCGGCTGCGCCCAGATCGCGACCGCGCCGGCGGCGGTGAGGGTCAGCGCCAGCGCGACGGCCAGGGCCAGGCGCGGGCGGGGCGCCAGGGCCTTCCCTGCGGCGGCGAACGGCTCGACGAGTGGCGGCGGCATGGCTCGACCTCAGTCCCTTCCGCGGCGCGGGCCGGCCGGCCCGCACCATCCCCTCTGGAGTGAGCAAGCGGCGTGCCGCGGAAACCCCGCGGTTTCCGGGCCGTTTGCGCCGGTCGGACGGCGCTCTCGCCCCGTGGGCGTCATGGCGTTGACGCCCCGGCCCGGCAGCGCTCGAGTCCCCGCTCCGCCTCGCCGTCGACCGGCGGGCCGGCCGACGCCAGTTCCCGGTAGGTGCGCGCGGCGCGCGCGCAGTCCCCGACCCCCTCCCACAGCTGCGCGGCCGCGAGCCGCAGTGCCGGCGGAACCGCCAGCGCCGGGTCGGCCCGGCCGGCCAGTGCGACCAGGAACGCCGCGCGGTCAGGCGCGGTCGGGCGCGAGGCCGCGAGCCCCTCGAGCAGCGCTTCCATCCGCCGCTTCGCCGGCCCGGCCACGGCCGGCCGCCCCCCGGACACCAGCGCGGCCAGCGCCGTCAGCGCCCCCTCGGTGCCGCGCCGTTCCATCTCGATGTCGACGTAGCGCGACAGCACGCGCTCGATCGTCGCCTCGTCGGCGCCCGATTCCAGCGCCGCGCGAAGGTCGTCCGAGGCCTCGCGCGAGCGCCCCGCGCGCTCGAACAGCTCGGCCCGCGCGACGCGCACCCACGCCGCGGAGGCCGGCGGCAGCGGCTCCGCGACCGCGCGACCGGCCAGTTCGATCGCCTGCGCCAGCTCCCCCGTTTCCGCCCGGGCCCGCGCCGCACGCACCAGCGCCTCGCCGCGGCGCCGGTCACCCGGGAAGCGCTCGGCGAAGGCCAGCATCACCGCCGCCGCCTCGCGTGGCGGCCCGCGCCGCTCGAGCGCGTCCGCTTCCAGCCACGCCAGGTCGGGGTCGGCGTCGGCGCGCGCGCGGTCGAGCGCGCGCAGCCGGCCGATCGTCTCGAGCAGTTCCTGCGAGCGTCCCATCCGCGCGTAGGTCTCGGCCAGCCGCGGCAGCACCGCGACCGGGTCGGCCAGCCGCCCGGCGATCAGCGCCTCGTCCGCTTCGGCTGCCTCGCCGTCCAGCCCGACGCGTGCGAGCAGCACCGGCAGCGCGCGCTGCGCGCGCACGGCGTACGGCGAGCCGGGTGCGGTCCGGATCAGCTGCTGCAGGTCGGCCAGCGCCAGGTCGTCCTGGCCCAGCCGGCGGCGCGCGTCGCCGCGGCGCCAGAGCAGCGTCGCGTCGCCGGGCGCGCTCGCCAGCGCCTCGCGTGCAAGCCGCGCGACCTCGTCCGCGGGCGCCGCCCCGCTCCGGTCGAGCGCCGCGAGCCGCTGGCGCGCGGAGGGCTCGCCGGCCGCGCGCGCGCCGAGCACGGCGGCCGCGGCGGCGGACACGAGCAGCAGTCCGAGCGGGAGGAGCTTCCGCACGATCGACTCCGAGGGCCCACGGGCCAGCCGCTCGAGGCAGCAAGCGCCGTGCCTTGCGGCCGCGGTCCGCGGGGCGGGCGCAACTCGTTGCGGAAATGGAGCTTGTCGGCGGCCGGTCGGGCCACCCGGGCGCTGCCGGAGCGTCGGTCCGCCGACGCCCCGGCGGGGATCCGCGCCCGGTGGTCGAAGTCTTGACACTCGCTCCGCGCCGCCTATGTATTCCTTGAAGACACCGCGCAGGCGACGACAACCCGCACACGGACGGAAAAACGGGACGGGGCGGAAGGGGAATGGGGAGCATGCCGAGGGAGAGCGAGCGCTTTCACATCGTGGTGGCGGAAGACGACCCGGGCCTGCTGCAGACGATCGTCGGTTACCTCGCGGAGCTGGGACACAGGGTGCGCGGCGCCGAGAGCGCCGAGCGGGCCTTCCAACTGCTGGTCGAGGAGCCGGCCGATGTCCTGGTCACCGACGTCAAGCTCCCCGGCCAGGACGGCCTCGACCTGGCCCGCCAGGCCCGCGAGCACTTCCCCGGCCTGATCGTGCTGATCATGACCGGCTTCGGCTCGATCGAGACCGCCGTCCAGGCGATGCGCGAGGGGGCCGCCGACTACCTCCCCAAGCCGTTCGCGATGAGCCAGCTGCGGTTCGCGCTCGAGCGGGCGGCCGACACCCGCGCGCTGCGCGAGGAGAACGCGCAGCTGCGGACCGAGCTGGCCGAGCGCTCCGGCTTCGACCGGATCATCGGCAAGAGCCCTTCGATGCAGCGGATGTTCCAGCTGCTCGACAAGGTGACGCAGGTCGACAGCACGGTGCTGATCACCGGCGAGAGCGGCGTCGGCAAGGAGCTGATCGTTCACGCCCTGCACCACCACCACCCGGTGCGCCGCAGCGGGCGGCTGGTCGCCGTGCACTGCGGCGCGATCCCCGAGAACCTGATCGAGTCCGAACTGTTCGGCCACGTGCGCGGCGCCTACACCGGGGCCGACCGCGACAAGCCCGGCCGCTTCGAGCTGGCGCGCGGCGGCACGCTGTTCCTGGACGAGATCGGGACGATGCGACCCGACCTCCAGGTCAAGCTGCTGCGCGTGCTGCAGAGTCGGCAGGTGTCGCGGGTCGGCGGCACTGCGGCGATCCCGATCGACGTCCGCGTCGTGGCCGCCAGCAACGAGGACCTGCGGGCGAAGGTCGAGCGTGGCGAGTTCCGTGAGGACCTCTTCTACCGCCTCAACGTGATCCCGGTCTTCGTCCCGCCGCTGCGCGAGCGGCGCTCGGACGTGCCGCTGCTGGCGGCGCACTTCGTCGCCAAGTACGCCGCGCGCAACCGCCTGCCGGCCAAGGAGCTGTCGCAAAACGCGATGCGCGTGCTGATGCGCCACGAGTGGCCGGGCAACGTGCGCGAGCTGGAGAACACGATCGAGTACGCCACCGTGATGTCGGGCGGCCGCGCCTTCGTCGACGCCGCCGACCTGCCGGTCGAGCTCGACGGCCAGTCGCTGGCCCCCGCCGGCTCCGTGCAGGTCACCGAGGACGGCCTCGACTTCCGCAGCGTCGTCTCCGAGATCGAGCGCAACCTGATCCTGCAGAGCCTCGAACTGACCCGCGGCAACAAGGCCCGCGCGGCGCAGCTGCTGGACCTCAAGCGCACGACCTTCGTCGAGAAACTGAAGCGGATCCAGCGCGGCCAGCCCACCTACGACGCCTAAGAAACCGGGGACAGCTACCGTAAGTCGGTAAGCCGGTCTATCCGGGGACAGCTACCGTAAGTCGGTAAGTCGGTCTATCCGGGGACAGCTACCGCACTTCGGAAGGACGGAAGGCCGTTGTGCCCGGAGCGGTGGCCGCCGGAGAACGTACTGGTCAGTCGCGGGCCCGGGATCGATACACCCCCGGAGGAGCTTTCCCTCCTCGCTCGATGGGCGAATTACCTCCCCGAGGATTTCCATTAGTGAGGGGCCGCGATGTTCGTTCTGCTGCGTGTCGGTACTGCGCTCGTCCTGGCCTTGGCTTCCGGCCTCCTGTTCTCGTCGGTGTCGAACGCCGCCGGTCCGCAGCATCTACCGGCCGGCGCCGTACCGACCGGAGCGACGGTTCCGGGTGCCCCGTTCACGATCGCGCGAAGCCCGTCGGCGCCGGATGGGCTGGTTCTGAACTGGGACCAGTCGTGCCGTGTGACGGACACCGACTACGAGGTGTACGAGGGCATGTTGGGGAACTTCACGACCCACGTGCCTGTGCTCTGCTCCACCGGCGGGGCGACGGGCGTCACGATCGCGGCGGCTACGGGTAGCCGGTACTACTTCATCGTGCCTCACAACGGGACGAATGGGGGCTCCTACGGTAGTGCGAGCGCGGGCACCGAGCGGCCGCTGGGAGTGGCGAGTTGTCGCGCGAAGAGCGTCGCATCCTGCAGCTCTCAGCCCGCCTGCGGCGACGGCGCGCTCGACCCGGGCGAAACCTGCGACGACTTCAACGCCAACCCCGGCGACGGCTGCTCCGCCGCCTGCCTCGTCGAGCCCGGCTATACCTGCGTCGGCCAGCCCAGTGTCTGCACCCCGCAGCCCGCCTGCGGCGACGGCGCGCTCGACCCGGGCGAAACCTGCGACGACTTCAACGCCAACTCCGGCGACGGCTGCTCCGCCGCCTGCCTCGTCGAGCCCGGCTATACCTGCGTCGGCCAGCCCAGTGTCTGCACCCCGCAGGGGAGCTAGCGCGCCCTCGGGGATGTGAGGACAGTTGCCGCAACTCACGACTTACCGACTTACGGTAGCTGTCCCCGGATAGACCGTCTTACCGACTTACGGTAGCTGTCCCCGGTTTCGCTACCGCGCCTGCTGGGCCCGGAAGCGCTCCAGGTCGCGCTTGACCCCGGCGTCGAGCGGATCGATCCGCTGCGCGTCCTCGAGCGCCGCGATCCCCTCGTCCATGCGCCCGGTCTCGATCAGCAGCCCGGCCAGCGCCTTGTGCGCCTGGAGCATGTCGGGACCGGCCGCGATCGCCTTGCGATAGGCGGCCTCCGCGCCCGTCAGGTCCTTCTTCGCGTCGAGAATCTGTCCGATCCGCTGCCAGCCCAGCGCGTAGGACGGGTCGGCCTCGACCGCGATCCGGAAGATCTCCAGCGCGTTGTCGACGAAGCCCGTCAGCATCAGCGCCTGGCCGTACTGGTGAAGCAGTGAGACGTTGCGCGGATCCCCGTGGCGCAGATTCTCGAAGATCGAGAGCGCATCGCGCGGCCGGCCAGCCTGGACTAGGTCCATCGCCTTCGAGAACTGCCCGACGAATTCCTGGCGATCGAGCGGGTTGGTCGCGGCGGGATCGACCAGGTCGCCGCTGCCGGACCGTGCGGAGCGTCCGCTGGCCGCGTAGCCCAGCGCCTGGAGGTCCTTCATCTGGTCTTCGGAGACCGAGGCGGTCGCGTCCGACGGCGCGGGGGCCGCGGCGACGGCCCGCCGCCGCAGGTCGGTCAGCGCCTCGACCAACGGCGGGACCTCCGCCGCGCGCGCGGCGGCCAGGTCGTTCCGCTCGCCAGGGTCCGCCGCCAGGTCGTAGAGCGCGGAGCGCGGCGCCTGGATCAGCTTGGTCTTCCCCTGCACCAGCGCACGCAGACCCGACCAGCCGTACTCGATCTGCGGCATGTGGCTCTCGGCGAAGACGCCAGGGCGCGCCGGGACCGGACCGCGCCCGGTGACGACCGCTGCCAGCGAGAGCCCGTCCGCGCCCGCCAGCGCGGGGAGCTGCGCCAGCTCCAGCACGGTCGGCGCAAGGTCGGTCAGCGAAACGGTCGCGTCGACCACCGACGGCCGGACGCCCCAGTCCGGGCCGTGCACGATCAGCGGCACGCGCATCACTTCCTGGAACAGGAAGATCCCGTGCGTCGCCTCGCCGTGGTCGCCCAGCCCCTCACCGTGGTCGCCGGCAACCAGCGTCAGCACGCGGCCACGCCCGGCGCGGTCGAGCCCGTCGCGCAGGCGTCCCAGCACGGCGTCCGCCGCCGCGACCTCACCCTGGTAGGGGTCGCTCGCGTAGCGCGCCGCCAGCTCGGGCGGCGGCGCGTACGGCGTGTGCGGCTCGAAGAGGTGGACCCACAGGAACGCGGGCTTCGACTTGGGCACGGTCGCCAGCCACGCCATCGCCGCGGCCAGCGTCTCGTCGCCCGCACGCTCGGGGAACCCGGTCACTCCGCCACGGCGCGACGGCGCCAGCGTGATCCGGTCGTCGAACTGCTCAAAGCCGTGGCCGAAGCCGGCCTTCGCCGAGAGCAGCTTGGTCGAGACGAAGCCGCCCGTCGCGTAGCCCGCCCCGCGCAGGACTTCGGTCAGGTTCGGGATCGACTGCGCCAGCGCGAAGCCGCTGTTGGAGAGTACGCCGTGGCCGGGCAGCGAGCGCCCGGTGAGGATCGAGGCGTGGGCCGGCAGCGTGATCGGCGCGGTCGACTGCGCGGCGTCGAAGCGCACCCCCTCCGCCGCCAGCCGGTCGAGCGTCGGCGTGCCGGCGTCGGCGCGGCCGTAACAGCCGACGCGATCGGCGCGCAGGGTGTCGATCGTGACCAGCACGACCGTCGGCGCGTCACCGCGTCCAGCGCCGCCGCAGCCCGCGGCGCAGAGCAGGGAGAGCGCGAGAACCAGCGTCGGGGGCGCGCACGGCGCGAGGCGGCGGCGGGGCAGTCGGATCATGGGGCGGGAGGATAGCAGCCCGGCCCCGGGTGCGGCCGCTCCGCGCCGCCGCCGGGGCGCCGCGCCGGCGTCGCGCTGCGGCCTCGCGGCCACGGCACCCCCCCCGGCCCCGCGAAGAAATCGGTGCGGGACGGCCCGGATCCCTGTAATAGACTGATCTGATGCTGCGTAAATCCCGGACCGCACGGGCCCTTTCGGCGCCCCGCAACCACGAATGAACCAGTCAGCCTCCCCAGAAAACCGCCCCAAGCGCCGGGTCGACCCCCGTTTCCTCGCGGGGAACGGCGTCGTCGGCCTGACCGGCAACGAGCTGCTGGTCAAGGGCGCGCTCGAGGGGGGCGTCGCGCTCCTCACCGGCTACCCCGGCTCGCCGATCTCGGGCGTTTTCGAGACGATCGAGGCGATCGCGCCGCACCTGGCCGAGATCGGGGTCGTGGCCCAGATCGCCAACAACGAGGCGCTGGCCGCGGCCCGGCTGTCGGGCGCCTGCCAGGCCGGCCTGCGCGCGCTGGCGGTGATGAAGTCGGTCGGTTACCAAGTCGCCTCCGATGCGCTCGCGACCGGCAATCTCGTCGAGTTCCGGCGCCCGGAAGGGGGTGGCGTGGTCGTCACCGGCGACGACCCGTGGAACGAGTCGACGCAGGTGAACTCGGACTCGCGCTTCCTGTCGATGCACCTGAACATGCCGGTGATCGAGCCCGGCTCGCTGCAGGAGATCAAGGACTTCGTCGGCGCCGGGTTCGAGCTTTCGGGCGCGGCCGATCTGCTGGTCACTTACGTCATCACGACCAACCAGGCCGACGGCGGTGGGACGGTGATCGCACGGCCCAATGCCGCGCCACCGGTCAACGCGGTGCAGCGCGGTCGCTTCGTCAGCGCGAGCGTGACGACCGGCGACGTGATCATGATCCCGCCCTTCATCACGCAGCGCGAGGCGAGCCTGGCCGGGCGGCGTCAGCGGCTGCACGCGCGGGCGCGGGCGCTGGGGCTCGACCGGCAGTTCGGACCGGCGGGGCGCGCACCAGTCGGCTTCGTGACTTCGGGCCTGTCGTCGGCCTACCTGCGCAAGGTGCTCGAGCTGGCCGGGATCTGGGGCGAGGTCCCGGTCCTCAAGCTCGGCCTGACCTACCCGATCGACGCCGAGCAGCTCGTCGCGTTCGCGGCGCGCGTCGAGCGGCTGGTCGTGGTCGAGGAGAAGCGCGCCTTCGTCGAGATGCAGGCGCTGGCCGCGATCACCGACGCGGTGCGCGCGGGCCAGCTGGAGCGTGCGCCCGAGCTGTGGGGCAAGCAGTTCGCGGGCGGCCGGCCCGGCTTCCCGGCGGTCGGCGGGATGAACCCCTCGGTCGTGCTCGAGGTCCTGGGTCCGGAGCTGCTCGAGTGGGGCGCGTGGTTCCCCTCGCTGCGCCGCGAGCGGATCGTCGAGCGGCTGGCGCAGGTCCGCGAGACCGGCGCCGCCGCGGACGCGATCCCGCGCCGCACGCCGACCTTCTGCCCGGGCTGCCCGCACCGCGACACCGCGGTCGTCGCGCGCGACCTGAAGCGGCGCCTTGCGGGGGGCCTGCCGGTCGCCGGCGGCGCCTCGCGGCCGCTCGACGTCGTGGTCCACGGCGAGTCCGGCTGCCACACCATGCTGGGCTTCCCCCCCTACTCCGAGCTGATGCAGAACTACGTCGGGATGGGGCTCGGCGGCGGCGCCGGCGCGGGGATGGGCCCCTTCGTCGAGAACCCGCACATGGTCTTCATGGGCGACTCGACCTTCTTCCACTCCGGCCTGGTCGCGATCTCCGACTCGATCAAGAACAACCTCGACATCACCTACGTGATCCTGGAGAACAAGACGACCGCGATGACCGGCCACCAGCCGACCGCGGAGAACGCCCAGGACATCATGGGCCGCCCGACCCGCACGCAGGACATCGAGCGGATCCTGCGCGGGATGGTCCCGGACGGGCTGATGCTGCGGCGAATCGACCCATCGAAGCGCGACGAGTACGAGCGCCTGATGGCCGAGTGCCTCCGGACGCCGGGCGTCAAGGTCATCATCTCCGACAAGGAGTGCGCGATCACCGCGCACCGCCGCGAGAGCGCCGAGCGCAAGCGCCTGGTCGCCGAGCGTGGCTTCCTCGAACGCGAAGTCCGGATCGGGATCGACGAGGAGGTCTGCGACAACTGCCTCGAGTGCGTCGACCAGACCGCGTGCCCGGGCCTGGCCGTCGTCGAGACCGCGCTGGGCCCCAAGATCGCGACCGACCTGTCGACCTGCATCGACGACGGCGCCTGCTCGCGCACGCGCGCCTGCCCGTCGTTCGCGCGGCTGACGATCCGGCGCAAGGCGCCGGCGGGTGGGGTGGGTGCGGGCGGCGCGGGCAGCGCAGGCGCGGGCAGCGCAGGCGCGGGCGGCGCGGGCGCGGGGGTCGTGGGTGCGGGTGCCGGCAGCGCAGGCGCAGGCGCGGGCTCCTCGGCCGCAGCCGGCGGGACCACCGCCGCTGGCCTGCCGGACCTGCCGCCACCCCCCGCGGCCCCGGCGATCGAGCCCGGCACGACCTGGTCGGCCTACCTCGGCGGCGTCGGCGGGATGGGGATCGGCGTGCTGACCGGGATCGTCGCGCGCGCCGGCGAGTTCGACGGCTGCCACGCCCACTTCGTGACGCGCAACGGTCTCGCGATCCGCAACGGCGGCGTCTACGGCCATCTCGTGCTTTCGCGCGGCACCCCGCCCGACTCGCCGTTCGAGTTCTACGGCGACGCCGACCTGCTGCTGGGGATCGACCTCCTCGAGGCCTGCCGCGGCGTCCACCCCGGCGGCAACCTTCGCGTCGCGCACCGCGACCGGACCCGGGCCGTCGTGAACCTCGGCGCGCAGCAGACGGTGCTGTCCCAGGCCTCGCGCGACACGCTCGACACCGAGGAGCTGGCCGCGCTGCTCCGCGCGCGCACGCGCGTCGATGCCAGCCTCCACGCCGACTTCTCGCGCGTGGCCGAGACCGAGCTGGGCTCGCGCCTCTTCGTCAACGTGATGCTGCTCGGCGTCGCCTATCAGAACGGATGGCTCCCGCTGAGCGAAGCGTCGCTGGTGCGCGCGATCGAGAGCGGCGTGCGCGCTGCGGACCGCGCCGCGAACCTGCGCGCCTTCCGGCGCGGACGCGAGCTGGCGCTGGAACTGGCGGCGGGCACTGCAGCCGGGGCGGAGGACGCGACGACGATCGGGACCGCAGCAGATGGCGCGGCGTGCGGCGCCGGGCGGGGCGGCGGCGCGGTCGGGGACTTCGCCGCAGTCGTGGCCGAGCGCGCCGCCGTGATCGAGCGCGAGCGCGGCGGCGGGACCGCGCTGGCAGCCACCTACCGACGCATCGCGGAGCGCGCCGGCGCCGAGTGTCCGCTCCCGGAGGCCGACCGCCGGTACGCGGCCCACGCGCTGGGCGACCTGGTGCGCTACGGCGGCGCCGGGCTGGCCGAGCGGTTCCTGACTCACCTGCGCGACGTGATGACGCGCGACGGCGCGGAGCGCGGCTTCCGCGCGACGCGCGCCGCGCTGCGGGCTTTCTTCCGGCTGATGACGCCCAAGGACGAGTTCTGGGTCGCGCGGCTGCTCACCTCGCCGGCCAAGCTCGAGCGCGACCGACTGCGCTACGGGATCGACCCCGCCCGCGGCGACTCGCTCCGGTATGCCTTCCTGGTCCGCCCGCGTCTGACCCTCTTCGGGCGCGAGCGGGAGATCCCCGTCGCGGCGCCGCCGTGGGTCCTGCGCCTGGTCGCCTCCGGCTCGTTCCTGCGGAACTGGGGCCGCGGCTGGAATCGCGAGGACGACGAGTTCCTCGCCTGGTTCCTCGCCGCTGTCGACGAAGCGGGACGCTCAGGCGACTACGAGCGGCTGGTCGCGACACTCGAGCGCGGAAGCGAGGTCGTCGGCTTCCGCGCGGTGCGCAGCCGCAAGCGCGAGGCGGCGCGGCGCGCGATCGAGGCGCTGCGCGCGGAGCGCGTCCGCCGGCCGGCCGAGGGGCAGGTCGCGGCGGCTTCCTAGCCCCCAATCGTTCGTCAACCCGGATCGTTCACGCGGCCCCGGAGCGTTCGCTAACCCGGATTATTCACGCGGCCCCGGAGCGACGCTGCGAAGAGGGCCGGCAGGTCGGGCGCATCCGTCCCGCTTGGGCCCGCCGCCGTACTCGTGCAGTACCGCAGTGGCCCGGGCCGGGCGAACCGTCCGGCGCGACGGTCGGCTCCGCGGTTTAAGCCGGCCCTTCATGGATGATCCAGGCCGGGAGGACGGGCAGGTCCGCGGCCGCGGCCGGCGATCCGTGACGGGTCCGGGCTGGCGTCTGGCCGCCGACGGGCGCCAGGGCGGGTCGACAGCGCGACCAGCGGATCTGCTCCCGCAGCGTCTGCCGCCTACGCGGCGCCCCACCGCCATTCTCTCCGTGGTCATGCACCACCTCCCATCCGCACGGCGTCCTCCGCACCACGTCCCCTGTGCTCGCGCAGCTCGCCCCGACCGCGCCGCGCCTCCCGCCTCGTCTCTCCGCTGATCTCGCCACCACCGAGTTCGCGGTTCCTCCCTGATGCGGGATTCCCGCAGGTGGGACGCCCCGCGGGAATCGCGCGGATTAATTGTGGTGATTTGTGTGGTATGTGATATAGTGGGAGCATGAGGGGGGAGGTCTTCATCGATTGGGCGCGGGGAGCGGCACGCACCGCGTGGCACGCTCCGTGGCGGACCTCTCCTGGTCGCTCAAGCCATGCCCCGGCTGCGCTCGCCGTCGAGGTGCGCGAAAGCGCTGCGCGGCCGCGCCCCGCGCCCGGCGGCGGCTCGTCCGGCTCCGATCGCCAGCCCGGTGCCGCAGCCTTCCCCGCACCGTCCGCCCGCCTGTTGCGGCTCGATCGGCTCGCGCTGGAGTTGCGCGTCGCGCACGACCGGCTGACGCGGCCAATAGCCCGCGCAGCAGCGGCGTTCGTGGCGGCACGGGGCTGGCGGGCCTGCGGCGCGGCACGGCTGGAAGACCACGCGCGCGAGCGCTACAGCCGGACCGGGCGCTGGGTTCGGCAACTCGCCGAGCTGGGACAGGCGCTGGAGCGTTTCCCGCGGCTGGCACGCGCGCTGACGGGAGAGGACGGCGGCGCGCCGCTCGGTGCGGAGTCGGCGCGTCTCGTGGGGCGCCTCCTGGCGCGCTGGGAATCGCAGCTCGTCGACTTGCCGCCGCCCCCCGCGGCCGAGCGGCCGGCGGAGAAGAGCCGCGCGGACCACCGCGAGGACGCGCTGGAACTCTGGATCGCGCGTGCGCGGCAGACGCCGTTGCGCGTGCTGCGGGGAGAGGTCCGGGCCGCGCTCGCGGCCAGCACCCAGATCGGGGATACGACGGGGCCCTTCCCGGCAGGACCGTTCCCCGCCGGGCCCTTCCCGGCACCCAGGCTCGACGCAGAGCCGGGCGACGAGCCACGCTGCCTGATAGAGATCCGCATGCCGCCAGCGGTGAGCGCCGCGTTCGAGGAGGTCGTCGACCTCTACCGCGCGCTGGCCGGTCGCAACGGCTCTCTTGCCGAAGCCCTCGAGGCGCTGCTGGCCGAGGCGCTCTCGGGTCCGGCCGCAGCCCATGCGGGCGATGCCGGTCCGGCCGCGGCGGACGATCCCCGCGCGGACCACCTGGGCTGGTGCAGCGGCTCGAGCGCCCTCGGGATCGCACGCCGGCGAAGCGGCGGTGCAGAGCCGGAAGACCTCACGGGCGCAGCCCGCGGGCGGTGCCGCGCGCGCGCCGGTGGCGCGCTGCACAGCCCGGGTGCGCAGCGCGCAGCGCGCGAAGCCCGGCTCGATCGAGCTGCCGGCCGCCGGGGCCACCTGCCGGTGGCGACCGATGTCCATCCGGACGCCGGCCTCGACGACGTGCTGCGCCGCGCGGAGTCCTCGCTCGCGGAGTACCGCCTGCTCGCCGCCGGCGCAGGCCAAGGCGGGCCGCTGCTGCTCGACGACCAGCTCGCCCGGCTGGTCGCGCTCGAGGATGCGCTGATGCGCCGACTCGGCGAGATCGTGCTCGAGTTCTCGCGCCGCGGCGCGTGGACCACGCTCGGCTTCGCCAGCGTCGGTCACTACGCGGAATCGCGGCTCGGGCTTCCGGCCACGGTGCTCGAGGACCGCGTGCTCGTCGCGCGCCGGCTCGCGTCGCGGCCGCAGCTTCGCGCAGCCTACGAGCGCGGGCAGCTGGCGTTCGACGCGCTGCTGGTCGTGCTGCGCACGCTCGGGCGCGGGCCGGTCCCGGACGATGTCGAGCACTCGTGGCTGGATCGCGCCCGCGAAGCCACCGTCAAGCGGCTGCGCGACGAAGCGCGGGCGCTGGCCCGGCGCGCGCTCGATTTGCCGGCAGAGGCCGACGCGGGCGCGGAGGCCGGGCCCCAGGACGGCCCGCCCCCGCACGCCGCCGGCTCCGGCCCGCCTCTCCCGCTCGCCGATGCCGCCTGGGCCGCCTCGCTCCGGCGGGAGCCCGGCCTGGCCCGCCGCCGCGTCCTCCAGGCCGGACTGCTCGCTATCCGCCAACTCGAGTCCAGCCCGGACGTTTTCCTCCGGCTGCGCCTGCCCGAGGCCCTCGCCGACGACCTGCTCGCCGCGATCGAGACTGCCCGCCGCGGTCTCTCGCGGATGGCCGACGCCGTCCCCTGGACCGAACCCTGGCCCCCCGGCCCCGCCCTCCCCTCCGTGCTCGCGGCCCGGACGTTTTCCGTCCGGGCCCGTCGCGTCCCCAGCTGGGTCGGCCTGCTGGCCCTGCTCGAGGACGCCGCGATCGCCTGGGACGACCCGCGCGCCCTCCCGCGCCGCCCCGGCGACGCCGTCTACCGCCGCGACGGCTTCCGCTGCACGGCCCCGGGCTGCACCGCCCGCGCCACGCTCCAGGACCACCACGTCGTCTTCCGCTCGCGCGGCGGCGGCAACCACGCCGAGAACCGCGTCGCGCTCTGCGTCGCCCACCACGCCGCGCTGCACGAGCGCGGCTCGCTCGCCGTCTCAGGCCGCGCCCCGCTCGGCCTGACCTGGCGCCTCGGTCCGCCCGGTACCGCCCGCCGCTACCGCTGCGAGCGCCGGATCTGACCGCAGTCCCCATCCCCGGGGTCGATCACCGTACAATTCCGGCCCCCCGGAGGCCCGGCATGCTCGATTCCGCGGAACTGAAGAACCAGCTCCGGACCTTCATCTGCCGCGAGCTGATCCGCAACCCCAACTACCCCCTGAGGGACGACGAGCCGCTGGTCACCGGCGGCCTGATCGACTCCTTCGCCATCGCCCAGATCGGCGTCTTCGTCGAGAAGGCCTTCAAGGTCTACGTCCCGGACACCGAGCTGACGGTCGACAACATGGACTCGGTCGAGAAGATGGCCGCCTGCGTCCTCGCCAGCGCCCAGAAGGGCCGCTGAGGAGCCCCCCCGATGACCACCTCCCCGCCGATCGACTACGAGCCGCTCGACCGTTCCGCGACACTGATTGAGGCGTTCGAGCGCTCCCGGATCGACCCGGCCTCGCTCGCGATCACCTACATCGAGACCGGATGCGACCCGGTCCGCACCACCCGCTCCGAGTTCGCGATCACCGCCCGGCGCTACGCCGCCGCGATGCGGGCGGTGGGGATCCACCCCGGCGACCTGGTCCTCGTCGCGCACGAGGACACGATGTCGCTGTTCTACTCCTTCTGGGGCCTGCTCCTGATGGGCGCGGTCCCTTCGATCTACACCATTCCCAACGAGCGGCTCTTCCCCGAGATCTACATGGCCAACGTGGCCGCGCTGATCAAGGACATCGACGCCCGCGCCCTCGTGACCTCGGACGCCCTGGCGGAGCAGTTCGCCAACCGGATCCCCTGCCCCGTGACCGGCTTCAGCCGGGTCCTGGAGGCGCTGCCGGAGGCCCGCGCCGCGGTCCCCGCGCCCGACCACCGGGCGCAGCCCGACGACCTGGCCTACGTCCAGACCTCCAGCGGCACGACCGGCAACCAGCGCTGCGTCCCCACGACCCACCGCATGGTCCTGGTCCAGCTCGCGGCCCTGGCCCGCCGCATGGACGTCAGGCAGGACGACGTCGTCGCCAACTGGATGCCGCTCTACCACGACGGCGGCCTGATCCTGGGCGCGGTCATGCCGCTGCTCTGTGGCGTGCCGGTCGTGATGATGTCGCCGCTCGACTGGGTCCGGCACCCGGCGATCCTGTTCCACGCGATCGGCCAGTACGGCGCAACCTTCTGCAACATGCCCAACTTCGCCTTCAACCACCTGGTCCGCCGCGTCCGCGAACGCGACCTGGAAGGGCTGTCCCTGGCCGGCGTGCGCGCTTTCGTCAACGGCTCCGAGCGCGTCTACCACACCAGCTTCGAGGGCTTCCTCGAGCGCTTCGGCCCGCTCGGCGTGACCCGGGACCGTCTCGGCGTCGCGTACGGCCTGGCCGAGAACACGCTGATGGCCGCGCACACCCGCACCGGCGACCCGCTGGTCTACGACGCGGTCGACCGCCGGCGCCTCGAGCTGGAGCAGGTCGCGGCGCCGGTCGATCCCGCGCACTCCGACGCCGTGATCAACGTCTCCTGCGGCCCGCCCCTCGAAGGCGTCGCGATCGAGATCCGCGACGACGACGACAGGCCGCTCCCCGAGCGCCGTGTCGGCCAGGTCGCGATCCGCAGCGGATCGCTCTTCACGGGCTACCACCGCCGCCCCGACCTGAGCGCCGACCTGTTCCGCGGCGAGTGGTTCCTGACCGGCGACATGGGCTATCTCGCCGACGGCCAGCTCTACATCGTCGGCCGCCTCAAGGACCTGATCATCAACGGCGGCAAGAACATCTACCCGGCGGACCTGGAGGAGATCGTCAGCACGATCCCCGGCGTCCGCCCCGGCCGCGTCGCCGTCTTCGGCGTCCCCGACGAGGCGGAAGGGACCGAACTGATCGCCGTCGTCGCCGAGATCGACAGCGAGGACCCCGAGGTCAAGGCCGAGGTCGGCCGCCAGATCCGCCGCGCCATCACCCAGCAGATGTCGCTGACCGTCAGCTTCGTCGACGTGCTCAGCGAGCGCTGGATCATCAAGACCTCGAGCGGCAAGACCTCGCGCGTCGCCAACCGCCGCAAGTGGCTGGAGGGACGCGCGGCTCAGGGCTAGGAGGGGACGCGCTCGAACATCTGCTCTCGCAGCGCGCGCAGCATCGCCAGCGACTGCCGGGCTTCGTCCTGCGCTTCCTCGAGCAGGGCCCGCACCGGCCCCGGGGCCATCTGCCCCGGCGGCAGCAGCGCCGCCAGCCGCGCCAGGATAGCGCCGCGGCGCGCGCTGAACCCCTCCAACGCCTCCACCCGCCCCAGGGCGATCGCCTCGCGCTCCTCGCGGCCGGCGTCGCGCAGCGCGCGCGCCAGGTCCTCGGCCTCGTCCAGCACGGTCTGCGACAGCGTCATCGCACCTCCGGCGAAAATCCGCCCGGACCGACTTATCGGCCGCACCGCGGCGGCCTTGACTGGACGATCCGCCCCCCGGACGCGAAGTTCTCCGGCGTGACCACCGATTCCTTCACCCGCGAGCGCCAGCACCCCCGGATGGGCGTCCGGATCCCGGCCCGGGTCCGCCCCCTCTCCGACCACGAGGCCGACGAGCTGGCTCGACGCCTCGCCCTCGAGTCGACGTGGGCCCCCCGGGCCCCCGGCGACGGCGGCGCCCGCACCACCCCGGCAACCTACGAGCAGGCCGCCCTGGCGCACCTGGTCGAGCGGGTCGAGCAGATGGACCGGACGCTCGAACTGATCGCCACCAAGCTGGGGATCCCGCTCGGCTCTCCCGCGGAGTGGATCGCGGGCGAGGCGGTCGACATCTCCGCCGGCGGCACCGGCCTCGACCTGCCGCAGCGCTTCCCGCAGGGAACGCCGCTGGAGATCGAACTGACGCTGCTCGGCGAGCCGACCGCCACGGTGCGCTGCGTCGGCCGCGTGGCGTTCGCGGCGCGCCCCGACGGCGTGCAGCGCCCCGTCGGCCTGTTCCGGATGGGCGTCGCCTACGAGTCGATCCACCCCGCGGACCGCGAGGCGCTGGTGCGCTACTTCTTCAAGCTGCAGCGCGCGCAGCTGCGCGAGCGGCACCAGGAGCCGTGAGCCCGGCCCCTCAGTCCTCCGCCAGCCCCTCGCGCAGGTAGCTCTCGATCAGCGTGCGGTCGCGCTGCCCGTAGCTCTCGAACTCGATCCCCAGCCCCGGCCCACCCGACGGCGACGACTCGCCGCCGCGGCTGACGCGCGCC
The DNA here is from genome assembly GCA_025456425.1 of Acidobacteriota bacterium. Classification (GTDB taxonomy): domain Bacteria; phylum Acidobacteriota; class Polarisedimenticolia; order J045; family J045; genus JALOKP01. The sequence continues at coordinate 32,369 of JALOKP010000004.1, read as the reverse complement.
ACGCGTCCGATCACCCGCACCGGCTCGGTCTGCCCCGGAACGCCGAAGTGGAGCCCCAGCCGCGCCCCCTCCGCCACCCGCGGCTCGCACTCGACGAACAGCCCGGAGTTCGAGATGTCGTACGACAGGCCGATCGGATCGTGCTCCTGCCCCTCGACGTAGACCGGGGTGATGATCCGCAGCCGCGGCCGCCGCGCATAGATCCAGACCCGGTTCCGGCCCAGCCGCCGGGCCTCGGCCAGCGCCTCGCGCGCGCGCCGCGCCAGCTCGTCGAGCGTGTCGCCGTCGGCGGGATAGCAGGCGCCCCCGACCGTCACGGTCAGCCGCAACCGGCGACCCTCGTCGACCTCGAACGGGTGGTACTCGACCGCCTGCCGCACTCGGCCGCCGACCGCGCGCCCCGCGGTCCGCCCGGTTCCTTCGAGCAGGACGCCGAACTGCGCGCCGTCGAGCCGCGCCGTCATGTCGTGTCCCCGCACCGCGCCGTGGATCACGCGTGCCGCGTGGCGCAGCATCGCGTCCCCCAGCCCGGGGCCGAGCGCCTCGACGAACGCGTCGTAGCCGTCGACCTCGACCAGCAGCAGCGAAAACGGCACCCCCTCCGAGCGGGCCAGCGCGAAGACGTCGGCCAGCCGCGCCTCGAATTCCACCGGGCTCGGGAGGCCGGTCAGCGCGTCGATCCCCGGCCAGCGCTCGAGCGCGTGCGCCGGCGCGGCGCTGGGGGCGGCGGCCGCATCCGTCGCCCCGGCCGGGCCGCGCGCGCGCAGCAACTCCACCGTCACCGCGCCCGGCGGAGCCGCCGCCGGCGTGAGGATCACGTCGACCTGCCAGCGCACGCCGTCCTTGGCGCACATCGAGAGCGTGCGCGGCGTGGCGCGCGAGACCGGTCCCAGCGTCCCCTCGTAGAGCGGCCGCGGCTCGAAGCGGCGGAAGCCGTCGTCGTCCGGCTCGGTGTAGACCCCCAGCCCGGGCCCGCGCCCCACGACTTCCAGCGCGGTCCACCCCGTGAACGACTCCGCCCCGCGATCGAACGCCAGGATCGTCCCCTCGGCGTCGACGAGGAAGCGGCCGTTGACGGGGCGGGTCGCGGTCCCCGCGTTCCACGATGCCAGATCGATCGGGCGCGTCGTCCTCGGGTCGAGCATGGCGATCTCCCCGGTCCCCGCGGTGCGGAGTGGATCGTTTCCGACACCGGACCGATCCCCGTCCCGCCCGCCAAAGCGTTGGGCCCAAAAACAATATGGGCCCGGTGGCTCAGCCCGTCCCGTCCTGCCGGGGGGCTGCTGTCCGATTCTTCACCAGTTCGATCTCCGCCGGCGAGGCCGGCCGCCAGATCCCCGCCTCCCGGCGGCGGGAGATCGCGTCCGGGTGGTAGCGGACCGACGTCACCAGCCGCCCCTCGAGGTTGAAGATGTGGGCCCGCCCGCGCTCGCCCAGTACGACGATCGTCCCCTTCCGGACGTCGAACAGGACCTCGTCCTGCGCCGCCCGGGCCGCGTCGGCGACCGCCATCCGGGTGGGTCGGGAGCCCTCCTCGTGCCGAACCGTGGCGTGCCGTGTCCGCCGCTCCCGCGCCCGCTCCCCCCGCTCCAGGCGCCGGGCCAGTCCGCCCAGCAGCCCCTCGATCCGCCGTGCGGCGGCCTCCTCCCCGGCGCGACCGCGGCGCCGGGCCCCCCGCTCCAGTTCGGCCAGCGCCGACTGCGCCCAGCGGGCCGCCCCCGACCAGGGGATCGGTCCCAGCCGGTCGTGGAGGTGTTCCAGCGTCTCGCCTTCCGGCCCGGATCCGATCACGTTCAAAAAATACCGTCTTTGCCCGCTCTTGAGCTTCCCTGAAGCCACCTGGAAGGTCACCGCCAGGAGCGTCGGCCGCCCCGACGGGTCCGGCACCCGGTACCACCCGGCCGCGACCTGCCCGTGGACCTGGACCTCCTCGCGCCCCTGCCGATAGACCGGCAGCAGTTCCCCCATCAGCGTCTCGCCGGAGGTCTCGAGCACCACCAGCTGCGGCGATCCGGAGGCCAGCGTCTCCATCCGTGGGTCCCGCCGGCTGACCAGCACCTGGAAGAAGTCGGCAAAGCGTGGCGTGCCGGTCGGGCCGTATCCGGTGAAGACCGCCCGCGGGTCGTCGGTCGCGGCGTGGGCGCACCCCGCCTGGCCGCAGCGGAAGCAGTAGACCCGCCCCGGCTGGAAGGCGGCGGCGCCGGAAAGCAGCGCGGCGACGGCGTCCTCCAGTTCCCCCTGGAGCGCCTGCGTCTCCTCTGCCAGCCGCCCGCCGGCGTCGAACAGCGGCAGCCGCAGGGAAAGGTCGAGCCGCGCGTCGGCGGCGCGCAGCAGGTGCGACCACGGGTGCGCGCGTGCCCGGGCCTCGGCCGCCTCGACCAGCAGCCGCAGCGCTTCGACCAGCCTGGGGTCGTCCTGCGCCACGCGCACACCCGACGCGACGAGCCTACGCCCGGCTCTGCCGCTTGAAGACCCCCTTCTCCTTGAACAGCGCGGCCCCGGCCAGGAAGAACGCGACGATCTGCACGATCATGAAGAAGCTGTCGTTCAGCATCGCGAAGTCGAACCCGCCGCGATTGACGACGCCGCTGCCGCGCGTGCCGACGTAGATCAGGTCGAGAAAGCGCGAGACCGCCAGCGCCAGAAAGGCCCACGACGCGACCCGCGGCAGCAGCGTCGCGCCGCGCCCGAGCAGCAGCCAGAGCCCGGCGTAGAGCAGCAGCGAGCAACCCAGAGCCCCCCACGACGGCAGCGCCCAGAGCGCGTCCGAGGCGTCGTAGATCTGCAGCAGCCACTCCGGCGGATCGGTCGGCTTCTCGGCCAGGAGCGTGATCTTGTGCTGGACCACGAAGACCGCCGACCAGAGCCAGTACGACGTGAGGAAGTACCCCAGGGCCGAGAGCTTGACGACCTCGGTCTCGAGCCGCCCCTCCGGCCCGTAGACCGCGACCAGCCCCAGCGTCCCGACGAACCCCGCCGCCCCGATGATCAGGTAACCCATGAACAGCGGCATGACGTAGTCCATCCGCGACTTGTTGATGAACTCGCCGCCCAGCGTCAGCTTGAGCGGGTTCGTCCCGACCAGGATGAACTCCAGCATCACCATCCCGAGCAGCAGTGACGCGAAAATGATGAGCAACACGGCGGCGATCTGCTGTTCTTTTTCCGAGCGACGCGACGACATGGCGGGGCCCCCCGGGGCGTCGCGCCGTGTCGCGGCGCGGCAGGTGAAGCGTAGCACAGCCGGGGGCTGCCCCCGTTGCATTTGGCCGGCGGATCCCGTAGCACTGCTGCGATGAAAGAGACTCCCGGAGTTCCTCGGAATCAGGACGACAGCGAGGTGCCGGAGTGCCCGCCCACGCTCCCGGCCGAACCGGTGTGCGACGGGCGGCTGTCGCGCTTCACCGCGCTGCGCGCCGGGTCGCTCTTCGCCCGGCGCTATGTGATCAGGGAGCGGCTCGGGGGCGGCGGCGCGGGCGAGGTCTACGCCGCACTCGACCAGGTCGCCGGCCAGCCGATCGCCCTGAAGGTCCTCTTCCCCCGCGGCGATGACGGGCCCCAGCCGCTGGCGCGCCTGCAGCGCGAGTTGCGGATCGCACGGCGTCTTCGACATGACGGGATCGTCCGCGTGCACGACATCGGCGAGTCGGACGGCCTGCTCTTCCTGGTAATGGACCTGCTCGAGGGGGAGACGCTGCGCGAGCGAATGGCGCGCGCCGGGCGGCTCGCGCCGGCCGAGGCGGTGCGGATCCTGCGCGCGCTCCTCGACGCGCTCGGCGCCCTGCACGAACAGGGAGGGATCCACCGCGACGTCAAGCCCGCGAACATCTTCCTGGCGAAAGTCGATGCCGGCGAGCCCCGCATCGTGCTGCTCGACTTCGGCCTCGCGCGCGCCGAGGACGACCTTTCCCTCACGGCGACGGGGCAGTTCGTCGGCACGCCGGAGTACGTCTCGCCCGAGCAGGCGCGCGGCGAGCGGGCCATCGGCCCGGCGTCGGACATCTACAGCGCAGGGATCGTGTTGTGGGAGATGCTGGCGGGGGCACCGCCGTTCACGGGCGATTCCGCGGTGGAGATCCTCACGGCGCACATCGGCCGCGCGCTCCCCGACCCGCGGCGCGCGATGCCCGGCGTCCCAGCCTGGCTGCGGCACCTCGCCGCGTGGCTGATGGAGAAGGAGCCGGCGCGGCGGCCTCGGGACGCGCGCGCTGCGATCGACACGTTGGAGCGGGGGCGGGCTCCGTTCGGCGCGGGGGTCTCTCGCTGGGCACGGTCGCGGAGGCTGCGGATCGCCGCCGCGGCCGTCGCCGTCGGCGCCCCGTTGGCGCTGGCGCTCTTCTTGCCGGTGCGGCCGCGCATCGACGAACAGAATCGGCTCGCCGCGGCGAGCCTGGCCGGCGTGCCCCTGCGCCAGTTCGATTTCGGCGACGCGCGGGCCGTAGCCGCCCTGCCGTGGCGCGCCAACGCGCTTTCGCCGCGCGAGCAGCTCGTGCTGCTCAACGCGGAGGCCAACCAGATGCCTTCCCGCTTCTGGTCAGCCCTGGCCCGCGTCGACCTGCTGACGGGCAGCGTCGAGCCGTTCGATCCGCCAGGGCTTCTGGGTGGTGAAAGAGCCACGTATCCGGCGTTCTTCCCGCTCTATGGCTCCGCATTCGGCGGCCAGCAACTGCTCGCGCTCCCGCCGACGTCCGCCGGAGAGCCCCGCTTCGCGTTCTCGCTCAAGCAGGACGACTACCCGGCGATTCTCGCGATCGTCTCCGCGCAAAGCACCGAGTTGATGACGCCGCATGCAGGCTGGATGTGGGATCTCGCGATCGTACCTCCGTTCGCTGCGGAGCCGCGTTCGCTGCTGGTGGCGGCCGCGGAGAACAACCCGCTCGGTCAGCGACTGGCGGTGTTTGCGGTGCCGGCCGGCGACCTCCCTGGCGCGGCCAGCGTCAGCTTCCCGCCGTACGATCTCGACCTGCCTTCGCCCCGCGAGCCGGTCTTCTACACCTTCCTGTCGCGCGGCGGGCGCGCGCGCGTGTTCCCGGATGGAAACCGCGTGCGGGTCGAAACGCCCGACGGACAGGCAATCGTGCTCGATGCGCGGACGGGCGAGCCGGTCGACGCGAAAGAGCGCGCCGGGTTGTCGCAGGGGGAGTGGGAGGACCGTCAGCGCCGCCTGCTCGCGCTGCTGCTCGCGGCAGGGCGGCTGCGACCGGAGGGCGACGACGACGCGCTGAGGCAGGCGGCGTCGGACCTCGAAGCGTTCGCGGCGCAGAACCGGCTCGGCACCGCGCAGGCCGGCGTCGCGCTCGCCCGCGCGGCCGAGCTGCGGATGCGTCGGGGGGACCTCGACGCCGCGCTGGCGCTGACCAACCAGGCGCTCGCGCTCGAGCCGGCCGTCCCCGGTCACTACCGGTTGCGGATTCAGTTGCTCGCGCGCCTCGGGCGTTGGCCTGAGGCCGAAGCGTTCTCGAGATCGGCCCCGTCGATCGTCTCGACCAGCGACCCCGTGCGCTTCGATCTCATCGTCGCCGGGCTCGCCTCGGGGCACGCGGTCGAGGCGGAACGCCTCGTCGCGGCGGTGCGGTCTGCCCCGCGGCCCGGCAGCGGCTACTACGACCTCCTCGGCCCCGCGGTCGTCGACCTTGCCGCCGGGCGCGGCGACGCCGCGGTGGCGCTGCTGGCGCAGATTCTCCGCGTGCGCGCTCTGCCGGACTTCGCGTTCTACGTCGCCATGGCCGACGCGCTGCGCACGACGCCGGACGTTGCGGGCGCGCGCGCGGCGCTGGCCGTCGCGCGAACCGGCCGCGGCTCCGGGCACGTCCTGCCGTTCGAGGCGCTCGCGGGGTACCTCGATGCGCTGGAGGGCCGGCCGCCGGACAACCTCCCCGCGATCGAGGCGGAACTCGCTCGGTTGAGTGCGGCCGCCCGCGAGCGCGTGCTCGAGTGGTGGCTCCTGCCGTGGGCGGAGGCGTTCGCGGGGCGGGCGTGCCTCGCGGCGGGGGATCGGGCGGGAGCGGAGCGGCACGCGGCGGCGGCGCGGAACTCACGAAGCGGCCATGTCGCCGGGTACTCTCGGGTGCACCCCGAGTAGTCGCGACCGGGGTACGCCGTCACGGCGGTACCCCGGCCGCGCACCGCTCACCCGGCTACTCGTATTCGCACACGAACCCGTGGACGTTGCGCGACGGGCTCTCGTTGTCGTTCCAGAAGCTCTCCGGATAGGACAAGCCTCCCCCGAGCTCGAGGAAGTTCTCGCGGCCCCCGTAGTTGTTCGGCTCGCCGGGATACCAGTTCGTGTAGCAGGTCTCGCAATCGAACGGCTCGCCGGTCACCCACCTCCAGGTCCCGCCGAGATCCCAGAACCCGCCCCGGTCCTTGTATCCGCCGATCCAGGCGGAGAAGCCGCGCAGCATGCCCGTGACGAGCGCATTCTCCGCGCTCGACGTGAGCGTCGCGAGATGGCCTCCGGTCACCCGACAGGCGAGGTCCGCCGCTTCCCAGGTGACGCTCAAGGAATAGAAGACGCGATACTCGTACTCGCAGATGTACCCGTCGACGTGGCGGCTGACGAGCGCGTTGTCGTTCCACGTTCCGGCTTTGGCCGGATCGTAGTCCGGACTCCAGATCTGGAGGTAGTGCTCGTCTCCGGTGGCGTTGTTCGGCTCACCCGGGTCCCAGTTGGTGTAGTCGAAGGGCTCGCCGGTGATCCATCGCCACTCGCCATCCAGATTCGTCCCGCCGAGCCAAGCGCCCAGTACGCCGCCGAGGAGCGACTGGACTCGGGCGTTCTCCGCTTCGGAATGGATCGTCGCGAGGTGGCCTCCCGAGATGCGGCAAGCGTCCCGGGCCTCGCTCCAGCTGACTGCGGGCTGCCGGACCAGCGTGTAGCGCTCGGCGGTCAGCGGCACGACTTGGCGCGCGTCTGGTATCGCGACCTGTGCGAAGACTGGCGCCAAACAAGAAAGCAGCAGGATGAGTGTCAGTACCCAGGTTCGCTTTCCCATGGTGTCCTCCCCGTGAGCATGGATTCGGTCGATGAGAGCCGCGCGCCCCCGACCGCCGCTGGTCGAGAACGACGCCGCAGAGCGTCGACGCGCGCCTCGGCGTGAAGCGAGTGCAACGAGCGTGCCGGGCCTTGGAAGGGGCGAGAGCTCGGATGAGGTCCCCGTGCACGAGCGGGATGCAACGGGCGCGCGCGGAGCGCACGCCTCGCGCGCAGCGAAGGGCGTCCGGCGCGGCGGACGGCCGACCGTGTGGCCTGTCCGCCCCACCGACGGCCGTTCGAGCGTGTCCTTGCGGGCGATGCCGCGGCCAAGGGCGCAACGGGGCTACCTCACCGCAGCCCCAGTTCCTCGAGCTTCTCGTAGAGGAAGCTCCGGCTGACACCCGCGAGCCGCGCTGCCTCGGACAGGTTCCCGGCCGCGCGCTCCAGGAGCTTCGCGAAGTAGAACCGCTCGAAGGCGACCCGCGCCTCACGGAACTCGCCGCGCGCATCGAGGAGTGCCGCACCGCGGAGGGCGTCGGACGCGGGCGCGAGATCGGCCGGCAGGAGCCCGGCGTGGAGGATCGCGCCGTCCGCTAGCGCGACCGCGCGATGCATCGCGTGGCGAAGCTGGCGGACGTTGCCCGGCCACTCGCAACCGAGCAGGATGCGGGTGGCGTCGAGGTCGATCCCACGGAACGGCCGGCCCTGCGCCCCCGCGGCCTCGCGGGCGAATGCCCGCGCCAAGGGGAGAATGTCCTCGGGCCGTTCCCGCAGCGCGGGCAAGCGGATGACCGCCCCCGCGAGGCGGTACATCAGGTCGGATCGAAACCGGCCCTGGCGCACTCCGTCCTCGAGGTCCTGGTTGGTCGCCGAGACGAGCCGGACGTCGATCCGCAGCGCCGCGGGGGCCCCGAGCGGCGTGACCTCTCCGGACTCGATGGCCCGCAGCAGCTTCGGCTGCAGGGCGGGGGGGAGGTCTCCGACTTCGTCGAGGAACAACGTCCCGCCGCTCGCTTGCGCGAGGCGCCCGATCCGCGCGCTGACGCCCGTCGCCACGCCGCGCTCGATCCCGAACAACTCGGCCTCCAGCAGCTCCGCGGGCAGCGCGGCGCAGTTGAGCGCGACGAAGGGGCCGGACCGGCGCGGCGACAGCACGTGCAGGCGTCGCGCCAGGAGTTCCTTTCCGGTGCCAGACTCCCCTTGCAGCAGGATCGGCAGGGCCGCGATCGCCAGCCGGTCGACCTCGGCGAGCAGCGCCGTGACCGCGGCGGAATTCCCCAGGAACGTGGGCGCGTGCAGCTTCGAGCCGTTGCCGGCTGGCTGGGTCGTCGAACCGCCACCGGCGGCCTCGGGCGAGGCGGACGTCGACCCCGATCGGTTCGATCCGTCACCTCGAAGATCGAGCCAGCTCCCACAAAGCGAAGCCGTGAGCAGGATTTCCGGAGTGGGTGCGCGTGGGCCCCGCCATGGGTAGAGCAGCATCCACCCATCGCCGTCGGCCGCGCCGGAGTGGACCGGACAGCCGAGCAGGAACTGGCCGTCGTGTTGCACGAAGAACGCGGCCGTACCGCTCAGGAGCTCGAGTGCCGCATCGACGGCGGGGGCCCGCAAGTCACCGTGTAGCCCGGCGACGGACCATCCGTTCCCCCCGCGCTGCACGATCGCCACCGTCTCGGCGCCGCTGTGCCGCGCGGCAAAGTGGAGCGCCCACCGTATCCGATCCTCGGCGTCGCGCGCGTTCGCCACGGCGCCCGCCAACTCGGCGAGCCACGCACTCAAGTCGGCTCGGTCCGAGACGCGATTCGACCCGTCCGCGGCGACGCCGTGGGGGGGCGGCTGGGTCAGCTTGGAAACAGCGTTTCCCTCTCGGGCGGAAGGCGGTCCTTCCAGCGACCCCACCGGCCGGACCTCGTCGACCGACGTGAACGTCACCCCTTCGCGCACCGCGAAGAGCGTCGCGCCGGCCGCGAACCACTGGTCAAGCTCGACCTGCTGCCGTTCGATGCGCTGCTCGTCGCAGATGACCCCGCTCGTGCTGCCGAGATCCTCGACGGAGAAGATCCGTCCCGCGATCGTGAGCCGGAAGTGGCGGCGGGAAAGCCGCGGATCGGGGACGATCACCTCACACCCGCTCTCGCGACCGACCACGTACGACGCATCGCGCAGTGGCCAGCGCACCGATCGGCCGCCGACCCGCGCCTCCAGGAAGTACATGGGTTCCGTCCCCCGGACCAACCTTGACGCGGCGCATCCTAGCGCAGACCCGGGCCCGCGGGGACCGGCCCTTTCCGGCCTACCCACACCGCCCCAGCACCCCCTCCCCGAACAGCCGCACCGCGTTCGCCGTCGTCGCCCGGGCCACTTCCTCCGCGCTGATCCCCTTCAGCTCCGCCACGGCCCGCAGCGCGACGCCGATGTTCGCGGGGACATTGCGCTCGCCGGGTTCCGGCCCCAGCACCGGGCTGTCGGTCTCCAGCAGCAACGCCGAGAGCGGCAGCGCAAGGACCAGCTTGTGCTTCTGCCGCGAGCGGACCACGGACGGCGGCACCGAGAAGAAGAAACCGTGGCGCACCCCCTCCAGCGCCGCCCCGGCCCGCCCGTCGAACGCGTGCATGAGCACGCGCCGCGCCCCCGCTTCAACCAGCGCCGCGATCGCGTGGTGCCCCGCGCTGCGACTGTGGACGTTGACCGGCAGGTCCAGCTCCGCCGCCAGCCGGACCTGACGCAGGAAGAACTCCCGCTGCCGCGCGAGCAGCGCCTCGTCCTGCACCGCCCAGCGGTCCAGCCCGATCTCCCCGACGGCGACCAGCCGGTCGCGGTGCGCGCGCACGAAAGCCTCCATCGCCTCGAGCGCGCCCGGATCCAGGTGCGTCGGGTAGAGCCCGGCCGCGGGGGCGATCTCCGGGTGCCGCTCCGCCAGCGCGATCAGCCGCCGCGCGTCCTCCAGCGTCTCCCCCACCGCGACGATCCGCGCCACCCCCGCCGCGCGCGCGGCGGCCAGGACCTCCGGCAGATCCTCCGCGAAGGCTGCGTCGGCCAGGTGCGCGTGAGCGTCGATCAGCACGCGAGGATTGTAGGGTGGGGTGGGGCGAGGTGCGCGGCGCGGCGGTAGACCGCAAATCTCCGTGAAGCTCCCGGTCCGTCGCGGAGGCGCCGCCCTCCGCACAGAGCCCGGTCGAATGCACATCGCCGCGGACGGAGCCCGGTCGGGTGCACACTACGGCCCGGGAGAGTCCGCCGCGCGTTCGCGGATCAACAGCTTAGGCGCTGCACCGGGTACCGGACCGCTCCGTGTTGGGCCTCGAGCCGCCGAGAAGGTGCACTCGGGGTGGCTCCGTTGTCGTAACGGTGCATTCGACCGGACTCCGTTTCGATTCGTCGCGCCCCGGTCCTGCTCCGGCCGACCGCGCGGTCCCCTCCGCGGCGCGCCCCGCCCGGCCGCCCCGCGTGGCCCCGACCCCGCCCCCGGCCCCATCTTGCCCTCCCCGGCCCCGCTCCCCATGATGCCGGGGCCGACCCCGCACCCCGGAGACCGCACCCGATGCCCGACACCCTCGCCCTGCACGGCGGCACCCCGGTCCGCACCCGCCCCTGGCCCAAGTGGCCGACCTTCGACGCCTCGGACGAGAAAGCCCTGCTCGACGCGCTGCATGGCGGGGTCTGGGGGATCGGCGGTCCGCGCGTCGGCGAGTTCGAGTGCAAGTACTCGGCGCTGCAGGGCGCCCGCTACGGCGTGGCCTGCTGCAACGGGACGATCGCGCTGGAGATCGCGCTGATCGCTGCCGGCGTCAAGCCCGGCGACGAGGTCATCACCTCCCCCTACACTTTCATGGCCAGCGCGATGGCGGTGGTCGAGATCGGCGCCGTCCCGGTCTTCGTCGACGTCGAGCCCGGAACCCACAACCTCGACCCGCGCCAGATCGACGCCGCCGTCAGCGAGCGCACCACCTGCATCATGCCGGTCCACATCGGCGGCCGGCCGGCCGACATGGACGGCGTGCTGGCGGCCGCGCAGCGGCACGGCCTGTCGGTGGTCGAGGACGCGGCGCAGGGCTGGATGGCGGCCTGGCGCGGCACGCCCGTCGGCGCGCTCGGCAATGCCGGCATCTTCTCCTTCCAGTCCAGCAAGAACATCTCGTCGGGCGAGGGCGGCATCGTCCTGACCAACGACGAGGCGACCTTCCAGCGCGCCTGGAGCTACCACAACTGCGGCCGCCGCCTGGGCGGCGAGTGGTACGCCCACGACTTCCCCGGCCTCAACCTGCGCCTCGGGGAGTTCCAGGCCGCGATCCTGCTGGCGATGCTCGAGCGCCTGCCCGCGCAGCAGGAGCGGCGCCGCGCCGCGATGGCGGTGCTGCAGCGCGAGCTGGCGCGAATCCCCGGCCTCCTGGTCCCCGACGACGACCCGCGGATCACCGCCCACGCCTGCCACATGTTCATGGTGCGGCTCGACCCCGCCGCGATCCCGGCGCCGAAGGCCGAGGTCATCAAGGCCCTGCACGCCGAGGGGATCCCCGCCAACCCCGGCTACACGATGCCGCTCTACAGGCAGGGGCTCTTCGCCTGGTACGGCGAGCGCCCGACCCACTGGGGCGGCCCCAAGTGGAAGGACGCGATCCGCGTCCCCTACGCCAGCTACGACCTGCCGGTCACGCAGCGGCTCTGCGACACGACGATCTGGGTCAAACAGGAGACGCTGCTCGCCGGCGCGGAGGAGATGGGCGACGTCGTCGCCGCCTTCGCCAAGGTCGCCGACGCGGCGCGCGCCGGCCGGCTGGCCCCCGCCTGAGCCCGGCGTGAGCGAACTCCCCGACGGCATCTCCCCCGCCGTCCCGTCGACGCCGATCGACAGCGCCGTCGTCGCCGTGGTCCGGCGCGGCCCCGCCGGCTGGGAACTGCTGCTCGGCCTGCGCTCGCGCCACTCGCGCTTCTTCCCGTCGCACTGGGCCTGCCCCGGTGGGCGCGTCGAGTCGGTCGACCGCCCGGACGATCCCGGCGCCTTCGCCCGCTGCGGCGCGCGCGAGCTGCTGGAAGAGACCGGCGTGCGCGTCGCCCCCGGCGATCTGCACCCGATCGGCGTGCGCACCACGCCACCGTTCATGAAGCTGCGCTACCACAGCCCCTTCTTCCTCGCGGTCGTCCCGGCCGGAACGGTGCCGCCCGGCCTCCCCTCCCCCGACGAGATCGAGGAGCTGCGCTTCGTCCCGGCGGCCGAGGCGGTCGCGCGCTGGGAGGCCGGGACGCTCCCCGCCCCGCCCCCGCTGCCGCCGCTCTTCCGCAGCCTCGCCACCGCTCCGCCGACGCTCGCCCCAGCCGCGCTCGCCGCGCGCCTGCGTGCCGACCACGAGGCCGACGCCGCGGCCCCGCGCTTCGAGGTCGCGCACGGCGTCTGGTTCTACCCGGTCGCGACCGCCACCCTCCCGCCCGCCACCCACACCAACGTCTGGATGCCCGGCGGCGCCCGCTTCGTCGTGATCGACCCCGGCTCCGACGATCCGGCCGAGCTGCAGGCGCTGCTCGCGGTGATCGCCCGCCGCCGCGCGGTCACGGGAGCGGAGCCGCACGCGGTCCTGCTGACCCACCACCACCGCGACCACGTCGCCGGCGCCGCCGCGGTGGCTCGTGCGCTCGCGGTGCCGGTCCTGGCGCACCCCGAGACGCTGGCGCGCGTCCCGCTCGACGCGGACCTCGCCGCACGGCCGGAGCTGACCGACGGCGCGCGCCTCGACCTGGGCGGGCTGACGCTCGTCGCGCACCACACGCCGGGCCACGCCCCGGGCCACGTCGTACTGGAGATCGAGGGTCGTTCGCTGCTGATCGCCGGCGACCTGGTCAGCGGGATGTCGACGATCCTGATCCCGCTCGCGGACGGCGGCGACATGGGAGCGTACCTGGCGTCGCTGCGGCAGGCGCGCGCGCTGGGCGCGGCGCGGGTGCTTCCCGCCCACGGCCCGGTCCTCGACGGCGGCGCGCTGGCCCGCGCGCTGGCCCACCGCGCGCAGCGCGAGGCGCAGGTGGCGCTGGCGCTCGGTCCCGCGCCACGCCCGCTCGAGGACCTGGCCCGCGAGGCCTACGCCGACGCCCCGGACGCCCCTCCCGCGCTGGCGCGGATGCAGGCGCTGGCGCACCTGGTGCACCTCGAGCAGCGCGGCGAGGCGCGGCGGGCGGACCCCGAGGGCCGGGACTGGAGCGTGGTCTAAGCTGGCGCGCGGAGGGACGCCGATGGCGAAGAGCGCGACCTCGACGAAAGTCCTCGACTGGCTGCTCGAGGACGAACAGCCGTCGATCCGATACCTGGCACTGACCACGCTGCTCGCGAGGCCCGAGCACGACCCTGCGGTGCGGAGCGCGAAGGCCGCGATCCCGCAGCGCGGCTGGGCCGCCGAGATCCTGGCGCGGCAGCACCCGGACGGCTCGTGGGACGACGAGAAGACCCTCTACCGGCCCAAGTACCTCTCGACGAACTGGATGCTGCTCGTCCTCGCCCAGCTGGGCCTGACGCGGGACGAGCCGCGGATCGACGCGGCCTGCCGTCTCTGGCTCAGCCGCTTCGCGCGGGCGGACGGTGGCTTCAACACCGAGACCTCGGCGACCAGTCACCTCTGCGTCACGGGCAACACGGCGCGCGCCCTGGTCCAGTTCGGCTACGCCGATCACCCGAAGGTGGAGAGCGCGTTCCGGTGGCTCGCCGCGAGCGCCGACCGGCTGGGGGGCTGGAGCTGCTTCGGCAAGGGCCGGAACCTCGACAGCTGGGAGGCGCTGAGCGCCTTCGCGGTCTATCCCCGCGAGCGCTGGACCGAGGCGATGGCCCGCGCGGTCGAGCGCGGCGCGGAGTTCTACCTTTCCCGCGCGCTGCACCGGCAGGGGGCGCACTACGAGCCTTGGTTCCGACTGCACGACCCGGTTCACTACTACTACGACCTGCTGGTCGGGCTCGAGTTCATGACCGCGCTCGGCTACGGCGCCGACCCGCGGCTGGGGGAGGCGCTGTCCTGGCTGCGCGGCCGCCAGCGCCGCGACGGACGATTCCCGCTCGACGCCGTCCACCCCGACGTCGAGGGGGCGATGCTGGCCTGGTACGCCCGCAACCCCCGGCGCACCCCGCGGCCGTTCGCGCTGGAGCGCCCGGGCCGGCCGAGCCGGATGGTCACGCTGCGCGCGCTGCGCGTGCTGCAGCGGGTGGACGGAATGCCGGCCGGGACCTGAGCGGCCGAACGCACCGGCGTAGAATCGCCCTATGGCGAATGGGGGAGAGCGCGGGCCACGGGTGATCGTCGGCCGAGGGCCGCGCGCGGTCGAGCGGCAGTTGATCGCAACGCTGCGCCCGCTGCTCGACGCGGCTCACCGCGACCCGGCGCTGCTGTCCCGCCCCGTCCTGCTGATCGTCGCCTCCGGCACGCTGCGCCGGCACCTCGCGCGCGTGCTCGCTCGGGAGCTGGGGCCGACGCTGCTCGGCCTGCGGATCCAGACCCTCTGGGCCGTCGCGCGAGAGATCCTCGAGCGCGCCGGCGAGCGCGCCCCCGCCGACGGCGGCTTCTTCGAGATCCTCGTGCGGCGCGAGGCGGCGAAGCACGACGCGCTGGTGGAACGGCTCGGCGCGCTGGAGGACGGCTACGCGGCGGTCGCCGCGTCCGTGCGCGACCTCGACAGCGCGGGGCTCGACGCCGCCGCGCTGGACGCCGCGCTCGAGGCGATCCCGGGCGGCGCCCGCCGCACGCCGGAGGCGCGGCGCACCGCGGCGGTGCTGCGCAGCGCGACCGGGACCGCCGCCGCGATGCGCGGGCTGGGTCTCGGCCGCCCGGCCGACGCGCTGCGGCGCGCGGCGGCGCTGCTCGCGGAGCAGGGCCCCGACGCGCTCCCCGCCCGCGCGCTCTTCGTTCACGGCTTCGCCGACGCCACCGGCGCCGCGACGACGCTGCTGCGCGCGCTGCTCGCGCTCCCCGCGGCCACGCTGCTGCTCGACGAACCGCCCGACCCGGCGCGCGACGACGGCGCGCCCGACCCCGGCAACGCCTTCCGCGAGCGGTTCGAGACGCGGCTGGGGCTGACGGGCCTGCCGCGCGAGCGGGCCGAGGCCGCCGGCGCGACGACGCTGGAGCTCTTCCACGCCGCCGGCCGCGACGCCGAGGCGCGCGAGATCGCGCACCGGATCCGCGAGTGGCTGCACGCGCCCGCGAGCGCCCCGCCGACAGCCCCTCCGCCCGCTCCCGAGCAGATCGGCGTCGTCGTCCGCAGCCTCGACGGCTGGGAGCTTCCCTTCCGGCGCTGGTTCGAGCGGCTGGGCGTGCCGTTCTCGGGCGGCGACGAGCCGGGCGGGCTGCGGCCGGCAGCGCGGCGGCTGCAGGCGCTGCTCGTCGTGATCGAGCGCGCCGGGTCGGCTCCGGTGGACGCCTGGCTCGACGCCGCGGAGGGCTCGGTCGCCGGCGCGGCCAGCCGGCACGACCTGCGGCTCGCGCTGCGCGCGCTGGGCGTGGCGCGGCTGGAGGACGCCGCGCGCGTGGATCTCGCGGCGGTGCTGGACGGCCACGGGAACTACCGCCTCCCGGTGCGGATGGCGGTCGCCGCGGAGCCGCGGGACGCACCGGACGAGGGGGACGGGAACGGCGACTGGAACGACGGCGCCGGGGACGGCGCGGAGCCGCCGGACGCGGAGTTCGATGCGCTCGAGACCTGCGCCCGCCGCGTCCCGGGGGCCGCCCTGCGCGACGCGCTCGCCGCGGCGCGGGGCACCGCGGAGCGCGTCGCCGCGTGGCCCTCTCCGGCGCCCCTGGCGCGGTTCCTCGACGCGGCGCGCGCGCTCGGCGCCGGCCTGCTCGCCGACGATCCGGCGGCCGGGACCGCCTGGGCCGGCGCGCTCGACGCGCTCGGCGCGGAGGCCGCACCCGGCGAGCCGCTCTCCCGCGAGGAGTTCCTGCTGCTGGCCCGGCCGCGCGTCGAGGCCGCGACGCGCCACGCGCTCGGCGGCGCCGGGGGCGGCGTCCGGCTTCTCGACGTCGCGCGCGCCCGCGGCCTGACCTTCACCCGCCTCTTCCTCGCGGGGGTCAACCGCGACCGCTTCCCGCGGCGGCAGGACGAGGACCCGCTGCTCTCCGACGCGACGCGGCGCCGGCTGGCCGCGGCGCTGCCGAACCTGCCGGAGAAGTCGTGGGGCGGCGAGGAGGAGCGCTTCCTGTTCGCGCAGCTCACTGACGCGGCACCGGTCGTGACGATCTCCTGGCAGCGCGCGGACGACGACGGCAAGGTGCTGGACCCCTCGCCCTTCGTACAGCGGCTGCGGCTGGAGCGGCCGGCGCTGGAGCCGGTCGCGGTGGCGCGACCGCGCGGCGAAGCGCTCGACCGGACCGTGCGGCTCGGCCGCGCGCTGACGGCCGCCGAACACCTGCAGCGCGCCGCGCTCGCCGGCGACCTGGAGCTGGTCGAGCGCCTCGCGCCGCTGGCCTGGAGCGACGCGGCGCGCCGGCTGCCCGCTGCCGCGCGCGCGCTGGACGGCCTCGACCGCGCGGCGCTGGCGCGCGCCCGGCGGCAGGCGCTCGAGGAGTGGGACGCGCCGCCGCAGGGCCGCGGCGCGGGCCCCCTCTTCGGCTTCCTCGCGCCGCGCGCCGGCGGATCCCACTTCGCTGCGGACGATCTCTGGGTCACCGCCGTCGAGCGCCTCGCGCGCTGCCCGTGGAAGGCGTTCCTCGAGCGGACGCTCGGGCTCGCGCCGCCGCCCGACCCGCGCGCGGCGCTGCCCGAGCCCGATCCTCCCAGCGTCGGGGCCGTGGTGCACGACGCGCTGCAGCGCCTCGTCGCGGACCAGGCCGGGCGCCGTCCCGACGCGCTCGTCGAGTTGGCGGCCGCCGAGCCGGTCGCGCTGCGCCGGCCTCCCGCCGCGAGCGTCGAGAGCGCGGCGCGCGACGCGGCGCGCAAGGTCGCGCTCGAGGCCGGGATCACGCTGCCCGGCCTGCACGAGGCGCTGGCGCGGCGCGCGCTCCCGTTCGTCCAGCGCGCGATCGAGCTGGATTGGGCGGACGACGGGCCGCGCCTGCTCGGGACCGAGGTCGACGGCGTGGCGACGATCGCGGCCGGCGAAGGACGGACGGTCGCGCTGCGCTTCCGCGCCGACCGCGTCGACCGCCGCGCCGCGGACGGCGCGCTGGTCCTGACCGACTACAAGACCGGGAAGCTGCCGTTCACGGCGGTCAAGTCCGACACGCGCCGCCAGAAGATGGCCCAGTCGGTCGCGCGCGGAGAGCTGTTGCAAGGCGCGGCCTACGCCGCGGCCGACGGGCCCGGCCCGAAGATCGGGCGCTACGTGTCCTTGAAGGACCTCGACGAACCGCGGCTCGTCGAGGCCGCGGTCGCGTCCGACGACGAGGCGGTGACGGCCGGGCTGCCGCGCGCCGTCGCCACGCTGCTCGGCGCCGCGCGCGCCGGGAGCTTCTTCCCGCGCCTCGAGGACCTCGAGGAGCATCCCAACCCCGCCTGCGCCTTCTGCGAGGTGCGCACCGCGTGCCTCGTCGACGACAGCGGGATGCGTCTGCGCTGGCGCGCGGCCGTCCGCGGCGCGCTCGAGCGCTCCGGCCCGGGCGGGACCCCGGGCGGACCGTCGGACCCGCGACTGGCGGCGCTGCTCGCCGTGATGCGGCTGGGCACCGGGGACGCCCCGTGACGCCCGCCGAACTGGCCGCGGCCCGCGCGGACGACGACCGCTCGCGCCGCGTCGCGCGCACCGAGTTCGAGCGGCCGCTGCTGCTCGACGCCGGGGCCGGCACCGGCAAGACGACGGTCGTCGCGTCGCGGATCGTCGCCTGGCTGCTCGGGCCGGGCTGGGACCGGGCGGCGGCGGCGCTCGGCGGCGGCGGCGGGGAGGACCCGGACCGGATCGCGCGCCGCGCGGCCGAGCGCGTCGTCGCGATCACCTTCACCGACCGCGCGGCGGCCGAGATGGCGGAGCGGATCGCGCGGATGCTGGCCTGTGTGCACCGCGGCGTGGACGCGGTCGGCCTGGCGCTCGCCGACCTCCCCGGGCCGGACGACCGCCGGCGCGAGCGCGCCGCGGCGCTGCTCGCCGTGCAGGACCGGCTCGAGGTCGCGACGATCCACGCCTTCTGCCGCCGGCTGCTCGCGGCGCGGGCGCTCGAAGCGGGACTGCACCCGGCCTTCGAGGTCGACGCCGAGGGGACGCTCCTCGCCGGCGTGGTCGAGGAGGTGATGGCGCGCCGCCTGCCCGAGGCGCTCGGGCCCGCGGGCGACGAGCGGTGGATCGAGCTCGCCGCGCAGGGGCACGGCCCGGCGGCGCTCGCGGCGGCGCTCGAGGAACTCGCGACCGAGGCCGTGCCGCCCGAGGCCCTGGACGACGACCCGCTGTCCGACGCGCGCGCACACGCCGTCGCGCGGGAGCTCGGTAGGCGAGCCGTGGAGATCGCCGATCTCGTCCGCGAACCGCTCGCCGGCCCCGCAGCGAAACGGCTCAAGAAAGGTCCGCGGCTCCGCGACGCGCTCGACGCGGTCGCAGCGGCCGCCGCGGGCGCGGAGACGGCCGGGCAGCTCGTGGTCCTGGCCACCGAGCGCCTGGACGAGACTCTGCTGAAGCAGTTGCGGGCCTGGAGCGCGCTGGACCCGTCGGACTCGGATACCGAATCCGCCGTGCTCGCGCCCGTCGCCCGCGAGCTGGCCCCCGCGGCGGGCGCGCTGCACGGCCTGCTGCAGTCGCTGCGCCAGGTCGATCCCGCCGTCCTCGCCCCGGCCCGCGCGGTGCTCCGCCCGCTGCTCGCAGAGGTCGAGGAGGAGCTGCGCCGCCGCGGCATCTCCCCCTTCGCCGCGTTGATCCGCGATGCGGCCGTGCTGCTCCGCAGCGACGCGGTCGCCGCCGCGGTGCGCCGCGAGATCGACCAGCTCGTCGTGGACGAGTTCCAGGACACCGACCGCCTGCAGTGCGAGATCGTCCGGCGGCTCGCGCTCGAGGGCCCGTCCGGCGAGCGTCCCGGGCTGATGCTGGTCGGCGACCCGAAGCAGTCGATCTACGGCTGGCGCCACGCGAGCCTCGCGGCGTACCGGGAGTTCGCGCGCCGGGTCGAGCAGGCCGGGGGCGAGCGGCTCCCGCTGGTGGTGAACTTCCGCTCGCAGCCCGCCGTGCTGGAGGAGGTGACCCGGATCGCGCGCCCGCTGCTGGTCGAGGACGGCGACAGGCAGGCGCCGTTCCAGGAACTCGCCCCGGACCGGCCGCCGGAGCCGGAGGGCGCACGCCCCCCGGTGGAGTACTGGGTGTCGTGGTCGCGCGACCGCTTCGACGCGGGCGAGCCGACGCGAGCCCGGCAGGCGCGCGAGGTCGAGGCCGACGCCGTCGCGGCGGAGATCGACGCGCTGCGCCGGGAGGGCGCCTCGCTGGGCCGGATCGCGATCCTGCTCCGCGCCACCTCCGGGCTGGAGCCCTACCTCGCGGCGCTGCGCGCGCGCGGGCTGCCGTTCGTCGTCGAGCGCGAGCGCGAGTACTTTCGGCGGCGCGAGGTCATCGACGCCGGCGCGCTCGTCCGCGCGATCGCCGACCCGCTCGACGAGCTGGCGCTGGTCACCTTCCTGCGCTCGCCGTGGGGCGGCGTCCCGGACGCCGCGCTGCCCGGCCTCTGGAGCAGCGGGGCGGTGGAAGAGCTGCGGCGCCTCGACCGCCCCGCCGACGCCGCCTTCGCGAGCCTCGACGAGAAGATCGACGCCGTCGCGCGCGAGGTCGAGCGGGCCGCGATCCCCGGCCTCGACCGGGTCGCCGACTGGCGCGCGGCCGCGAAGGCCGCGGTGCGCGCGCTCGCCGAGCTGCGCCGGTCCCTGTCCGAAGACGCGGCGGACCGGTTCGTCGAAACGCTCGCGGCCCTCGTCCTGGCCGAGGAGTTCGCCGCGGCGCGCTACCTGGGGCTGCACCGCCTGGCGAACCTGGAGCGTTTCCTGCGCCGCCTGCTGGACGGGCTCTCCGGCGCGGAAGGGATCCAGGGGGTCCTGCGCGAGTTGCGCGGCGGCGTCGCCGAGGGGCGCGAGGAGCGCGAGGGGGCGCCGGGAGACGACACGCTCGACGCGGTGCGCGTGCTGACGATCCACAAGGCCAAGGGGCTGGACTTCGACCACGTCTTCGTCGTCGACCTGCACCACCGCACGGGAGGCCACCGGTCCGGCGGAAATCGACCCCGTGGCAGCCGATCGAACGACAACCGCGTCGCGCCCCGCGACGGCGGCGGCTGGGACATCCGCCTGCTCGGCGTCCCCGGTCTGGGATTCCACGCGGTGGAGCGGGAGGAGGCCGAGATCGCGGCGGCCGAGTCGGTCCGGACGCTCTACGTGGCGGCGACGCGCGCGCGGGTGAGCATGGTGCTGGCCGGCGCCTGGCCGGACCCGGCGACCGGCCGGGCCGCGCCCGCCGGGTCGCACCTGTCACTGCTGGCGCGGCGCGAGGGCGGGGACGGGCTGGCCGCGATGGTAGAGGCGGGCGGCGCCGCGACCGACGCGCACGGCGTCCCGTGGCGCCTCGCGCCCGCGGGCGACCCGGCGGCGCCTCGCCCCCCCGCCGCGGCCGCGCGCGCGGAGGCGTCCGCGGCGTCCGAGGCCGCCGCCGTGCGCGACCTGGCGCTGCTCGCCGACGCGCGGCGGGACGCGGTTGCGCGCATGCGCCGCCCCGCCACGGCGACGCCCTCCGGCGCGGCCCACGCCGCAGTCCACGCCCCAGTCCACGCCGCGGTCCGCGCCGCGCGCGACGAAGCGGACGAGCCGGGGACCGGCCCGCCCCTGCCGGCGGGGCCCGCGCCGGGTTCCGACGACACGCGGCGCGACGAGCGCCTCGCCGTCGGCACCGCGATCCACCGCGCGCTCGAGGCCTGGGACCTGGCCGCCGACCCGGCGGCCGAGCGCGCGCGCCAGCGCGCGCGCCTCGCGGGGTACCTGCCGCCCGACCTCTCTCCCGAGCTCCGCGACGGCGCCCGCGCCGAGGCCGAGGCGCTGCTCGACCGGATGGCGGGGAACGGCGCGCTCGCCGCCTTCGCCGCGCTTCGCGGCCGCGTGCTGGGGCGCGAGGTCCCGCTGCTCGCCGCTCCCGGCGGCGACGCCGACGACCAGCCGACCGGCGCCTGGGTCGGCACGATCGACCTGCTCTACCGCGCCGAGGACGGCGCGCTGGTCGTCGCCGACTACAAGACCGACGCGCTGCCCGATCCCGGCGCGCCCGACTTCCCCGCCGCGCTCGCCGCAGCCGTCGCACGCTACCGCCCGCAGCTCGCCCGCTACGTCGAGTCGCTGCGAGCGATCTTCCCCGACCCGCCGCCGCGGGCCGAGCTGTGGCTCCTGGCCGCGGGGCGGGTGGAGCGGGCCTGATTTCGCTATCCTCCCCTCCATGCGCCCCGCCCACGCCTCCGTCCGGATCGCGATCGCCCTGCTCGCCGGGGCGATCCTCGCGTTCGAGATCGTCCTGCTGCGGATCTTCTCGTTCTCGATCTGGCACCACTTCGCCTTCATGGTGATCAGCGTCGCGCTGCTCGGCGTGGCGGTCGGCGGCGTGGTGCTGCAGCTCGTCCCGCGCGCCTCCGAGCCGGCGCCGCGCCGCGCCGCGCAGTACGCGCTGGCGTTCGCCGGGCTCGCCATCGCAGCGGTTGCGCTGATCGGGCGCCTGCCGCTCGATCCGACACGGCTCGGCGAGGGCGCCGGGCAGTGGGTGCTGCTCTTTTCGTACTACGTCGCCCTGCTGCTGCCGCTGACCGCGGCCGGCCTCGCCGTGGGCACGCTGCTCAAGGGGTTCGCGGCGAACGCGCCGGCCGTCTACGGCAGCGACCTGCTGGGGGCGGCTGCCGGCGCGGTGGCGGTGATGGCCCTGCTGGAGCCGCTCGGCGCCGAGGGGGTGGTGCTGCTCGTGGCGGCGGTCGCGTGCCTCGGCGCCGCGATCCTGCGCGCCGGGAGCGCCGGGGATCCCGGTGTCGCCGGCGCCGGCAGTCCCCTGCGCGCGGCGGCGCCGGCGCTGGCGGCCGCGCTGGCCCTGCTGGCCGCGATCCCGTTCGCCCCGGCTCTCCTCGACATCCGGCCCGGCGAGGGCAAGACCCTCGGCTGGCTCCTGGCTCGGCCGCCCGGTGTCGAGGCGCCGCGGGTCACCGCCACGCGCTGGAACCCGCTCGCCCGCGTCGACGTCGTGGAGAACACGCCGCCGGTCACCTGGACGACCAACCCGCGCTCTCCGGTGCCGCACCCGGGCGAGACACGCCTGCTGCTCGACGGCGACGCGGCCACCCCGGTCGTGCATTTCGGAGACACCCCGCCGGCGGAGATGGCGCTGCTCGACTGGACGCTCGGCTCCGCGGCCTACCAGCTGCTCCGCCCGCAGCGCGTTCTCATCATCGGCGCCGGGGGCGGGGTCGATGTCCTGACCGCGCTGCACCACGGCGCGCGCACCGTCGACGCGGTCGAGATCAACGGCGCGGTGATCGACTTCGCGCGCGGCCCGCTCGCCGCGCGCGGCGGCCGCGCCTTCGAGCGCCCCGGCGTGACGCTGCACAAGGCGGAGGGGCGCGCGTTCACGCGGCGCTCGAAGGACACCTTCGACCTGGTGCAGCTCTCGCTGATCGACACCTGGGCGGCCAGCGCATCGGGCGCCTACAGCCTGTCCGAGGGCTACCTCTACACGGTCGAGGCGCTGGGCGACAACCTCGCCCGCCTCGCCCCCGACGGCGCGCTGACCGTGACGCGCTGGGACTGGAACCCGCCGCGCGAGTCGCTGCGGCTGGTCGCCGTCGTCGACGAGGCGCTGCGGCGGCAGGGCGCGACCGCCCCGTCGCGCCACCTGATCGTCTTCGGCCTCGGGCGGATGGCGAACCTCGTCGTGAAGAAGAGCCCCTTCACCCCCGAGGAGATCGCCCGCGCCCGCACGCTGGCCGCCGAGCGCGGGTTCTTCGTCGTCTACGAGCCCGAGCGGCCGGCCGCGACCGCGTACGCAGCCTACCTGTCCGCGCCCGACCGCCGAGCCTTCGTGGCGAGCTACCCGTTCGACATCTCGCCGACCACCGACGACCGGCCGTTCTTCTTCCAGTTCGGGCGCTGGTCGAACCTGCAGCTCTTCGGCGCGGGCTGGAAGGAGAACCCGCTGATCCTCTCCGGCCGCCTGGTGCTGGTCGCGGTGCTGCTCCAGGCGCTGGTGCTGTCGCTCCCGCTGCTCGCGCTGGCGCTGCGCGGCGGCGCGCGGACGGGAGCGGCCGCGGGCGGCCCGCCCGCAGCCGGCTCCCGCGCGCTCGCCGGCTACTTCGCCGCGCTGGGCGTGGCCTTCATGCTGCTCGAGATCGCGCTGATGCAGCGCGTGACGCTCTTCCTGGGCAGCCCGGTGCTGGCCGCGGCCGTCGTGCTGGCCACGCTGCTCGCGGCGGCCGGCGCGGGCAGCCTGCTGGCGGGTCCGCGCGCGGCCGCGCAGGCCAGCGCGTGGCCGATGCTGGGGGCGGTCGCGGCGCTGGTCGCGCTCTACGCGCTCGGCCTCCCGGCGGTGCTGCGCGCCGGGCTCGCGCTCGGCGACGCGGCGCGGATCGCGCTGGCGATCGCGCTGGTCGTGCCGCTCGGGCTGGCGGTGGGGGTGCCGTTCCCGGCCGCGCTGGCGCGGCTCGCGGCGCGTGGAGAGGGGGCGTCGACCGGGCTGGCCTGGGCCGCCAACGGCGTCGGCTCGGTGCTCGGGCCGATCCTCGCCGCGCTGCTCGCGCTCGACGTCGGGATCTCGGGCGTGACGCTCCTGGCCGCCGCCGGCTACCTGGCGGCCGGCGCGGCGATCGCGCGCTGGTGGCGGAGCCCGGCGGCGCCTCCGGCCTAGCCCTCCGCGCCCGCCGCGCCCCCCGCCCCCACCGGCTCCAGCGCCAGCCACGGCGCGATGAAGTGGCGCGCCCGGTCGTAGATGCCGGAGACCTCGGAGGGCTGCCAGCCGTCGCGCGCGTCGCGCTCCGGCGGGAGCCCCCACTTGTCCTTGAAGCGGCGCCAGCCGGTCGCGGCCGCCTCGGCGCGCGCGTCCGGCTCCAGCCCGAAGCCCGCCTCGCTGTCGTGGTGGACGAAGACGTCGTCCGCGCGGTACGCCGCCAGCCCGGCCGAGTGCAGCCGCGCGGACCAGTCGTCGTCCTCGAAGCTGGCCGGGAAGAAGCGCGGGTCGAGCCCGCCGATGCGCCGCAGCGCAGGGCGCGGGATCAGCAGGCAGCGCCCGGAGAGCCGAGGGCACGGCGTCGCCTGCCCGCTTCGCCCACGCGACAGCGCCTCGGCGAACGGCGCGAGCCCACTGAGCGTCGTTTCGTCGTAGGTCACGCCCGCGAGCTGCTGCGGCCAGGCCGCGCGATTGAACAGCGGACCGATCGCGCCGCAGCGCGGCTGGCCGCGGTGCGCCGCGAGTCGGGCCGACCAGTCGGGCGTGACGACGGCGCCGGCGTCGAGCAGCGCGACCAGGTCGCCGCGCGCCGCCGCCAGGCCACGGTTGGCGCTGGCCGCCAGGCCGCGCGGCGCGCGGTTGACCAGCAGCCGCACCCGGATGTCCTCGACCGCCAGCCGCTCCAGCAGCGCGAGCGAGCGGGCGGGCGAGGCGTCGTCGACCAGGATCACCTCGAGCAGGCCCGCCGTGTGCTCGATCACGCTGCCGACCAGCCGCACCGCGAGCGCGGCGTGCCCGCGGACCGGGACGACCACGGAGACGCGCTCGTCACCGCCGAAGATCGGCAGCTCGGCCAGCGCGCCGATCGCCTCCTCGCCGTCGCCGTCCGGCACCACGCGCACCGGCAGCGCGGGCGAGCCGGCGGAGAGCGGGTAGCGGCGGTCCATGTCGGCCACCACCAGCGCGTCGGCCGCGGTCCAGAGCGGCGCGATCTCCGGCACGCCGGCCTCCGGCCCGATCTCCAGGTCGATCGGCACGCCGGCGGCGACGTCGGCGAAGGCCTGCAGCAATGGCCACTCCTGCGGCCCCAGCCGCGCGTAGATCCGCGCCAGCGGCGAGCCGCCGGTCGCCAGCCGCAGCAGCGCCGCCGCGGCCGCCACGGCCGCTGCGGCCTCCGCCGGCGCGCCCGGCGCGAACGAGCTGCCCAGCACGCGCCCGGCTTCGATCACCTGCGCGCGGCGCGACAGTTCCTCGACGTCCTGCGGATCGACGCGCCCGGCCAGCGCGACGACCGCGACCGGACCCGGCCAGCGGCGCACCAGCGCCTGCGCACGGAGCAGGGCCGTGTGGGTGCCGTCGTCCAGTTCACCCGTCAGGACGACGAGCGTACCGGCCTCGCGCTCGAGGATCACCGCCCCGCCGGGTCGACGACCGTCACGGTCACACCGCGCGCCTCGAGCAGTTCGCGCGCGCCGCGCAGGAAGGGCAGCCAGCCGGGCCCCGCCTCGACCGCGTCGGCCCCCGCCAGGACGACCTCGGCGACCCCGAGCCAGTGCGCCCACTGCAGCGCGAGCGCGGCGTCTCCCCCCGCGGGGAAGAACCCGACCTTCAGGTCGTCCGACCAGCCGAGCGCCGGTCCTCCGGCGCGGTGCAGGTCGAGCAGCGGCACGGTCGCGGCCGCCGCCGGCGCGAGTTCGGCCGCGTCGAGGTGGTCGTCGCAAACGACCACGCCGCGGGCTGCAGCCAGCGAGTCCAGCACCCCCGGCTCGCGCGGCGGGGCGGCGAGGCACACGTACGGCGCCGGGCCGTCCCACCCCGCCAGGCGGGCCAGTGTCCCGGGAGTGGCCAGCAGGACGGCGCCCTCCCACGCGGAGGGAGCGAGCCCTTCCAGCCCCAGGGGGGAGGCCAGGATCAGCGCCCGGGCTCCCGTGTGGCGGCCGCGGAACGCCTCGGCGGCCTGGGACGCGACCGGGGCCGCCACCGGCACGGGAACCGGAGCCGCTGCCGCCGGTTCGGGGAGCAGCGCCAGGGCTGTGCCCGCCGCGGTGGCAGGTGCGTCACCCGAGCGAATCTCGATTGGAACGAGTCTGGACGCGGTCAAATTAAATTTGCCCGCGGGCAAATCGTTTGATGTGGCCTGGGTCTCCCCGAATGAAACGCCGGGCCCCTCCAGGTCCCCCACCTCCACCGCCGCGCGGGAGCGGGCGGGGGGCGGCGAGCCCCCTCGCCGATCAGTTTCCCGGTGACGCCCGAGCAGCCCGGCCAGGTCGGTCATCCGGGCCATCAGGGCGGGGGCCGCGCCGGCCCGCAAGCGCCCCGGCCCCTCGAACCAGTCGGCCAGGACGTCGACGCTGAACAGCCCCGCCCGCAGCAGCGCCGGGCGGCGCTCCGGCAGGGCGGTGATCCCCTCGACCCAGGTCCAGGAGGCCGGGTCCTCGCCGCTGACCAGCGCGGGGGGGGCGACCCGCGGGTCGAGATCGACCAGCAGGGTCGGGACCGGCGTGGAGGTCACGCTTCCGGTTGGGGCGAGCAGGACGTCGGCCCTTTCGTGCTCGAGCAGGGCCTCGACGAACGGGGCCGGGAGCCGCGTTCCATCCCGAACCGGGTAGACGAAGACGTCGAGCCCCGGCGGCAGGACCGCAGCGGTCGCCTGGCCGTAGGCCACGACGCGCGTCGTCCCCGGCGGAAGCGCCCCAAGCAGGGCGCCCAGGCCGTAGGCCGATGCCGGGTCGGGAACGATCGCCAGCAGTCTCACGAAGCCTCCCCTCTCGTGCGGAACCGCCCCGCCGCCGGCCCGCGGGCCGGACGACGCGGAGACAGGGCTCCGTGGGCAGAAGATGCAATCTCCGTGCTCAGCGGGGGGCCGTCGGGCGGGCGTTTTCAGGGCCACGGCGGCGGGGCGGCGACGGGCTGCCGCCGTCCGCCCGGGTCCGGTGTCGGTCTGTTGACGCGCGCCGCGCGCGCTCGGTGCTATGTTCGCGGCGATGCGGGGCGTGCTGCTTTCGGTCGAGGACCTGGGCGTCGAGTTCCCCCGGAACGGGGGTTCCGTCCGCGCCGCGAGCGGGGTCTCGTTCGCGCTCGGAACGGGCGAGACGGTCGCGCTGGTCGGCGAGTCGGGCTGCGGCAAGTCGGCCACCGCGCTGGCCCTCTTCCGCCTGGTCCCGCCCCCGGGCCGGATCGTCTCGGGCCGGGTGGTCTTCGACGGGACCGACCTGCTCCCGCTGCCCGAGGAGGCGATCCGGCGGTTCCGCGGGGCCGGCCTGGCCTGGGTCCCGCAGGAGCCGGGGGCCGCGCTCAATCCCGTGCTCAGCGTCGGCTCGCAGATCGTCGACGTGATCCGCGCCCACCGCGCGCTGTCGAAGCGCGAGGCCTGGGCCGAAGCGGTCGACCTGCTGGGCCGCGTCGGCATCCCCGACCCGGCGCAGCGCGCGCGCGAGTACCCTCACCAGTACTCGGGCGGGATGAAGCAGCGCGCGCTGGTCGCGATGGCGCTCTCGGCCCGCCCCAAGCTGCTGGTCGCCGACGAGCCGACGACCGCGGTCGATCCGACGCTGAAGCTCGGGATCCTCGACCTGCTGCGCTCGTTGCGCGACGAACGGGGGCTTTCGATCCTCCTGATCACCCACGACATGGGGGCCGTGGCGGCGCTCGCCGACCGGGTCCTGGTCATGTACGCGGGACGGATCGTCGAGGAGGCCCCCGTCCAGGCCCTGTTCGACGACCCTCGCCACCCCTACACGCGGGGCCTCCTGGCCAGCGTCCCGCGGGTCGACCTGGAGCGCGGGCTCCTGCCGTCGATCCCGGGGAGCGTCCCCGACCTCGCCCAGCTCCCGCCGGGCTGCGCCTTCCACCCGCGCTGCCCCCTGGCGCAGGACGCGTGCCGCGCCGCGGTGCCGCCGCTCGTCCCCGACGGGCCGGGCCGGCGGGTCGCCTGCCCGGTCGCGCAGGCCGCGGGGGTCCGGTCGTGACCGCGCCCGGCGCGGCGTTCGGCGGGCCCTTGCTGGAGGTCCGCGGCCTGGTGAAGCGCTTCGGCGGCGGAGGCGGGCTGTTCGGCGTCGGCGGACCGGAGATCCGCGCGGTCGACGGGGTCGACCTGGTGGTCGGCCGCGGCGAGATCGTCGGGCTGGTCGGCGAGTCGGGCTCCGGCAAGACGACCCTGGGCCGGACGATCCTGCGGCTGACCGAACCCGACGACGGGTCGATCCGCTTCGACGGGATCGACGTCCGGGCCCTTGGATCGCGCGACCTGCGCCGGCTGCGGCGCCGGATGCAGATCGTCTTCCAGGACCCGGGGGCGGCGCTCAACCCGCGGATGCGGGTGAAGAGCCTGGTCGGCGAGCCGCTGGTGATCCACGGCGTCGCGCGCGGCCGGGACCTGGAGGAACGGGTTGCGGCGCTCCTGGCCGAGGTCGGCCTCGAGCGGGACGCGATGCACCGCTGGCCGCACGAGTTCTCGGGCGGGCAGAAGCAGCGGATCGGGATCGCCCGGGCGCTGGCCCTGCGCCCGGACTTCCTGGTCTGCGACGAGCCGGTCTCGGCGCTCGACGTCTCGGTCCAGGCGCAGATCGTCAACCTGCTGGTCGAGCTGCAGCGCCGGCACGGGATGGCCTACCTGTTCATCGCCCACGACCTGGCGCTGGTGGCCCACCTCTGCGACCGGATCGCCGTGATGTACCTGGGGCGGATCGTCGAGGAGGGGCCGGCCGCGGCGCTGGCCGCCCGCCCGCTCCACCCCTACACGCAGGCCCTGTTCGCGTCGTCGCCGCCCCCGGACCCCGAGATCGCGCGCCGGCTCCGGATGCCGATCCCGGGCGAGGTCCCCTCCCCCTCGGACCTCCCGCCGGGCTGCCGCTTCCACCCCCGCTGCCCGATCGCGACCGACCGCTGCCGGGCCGAACCGCCCGTCCTCCGCGAGCTGACCGCTGGACATCGCGCGGCCTGCCACCGGTCGGAAGAGTTGCTCGGCGGGGCAACCCTTTTTCCCCGCGATGCGTCATCGTCTCCGACATCCGGACCCGGGAGCACGGGGCGCTCGACCCGTGGCCCGGAACCGGCCAGCCCCTGATCCCAGGAGAGACCGTCCCATGAACGTCCCAAAGACCGTCCTCACGCTGCTCGTCGCCGGCATCTTCCTCGCGCTCGCCCCGGCCGCCGTGGCCCAGCAGGCCGGGCCGGAGCCTCTCCGGCTCTCGCTGGGCGAGGCGGTCGCGCAGGCGATCGAGCGCAACCTCGACCTGAAGGTGGAGCGGCTCGACCCGCCGCAGGTCGAACAGTCCATCACGCTGGCCGAGTCGGCGTTCGACCCGAGCTTCAACGCGACGGCCGGCTACAACTATCGGAAGCAGGAGCCCTCCAGCGACTTCTCGCCGCTCTCGACCGAGGGCTGGGACGTCGGGGCGGAGTGGCTCAACCCGATCTCGTGGGGCGGCAACTACTCGCTGGCGTTCAACTACAACGAGGACAGCGCGACCTACCGCCCGCTCGCGACCTCCCGGTTCGGGCTGGTGCCTGACAATTTCCAGGGCTCGATGGTCTTCACGTACAACCAGCCGCTGCTCCGCGATTTCGGACTGTCGATCAACCGCACGGCGATCGAACAGGCCACGAACAACCTGGCGATCAGTGAGCAGCAGCTCATCACGGGCCTGCTGACGACGGTGAACCTGGTCGAGCAGTCCTACTGGAACCTGGTCGGCGCGCGCCGCCAGGTCGAGGTCGCCAAGACCTCGCTGGCCCTGGCCGAGGACCTCCTGCGCCAGACCAAGATCAAGGTCGAGGTCGGGACCGTGGCGCCGATCGAGGTCACGACGGCCGAGGCCGAGGTGGCCGCGCGCCAGGAGTCGGTGATCACGAGCACCGGCTTCGTCGGCACCTTCGAGGACCAGTTGCGGCAACTGATGAATGTCCC
This sequence comes from Acidobacteriota bacterium, assembly GCA_025456425.1. Classification (GTDB taxonomy): domain Bacteria; phylum Acidobacteriota; class Polarisedimenticolia; order J045; family J045; genus JALOKP01. Next base: position 2,654 of record JALOKP010000004.1, on the reverse strand, counting down.
CGAGGGCTCCCCCGACTGGAGCCGCCCGATCATCCCGACCGACCAGCTGGCCTTCGAGAAGCCGTCGTTCGACGTCGGCGCGCTGACCGATACCGCGATGAAGAAGCGGCCGGAACTGGCCGCCGCCGAGCTGCGGAAGCAGAACCTGGTGCTCGAGGAGCGTTACCGCGACAACCAGCTGAAGCCCGGTCTGTCGGCGCAGTTCTCCTACGGGACCTTCGGCAACAACTACAACTACGACGAGCGCAGCACGACGATCACCAGCGAGGGTTTCACGCAGTACCTCTGCAACAACGATCCGAACAACCCCTTCGCGCTCTGCGGTCAGCCGTTCAGCATCTCGGAGACGGTCGACTTCTTCCAGTTCGAGGAAGACTCGCGCAGCGACCTGTTCCAGGAGATCGCGACCACCGACAACAACGCCTGGCGCGTCGGCCTCTTCCTCAGCGTCCCGATCGGCAACCGCGCCGCCCGGTCGCAGTACGCGCGCACGAAGATCGCGCTCGACCAGCAGCAGCTGGGGATCGAGGCCGAGCGCGAGCGGATCCGCGTGGAGGTCCGGCAGGCGGTGCGCGACATCGAGACCGCCGCGGAGCGGATCGCGGCCGCGCGGGCCAACGTCGCGCTGCAGAAGAAGAAGGTCGAGGCCGAGCAGAAGCGCTACGAGAACGGCCTCTCGATCGCCTTCCGCGTGGTCCAGACCCAGGAGGACCTGCGCGACGCCGAGACCCGCGAGAACCTGGCCGTGATCGATTACAACAAGAGCGTCTCGAACCTCGCCCGCGTCACGGGAACCCTGCTCGAGCAGCGGGGGATCACGCTGGAGCAGGCGATGGCGGGAACGGCGAGCACCCGCTAGGTCGAGCGGACGGGCGGGGCGCGCCGGGGGAGCCGCAGGCGATGCCCTTCGGCGGCTGGGTCGGCGCCTTCCTGGCGGGGATCGCGGTCCTCGCGGCCGTCGCCGTCCTGGTTTCGCTGGAGCGGGCCGGCGTTCTGCTGTCCGGCCGGCGCCCGCCGGCCGAAGCGAACGCCCGGACCCAGGCGCGCGCCGTCGCCAGCCTTCTGAACGATGGTCAAATCGAGATCGCCCGCTCCCGCGGCCGGGACGCGGGTCCCGGCCCCGCCGCCCTGACCGACGCCGCGGGGGCGGCCTGGGAGGCCGGCGAGGACCGCCTCCACGCCGGCCTCGAGTCGGCCGCGGGGCGCGAGATCGGCCGGCTCGAGCGCGGCGTCTGGCTGCTCGCGCTCGTCGCTAATCTCGCCGCGCTGCTCGGTTACTTCGGCGCCATCGCGGCCATGCTCGACGCGTTTTCGCTGCTCTCAGCCACCGGTCTCGACAAGCCCGAACTGCTCGGCACGCTGATCCGGCGCGCTCTCTTCGCGACCTTCACCGGGCTCGCCGTCGCGCTCTTTTCCGCGCATTCCGCGGCGTTTCGCGAATTGACACCCCCCGCCGCGGGTTGGTAGCATCCAAAGCCTTGTCAGCGTGGATTTTGGGCGCTTTGCCAACCCCCGAGGAACCCTCGCCTCATGGTGCTGACCTACAACACCTTCACGCTGCTGGTCCTGCTCTGCCTCGCGATCGTGATGCGGCAGCCGGCTGTTCGAGTCGGCCCGTCACCCCTTCACGGTCAAGTTCTACCTGATCGCGATGCTCTTCATCCTGTTCGACATCGAGGCGGTGTTCCTCTACCCCTGGGCGGTCGAGCTGAAGAACCAGGTCGGGACGGCAGGCGCCTGGTTCGTGCTGATCGAGATGCTGGTCTTCATCGCGATCCTGGTCGCCGGGTTTGCCTACGCCTGGGGCCGCGGCGCCCTGGACTGGGACCGCTGAGATGGGCGCCGGATCCGGGGAGCCCCGCGTGTACGGCCGCTGGGACGGTCCCGACACCGTCGCACGCCTGAAGGCCGAGTTCCCGGGCGCGGTGCTCGATTCCGCCGACTTCCGCGGCGAGACGACGATCGTGATCGCGCTCGACGCGGTCGAGGACGTGCTGGCCTTCCTGCGCGACGCGCCGGAGACCCGCTTCGACATGCTGACCGACGTCACGGCCGTGCACTGGCCGGCGCGGCCGCAGCCGTTCGAGATCGTCTGGCACCTTTACTCGATGCCGCGCAACGTGCGCCTCCGGGTCAAGGCGAACGCCGGCCCCGAGCCGAAGGTCCCGAGCGTCGTCCCGCTCTGGCCGGGCGCCGGCTGGCTGGAGCGCGAGTGCTACGACATGTTCGGCGTGGTCTTCGACGGCCATCCCGACCTGCGCCGCATCCTGATGCCGGAGGACTTCGGCGAGTGGCCGCTCCGGAAGGACTTCCCCCTCAAGTACTGAGACCGACGCCGCGCGCTGGACGCGCGGCCGCAACGAAGGCCGCATGAGCGAAAAGGCCCACAGCCCCGCCCCGCACCCCCCCCGGGAGACGATCTGGCTCAACATGGGCCCGAGCCACCCCGCTACGCACGGGGTGCTGCGCCTGGTCCTCGAGCTGGACGGCGAGATCGTCGTGAGCTGCCGCGCCGACCTCGGCTACCTGCACCGCGGCTTCGAGAAGATCGCCGAGAACAAGACGCTGCACCAGTTCATCACGTGGACCGACCGGATGGACTACCTCTCGCCGATCTCGAACAACATCGGCTACGTGCTGGCGGTCGAGAAGCT
>JALOKP010000173.1 GCA_025456425.1 Acidobacteriota bacterium | reverse complement strand
CTCGACGTCGGTCATGTAGTGCGAGGAGAACAGGATCGTCGTCCCGGCCTCGTTGAGCAGCTCGATCGAGGTCTCGAGGAACTCGCGCCGCGCCGCGGGATCGAGCCCGCTGGCCGGCTCGTCGAGCAGCAGCAGCTCGGGCCGGTGCGCCACCGCGCACAGCAGCGCGACGCGGCGGGCCTGTCCCCGCGAGAGCGTCCGTACCTTGACCGCGGGGTCGACCTGGAAGCGCTCGGCCAGGACGCGGGCCGAGCGCTCGTCCCAGGTCGGGAAGAGCGAGCGGTGCAGCGCGAGCACCTCGCCGACGGTCAGGTAGGGCGGGAGGATCTGGTCCTCGGCCACGTAGCCGACCCGGCGCTTGACCTCGACCGGCTGTTCGCGCGGGTCGAGCCCGAAGACCCGCACCTGCCCGCGCTGGGCGACCAGCATCCCCATCGCGATCCGGATCAGGGTCGTCTTGCCGGCCCCGTTCTCGCCGATCAGTCCGACGACCTGTCCCGGCTCGACCGCGAAGCTCACGCCGGCCAGCACGTCCCGCCCGCGCCGGTAGGCGCGGTGCACGTCTTCGAAACGGAGAGCGCTCATGGTCTCTTCTCCCGCTCGATCTCCTCGAGCAGTGTCATCACGTCGCCGAGCGGGACGCGGCACAGCGCGGCCTGCGAGAGCAGGCGCTCGGCGGCGTCGCGCAGCCGTTCGCGGTTCTCGGCCGGGTCGGCCGGCGGTGCCGCGCGCTCGCTGACGAAGGTCCCGCGCCCGCGCTGCGTTTCGATCAGGCCGTCCCGTTCCAGCTCGTCGTAGGCCTTCTTGACGGTCAGCGGCGCGATCACCAGCTCCGCCGCCAGCTCGCGGTGCGACGGCATCCGCTCCCCGGGGGCGAGCCGACCGCCGGCGATCGCGTCCAGGACCTGCCGCACGATCTGGCGGTAGATCGGCAGCTCGTCGCCCGGCTGGACGTGGATCAGCATCGCGCCCTCACCGCGCCGCCCGGCGCCGCGCGACGACCACGGTCGCGTCGTCGCACGGGAAGGCCCCGCCGGCCCCCGGCATCCCGTCGACCATCTCGCGCACGAGCAGGTCGATCGCGCGGGCCCGTCCCGCGTGGAAGACCTCGACCAACTGCTGCTCGCTGACGAAGGCGCCGGTCGCGTCGACCCGTTCCGAGATCCCGTCCGTGACCAGGAGCAGGGCGTCGCCGGGTTCGAGTGCGGTGGTCTCCGTGTCGCCCCGCCACGACGGGAAGAGGCCGAGCGGGACGCCGGTCGAGTCCAGCCGCAGGACGGCGCCGTCGCGCCGGACGATCAGCGGCGTGGGGTGGCCGCAGTTGGCGTAGCGGAGCTGCCCCGACGCGTCGTCGTACTCGCCGAGGAAGAGCGTTGCGTAGTGCTCGGGCTCGGTCAGCTCGTAGAGCAGGCGGTTGAGCGCGCGGACGCGGGCGGGCAGATCGCCGGCCGGCAGCGCGTAGTGGCTGCGCAGCGCGGACTGCAGCGCGGTGACGATCAGCGCCGCGGGCAGCCCCTTGCCGCAGGCGTCGCCGATCGCGAGCGCGATCCGCCCCGGCGCGATCGGCAGGAAGTCGAAGAAGTCGCCGCCGACGCCGGCCGCGGGGCGCGAGAACCCGGCCGCCTCGAGCGAGCCTTCCGTCACGGCGTGCTGCGGGAAGAGCCGGGCCTGGACGCGGCGGGCGAGGCGCACCTCGCGCAGCGTGGGGACGGCGCCGGGCTCGATCGGCGGGAGCGGGCGGGAGGGGACGGGGGAGAGCGTCATGGCGGCCTCGGAGATCTAGTGACATAGAGGACTATATCACTATTCCTGCCTGGGGCAAGGCCATTCTTCGAGCCGCCTGAGACCTCCCCGCAAGCCGCTTACTATGAACAGTTTATGAGAAGATTCGGGGCGGATGCTTCAGACGCACCGCCAAGCCGTGGTCCCGGGGACCGCCGTTTCCGACCCCACGCGCGTTCCTGGCGAGCGCCCTCCTCGCTAGGGGCAGGCGGAAGGCGCTGCGCCGATCTCCCCGTCACGGGAGCCCGACTGGCCCGGCGACTTCGTGTCGTAGGTGAGCGGCGGGCCGGTGGGGAGCTGCGCGCGCACGAGGTACCAGTAGGCCTGGGCGGCGACTGGGTTGATACCGTGCGGCCAGCTCGCACCGGGGTGGTCGTCGACCAAACAGGCCTCGGTCGCCGCCGCGAAATCTCCGCCCGTCGATCGGAGCGGGTTCACGCCGCCCCGCACGACGTCGTACTCGATAGCGACCGCGGCGTCGATGTCGACCCAGACGAGGTTTGTCGTGTTCACGGACAGCCGGACGATCTCGCATTCGTCGGGCAGCGCATTCGTGTTGGCATCGAGGCTTGCGCCGCCCGCGATGTCGCAGCTATCCGGGACCACGTTGCCGTTGCAGTCCGGCGCGGCGTCGGTCCTCACCTCCACGCAGTCGACCACGCCGTTCGTGTTGCAGTCGGGCGCGTCGGGGCCACCGGCGCGCCGGCTGTGCAGGTAACACTCGACCGCGAGAGCGTCGGCCGCGGTCAGGACCCCCTGGTAGACGAGGAGCTCGGACACGTTCCCGACGATGTTGTAGCCGGACCCCTGCCAGCCCCCGACGTAGACCGGGTGCGGGTCGGGGTTCACGTTGTAGCCGACTGTGTTGCCGGGGACGCTCAGGTCGATGCCCTCGGCGAAAGCGGCGTGGGACAGCGCCGGAGTGCCGCCCCGGTACTCGCTCCGCCACACCGTGTAGATGTCGTCGCGCGCCGAGATGTCCGCGCCCGTGAACGTCGTCTGGCCGTTGTAGATCTCGACCCGGCCGTCCTGTTTCTGGTGCGAAAGCTGCGAGGCCCCGGTCCCCGCGCTCGTCCCGATGGAGTACACGTAGTTCCCGAAACCGTCCGGCGCCGTTGCGTAGTAGCCCAGCCAGAACACCGTCGCGTCGGTCAGGTTGATCCCGGTCGGAAGATCGCCGCGCAGCCACTGGTCGTTGCCCGTCGCATCGGTGAACTGGACCGTCGGGACACCGTTCATCCCCGTGGCGCTGAAGGTGATCTGCTGAGGGGCGTTTCCGGTGCTGGTCAGGACCAGGGCGCCGTTGTTCTTCGCCGTCCAGGAAGTGACGTGCCCCGACGCGTTGATCGCGACGGTGGCCGCGTCGGCCCGCAGTTGGAGGACCAGCGTCCCGCTCGAGACGGAAGGGGGGTCCGCGAGAGCTATCCCGGCGCCGCCCAGCACCAGCAGAAGACAGGCTACGAACTGGCCGCACGGGCCCGTGGTGACGGTCATCTGCCGGTCCCCCGAAAGGTCTTCCAGCAGAGTCGATTGAACTCAATTGTCCCCCGACTTACTGGAACGGGCCGGAAGGTACGCCGGACCCGCGATGACGTCAATCCGAACCCATCGGGTGCTCCCGCTTCCCCCGGGCGGCCCCCCGCCCTCAGGGGCAGGGGGCGTAGTTGCTGCGCTCGGCGGACGACCCGAAGCCCAGCGTCCCCTCGGCCCCGCCTGCGGTCTCGGCCGTGACGAGGAAGAAGTTCCCCTTTCCGGGTATCGGCTGCGCGGGGTCGGTCGCCTGGGTGTCGGCCAGGTTCGGATCGATGCCGTTCCTGCATGCCCCGAAGTTCTGGAAGGAGAGTTGCGCGATGTCCCCGCCGTAGTGGTTGTAGCGCGCCGCGCCCGGCACAGGGTCCCAGCGGAAAGTCGCGCCGTCGAGGTCGAAGCGCAGGTTCTGCGCCTCGCCAATCGGCGGGGAGGCTGCCGGCCGCTCGTAGGCTCCGCAGTCGTTCTCGGCGGCGCGGTCGCCGTCGAAGTCGAGCAGGCGCGGGCCGCCGTCGAGGTCGCTCGAGGGATCGCCCGTGTAGGCATTGGGGTCCGGGCCGTGGTCGAGGCACGGCGAGCCGTTGCCGAGGCGGTAGTCGGGCTCGAGCAGCGGGTTGGCGTTGAGGTTGTTGTTCACTGCCGAGCAGTTGACTGTGCCGATCGTCGACCACGAGACCCCCGCGCAGGCGACGTTGCGCAGGTCGCCCGCGCTGTTGCCGTGGACGATCGCGCGATCGATCGAGACCGCTCCACCCGGCTGGTTGTCGACGCCGAAGCCGGTGTTGCGCGCGATCGTCGCGTAGCGAATCGTCGCGTTCGCGGTCGCGGCCGTCATCCGCACGCCGTCGCCGCCTGCGCCAAGCAGTGCGTTGACCAGCGTCACCTTGCCGGCCGTCACGATCGCGGCGTCGGAGAGGCCGTCAAAGATCGAGCGCTCAACGGTCAACTCCGCGCCCGCGGCGACGTCGGCCCCGCGATCGACCGAGGGAAGGAACCGGCTGTCCGCAACGCGGTGACGGCCTGCATCGAGATCGAGCGCCGCCCCGCTCTGCGAGCCGAACTCGAAGGTGACGTTCCGGACGTCGGTGTCGATGCTGCTGCGGATGCCGGTCTGGCCGCGGATCGTCAGGCTGCTGAAGGCCATCGGCGCGCTGCCCGCGGTGTTGGTGATCCAGAACGCCGCGTTGCCGCCGCCGTCGACAATCACCGGCTCGGGCGGATCGGTCGCGACCGCCGAGAAGCCGAAGAGCTGGAAGCGGTCGATCCGGGCGCTCTCGAGGTAGGGGCCGAGGCCGGGGTAGATCTCGATCCTCGTCCCGGACTGGAAGGCCGCGTCAATCGCTTCCTGAACGGTCGGGAAGTCCGCGCCGTCGGCCGGATCGGACGACACGCGCAGCACCGGATCGCTGTCGCAGGCGTCGCCGACTCCGTCGCCGTCGACATCTCTCTGGGACGCGTTCGCGACGTTCGGGCAGTTGTCGTCGCAGTCCACCGTGTTCCCGCCGGTGCAGGGGTCGGGCACGCTATCGCCGTCGTCCTTCGGGACCGGGTCGAAGTCATCTTCGCGTTCGGTTAGCCATGGGTCGTACAGCACGCCGGTCGTGACGCTCGAGCCCGAGCCCGGGCCGACCGGGCCCGGCCCGTTCGCTGAGCCCCACCAGTTCTGCCGTGCGTCGACGACCCGCGCGGGAGTGATGTTCTGTACGCCGAAACTGGTACCGACCAGGTCGCCTTGCCGGATCGTGGGCGTCGCGTTATTGGAGCGCACGCAGGTCGTCACGGTGTTGCAGGCGATTGCGAGGAGCGTGCTTGGCGTCACGGCGCTCGCAAGGTCGAACCCGATGGTGGCACGGAACACGCGCACGCGTTCGACCGCCTCCGCCGTTCCGAAGCCGACCCGCAGCGCGGTCGATGGCCAGTAGAGCGCGAGATCGCGCAGCGCGGCGGTTCCGGTCGTGCGCACATCGACGCCACCCCAATCGCCGCTTGCCGGCGTCATGGCGTTGCTGGTCAGGACCGGGGGCTGGCCGCTGGGACCGGAGACGAGGCGACCGGGGGCGCCGCTGCCGCTACCCACCGCCAAAGCCGCGTTCAGGGCGAAGCGCGCGACGAGGCCCGACTCGAGGGTCAGCGTGGTGACGCCGCCGGGCCCGTCCGTGCCCTGCACGAGGACCTGCGCAAGGATCACGTGCGTACCGAACTGCGGCGACCAGGCGCCGGATTGCGACTGCGTTCCGCCGAGGACTTCGACGAGCGCACCGGGGACGCGGCTGACCGTATTGGCCAGCGGGATCGTCGCCGCGGCATCGGGCTTGAGCCGCGAGACGCGGGCGCCCCAGTTCTGGAAGCTGTTGCCGGTCCAGGTGACGCTCGGAGTGGTCGAATTGTAGAACACGCTCTCGATCCGCGGGCAGTCCTGAACCGTGCCGGCGCCGCTGGTGAAGTACAGGTCGTAGTTCGCGTTCCCCTGGAACGTCACCCGCCGCAGGTC
>JALOKP010000251.1 GCA_025456425.1 Acidobacteriota bacterium | reverse complement strand
GATCAGCTCGCGCTGGCCGCGGCCGATCGGGATCATCGCGTCGATCGACTTGATCCCGGTCTGCAGCGGCTCCTTCACCGTCTGGCGGTAGACGACGCCCGGCGCGATCCGCTCGACCGGGCCGGTGGCCTCGGTCTTGATCGGCCCGCGGCCGTCGATCGGGCGGCCCAGCGCGTCGACCACGCGGCCGACCATCTCGCGCCCGACCGGCACCTCGGAGATGCGGCGGGTGCGGCGCACCTGGTCGCCTTCCTTGATCTTCTGCGACTCGCCCAGCAGCACCGCGCCGACCGAGTCCTCGTCGAGGTTGAGCGCGATGCCGAAGACGTCGTGCGGCAGCGCCAGCAGCTCGAGGGAGGCGGCCTTCTCCAGGCCGTAGATGCGCGCGATGCCGTCGCCGACCGACACCACGGTGCCGACTTCGGCCACGTCGAGCGCCCGCTCGAACCCCTGGATCTGGGCCTTGAGGATGTCGGTGATCTCGCCGAGCTTGAATTCCATGCCGCTGTCTCCGTGCCGGGGCGGTCCCGCCCGCGGCGTCGTGTCCGAACCGGGGACCGATCCGGCCGCGCGGGGCGTCAGACCGCCGCGCCAGCCGTCATCCGCTTGAGCATGCGGTCGAGTTGGGAGCGAAGCGTGCCGTCCAGCACTTTCCCCGCGACCTCGACCACCACCCCGCCGAGCAGCGCGGGGTCGATTTTCTCTTCGAGGCGGATCGTTCCGCCGGTCATCTTCTCGAGCGAGCCGACGAGGCGCTTGCGGATCGTCTCGTCCAGCGGGACCGCCGTGGTGACCAGCGCCGGGTAGACCCCCAGCCGCCGGTCGAGCACTCGGCCCATCGCGACCGAGACCTCCGGGATCAGCGCGAGCATCGCGCCCTGCGCCAGCACCGCCAGGAACTTCTGCGTGATCTCGGACAGCCCCAGCTTGCGGGCGACCGCGACGACCGCCCTGGAGCTGGCCGTTGTCGGGCACCGCGTCGGCGAGGCCCTGCGCCAGCCGGTCCGCGAACAGGCGGACGTTCTTCATGAGGCCGAGTCCTCCCGCTCCCGCGCGGCGCGCGCGAAGGCCGGGCGCAGGCCGGCGAGAAGCCTTCCTGCGAATGGCTAACTGCATGATCGGGCTGGACTTAGCGTTCTCCGCCCGGGCTGCCGGAAAGGCGAATGCTAGCAACCGGGGAAAGGGGCGTCAAGCCGCGCCGCCGGGGGTTTCCGGGCGGGACAGGCCTGCTTCCGACCATGGTCAACCCCCGGCCCGGGGCAATAATGGCGGCCCCGCACCCCTTCCGCCCCCTGGAGCGTCCATGCCCGACGCCGGATCCGGCCCCGTCCCCTCCCACGGCCTGCCCGAGAACGCCTTTCGAGAACTGAAACCGGGGGAGAGCTACCGCCCGATCGTCCCGCCGGACGCGGCGGTCCCGGAGGTCACCGCCCGCTCGGTCGTCTTCGGGCTGGCGATGACGGTCCTGTTCTCGCTGGCCGTGGCCTACGTCGCGCTGAAGCTGGGCCAGGGGATCGAGTCGGCGATCCCGATCGCGATCCTGGCGATCGGCTACTCGGCCCTCCCCTTCCTGGGCCGCCGCTCGACGATCCTCGAGAACGTGAACGTCGTCGCCTTCGGCGCCACCGCCGGGATCGTGGTCGGCGGCTCGGTCTTCGTGATGCCCGCGATCTTCGTGCTGGGCCTCGAGTCCCGCTCCAGCTTCTTCCAGATCTTCCTGGTCCCGCTGCTCGGCGCGGCGCTGGGCGTGCTGTTCCTGATCCCCTTCCGGCGTTACTTCGTGGCCGACATGCACGGCAAGCTGCCGTTTCCCGAGGGGACCGCGACGACCGAGATCCTGGTCGCCGGCGACCGCGGTGGAAACCAGGCCCGGGTCCTGCTCTACGCGATGGGCCTGGGGATGCTGGTCGACTTCCTGGCGCTCAACCTCCACGCCTGGCGCGACACCTTCTCGACCGCGCTGATCCCGGCCGCGCGCCGGCTGACCGAGGGGGTCAAGGCGGTTTTCCTGCTCAACACCTCGGCCGCGGTGCTGGGGCTGGGCTACATCATCGGCGTCCGTTACGCCGCGATCATCTGCGCCGGCTCGTTCCTCTCCTACTGGGTGCTGATCCCGCTGTTCGGCGCGCTGGGGGCGGGCGACACCGCCGGCGTCTTCCCCGGCCGCCCGCCGATCGCCGGGCTGGACTGGGAGGGGATCTTCTTCGAGCACGTCCGGTACATCGGGATCGGAGGGATCTTCACCGCCGGCGTGCTCTCGATCCTGAAGATGTCGCCGGTGATCGTGCAGGCGATCGGCCAGGTGGCGTCGGAGATGCGGCGCCTCGCCGGCTCGGCGCGCGCCGAGACCGCCGTTCCGGCGACGGTCCGGACCGAGCGCGACCTGACGATGAAGACCGTGATCGGCGGGACGATCGCGCTCTCGGCGCTGATCTTCCTCTACTTCCGCTTCGTCGTGCTGGCCGACAACCCGCGCGCGACCGCGATCTCGCTGGCCGCGCTGGGGCTGACGCTGGTGATCGCCTTCCTGTTCGCGGCGGTCTCGGCCTGGGCGGTGGCGACGATCAGCATCACGCCGGTCTCGGGGATGACGCTGACGACGCTGATCATCTCCGCGATCTTCCTCTCCCGGCTCGGGCTGACGGGCCAGGAAGGGATGTCGATGACCGGCTCGCTGGTGACGCTCTTCAAGGTGGGCTACTGGACCGGCGCGACGCCGCGGCGGATCGAGCTGTCGCTGCTGGCCGGCTCGGTCGTGGCCTCGATCACGGTGACGGCCGCGATCGTGCTGTTCGCCCACACCTACGGCTTCACGCCGTCGGAAGCCCACCCCAACCCGATGCCCGCTCCGCAGGCCAACGCGATGGCGGCGGTGATTCAGTCGGTGATGGCCTCGGCCGAAGCGCCGTGGTTCCTGTTCGGGATGGGGGCGGTGATCGCGGTGGTCGTCAACCTGCTGGGGATCTCGCCGCTGGCCTTCGCGCTGGGGATGTACCTGCCGATGGATCTCAACACGCCGCTGCTCTTCGGCGCGGTGCTGGCGTGGTTCGTGCGGCGCGCCTCGGGCGACGAGCGGCTCGACCGCGCGCGCGCCAACCGCGGCACGCTGCTGGCGTCGGGGCTGATCGCCGGCGGCGCGCTGGCCGGCGTGGCCGA
>JALOKP010000064.1 GCA_025456425.1 Acidobacteriota bacterium | reverse complement strand
TCGGCCGGGACGGCGACGATCTTCTGCGGCGCCTCGCCGGCCAGGAAGCGCGCGGTGAGCGGGATGTCGGCGCTGCGGCTGATCACGACCGGGACCGGGTGCGCCGGGCGCCCCTGGGCCATCCGCTGGTGCCGGCGCGCGGGGTCGCGCACCCCCATCGGGGGGTCCTCGGCGCGGATCGTCGCGGCGCCGACGACGATCGCGTCGGCCTCGGCGCGCAACTCGTCGAGCCGGTCGCGGTCGAGCCGCGAGCCCAGCCCCTGCCCCTCGCGGAAGGCGCTGTCGATCTTGCCGTCGGCGCTCATCGCCAGGTTGGCGACGATCCGGGGGCGGTGGCTCGGCTCGTGGGGGCGCACGGCATGATTCTAGTCCGGGAGCGGCAGACGCCGCGTGAGCGGGCGGGGATAATGCGCGCGGAAGGAGCGGCCCGTGCTCTCCGACGCAGCCCCGATCGTCCTCACCGCCGGTCGCCTGGATCCCACCGGCGAAACCGGGCTCGGCCTCGACGGCGCGTTCCTCTCGCGGCTCGGCGTGCGGGCTGCCCCTGTTGCGGCGGTGATCGCCGTCGACCGCGCGCTGGGCGCGCGGCCGGGCCGCGCGGTCGACCCCGCCACCTTCGCCGACCAGCTCGCGGCAGCGATCGACGCGCTGCGCGGCGCGGTGCGTGCCGTGCACGCCGGGATCCTCGCGAGCGAGCCGCAGGCCGAGGCGCTGGCCGAGGCGGCGCGCGAGCTGGGGATGCCGCTCGTCGCCGACCTGGCCTGGCGCGGGCCGGGAGGGCTCGGGGCGCTCGAGGAGGCCGCGTTGGTCGTCGCCGGCGCGGCCGACGCCGCGCGCGTCCTGGGGCGCCCTGCCGGTGACGGCACGCGAGATCAACTGGCGGAGCTGGCGCGGGCGCTGGCCGGGCCGACCCGCGTTGCGGTCGTGGTCGGGAGCCCGGGCTGGCCCGCGGGGGACGACGCCCCGGGAGCCGCGGGGACCCCGGCGGCGCTGGTCGGGCCGTCGGGCGAGTCGATCGTCGAGGCGGTCGCCCCGCTGCACGCCGAGAGTCGCAGTACGTCCGGGGCGCGCTCGATCGCGGCCGCCGGCTACCTCGCGCTGGGCCTGCCGGCGGCCGACGCGGCCGCCGCGGCGCACCGCTTTGTCGCGAGCGCGCTGGCGGCGGCTAGCGCGCTGCCGAACCGGTTGGCCGTGCCCGCACCCTGGCGCGTCTGACCGGCGCCAGCCGCAGCCCGCCGCCTACGGCGGGGCCGGCCCGCGGCCTCAGTCCTGCGCCGGCGGCCCGCCCCCCACCCGCGGCGTCCCGGTCTCGACCGGCAGCTGGTTCGCGCGCGGCTCGTCGCGCCGCAGCTCCGGCCGGCGGACCTGCCAGCCCGAGGCGACGGCCCACGCGCCGGCCAGCGCCGCGGCCGTCGCGACCAGCGCGCAGGCCAGGGCGAGCCCGCGCGGCAGCCCGCCGCGCGCCGCCATCCGGCGGCGGGCCCGCCAGGCGACGAGGGCCGCAACGAGCGCTGCCCCCGTCGCCGCCACGCCGGCGGTGCGGTGGCGCGCCGCGTGGACGGCCGAGTAGCCGTCGGTGAACTCGACCGCGCTCCAGGCCGGCCAGCCGGTCAGCAGCGCGGGAAGCGCCGTCGCCGCCGCGGCCAGCAGCAGGACCAGCCCGCGCGCGAACAGCTCGCGCCGGCCACGCGCGATCCCCGCGACCAGGGCCGCCGCGGCCCCCAGCCCGAGAAGAGCCGGAACGGCCGCCAGCGCGAGGTGGAGGACGGGCAGCATCGGGGCTCAGTAGTAGTCGGCGCAGCTGAGGTAGTAGCCGCAGCCCGGGGTCTCGCAGAACAGCCTGCACCTGCGCTCGGCCAGCTCGCGGCCGCAGTTGGGGCAGGTCCGGATCGCGCGCTCGACGGCGACGGGCGGCAGCGGGGCCGGGGACGACGGGGCGGGCGAGCGGGTCACGCGCGCCATGATGACCAAGGACGCCCGAAAAGCGAAGGGCCGGGTCCCGGCCCGGCCCTCGCGCGCGTTGTGTTGCGGCGCGGTCAGTAGCGGTAGGCGATCCCGAACTGCCCGACCCACGGGTCGACAGCGACCCCCAGGTTGCCGGCGTCCGCACCATCGACCACCAGGTCGGCGTCGTACTCCGTGACCAGGTACTTCACCGCAGCGAAGAAGGCCCAGCCGCGCTTCGGCGCCGGGACCTCGATCCCGAGGTTGATGCCGTAGACGAAGCTGGCGTCGACGTCGGCCTTCAGCGTGAAGCCGTCGACCTCGGTCTCGAGGTCGTCGTAGAACGCGTAGCCGAAGAGCGGGCCCAGGAAGACGTCCACCGGGCTGCTCTTCGGCGTGACGTGAACGTTGAGTCCCAGGGTGACCGGCACGAACGAGGTGTCGCCGATCTTCCCGAACCCGACCGCGTCGATGTCGTGCTTGGCGTAGATCGCGTTCAGATCGATCCCGATCCAGTGGCCGCAGCGCCACTCCCAGCCGAGCGATCCGCCCCACGCGCTGTCGACCTCGATCGTCCCGCCGAGGGCATCGCCGTCTCCCGTCGGGCTGACGTACACGAGCGAGGCTCGCCCGCTGGCGTGCGGCGTGTCGGCGTACGGATCCTCCGAGGTCGAGACGAGGACCTTCAGCGAGTTCATGGGACGCGTCTCCTCTCGGGGGCCGGCCTCCCGCCGGCGCAGGCGAACCGTCCTGACCCACGGGTCGCCGCTCCCAGACAATGTGGGGCCCGGGGGCCCGGGCGACAACGCGCCCCGCACGATCCCGGGGGGGGGCCTTGGAACTGCCCGGCCGACGCGGCTTTCCGCGGAGCGGCGCCCCCCGGAAAAGGAACGGGCGCGACCCGGAGGCCGCGCCCGCAGAAGGCTCGCGACGCCCCGCGGCCGCCCGGAGGCGGCCCCGGGGGCGCCGGCTACCACTTGTAGAGGACGCCCGCCTGGAGCACCCAGGGGTCGATCTCGAGATCGAACTCGCTGACGTCGGTCTGCCCGTTCACCGGGTAGCCGTTGTCCCCGATGCCGCCGCAGAACTCGCAATCGCTCGTGTTCTCGACCTCGGGTTCCATGATCAGGTACTTGATCCGCGCGGTGAAGTTCCAGCCCTTCTCGTCCTCGCGGTCCGAGAACGGCACGTCGATCCCGAGGTTCGCGCCGTAGACGAAGGTGTCATCGATGTCGAACTTCGCGTTGCCGAAGTCGGCCTCGTCGAACATCGCGTAGCCCAGGACCGGGCCGGCGTAGACCTGCACGCCGCAGTAGTAAAGGAAGTGGAAGTTGGCCTCGACGAGATACTGCGCGAGCCAGGTGTCGTCGTCGCCCGAGATGTCGTTGACTTCGTCCGCGAACTTGAAGTCGTGCTCGGAGTAAATGATCTCGCCGTCGAGCTGCCACAGCTTGTTGAAGCGGTAGCCGCCGAGCGCGGCGCCGCCCCAGCCGTTGGCGAGCTCGGACTTCACGCCGTTGACGTTCACGTCGCCGGTGGGCGAAACGTAGGCGAGCGTGCCACCGGCGTACCAACCGGTGAAGTCATCCCCGGCCAGCGCCACCGCGCCGAACGCCATCGTCATGCCCAGAGCCAGAACCGCTGCCTTGGTCCAACGCATCGTCGTCTCCTTCTCCCAATTCAAGTGCAGGAAGGGCGGGCGGGCAGGGTGCCGGCGGCACGGGCTCCCGCTCCCCTCTGAACGTCCGAAAACACGGGCAAAGTATTCCGGTTTGCTTCGGGCGTCAATCGCGCCCCCCGGCCGCGGCAGGGCCCCCGCGGCGGGGTAAAGTCTCGCCCCTCCCGGGCTTCCGGTCAACGGAGGCGGCGATCCCACCGCTCCAGGGCGTCGGCGATCCGCACGGCCGCCCGTCCGTCCCACCCCTCCGGAACCCGGCCCTGCTTCTCCCGCCCGGCCAGGACCTCGAAGGCGGCGTCCCGCAGCCGGGCCGGGTCCTGCCCGACCAGCCGGTTCGTCCCGACGTCGACCGTGGCGGGGCGCTCGGTGTTCTCACGCAGCGTCAGGCAGGGGATCCCCAGCGCGGTCGTTTCCTCCTGGACCCCCCCGGAGTCGGTCATCAGCAGGCGGGCCTCGGTCATCAGGGACAGGAAGTCGAGGTAGCCGAGCGGGTCCTGCACCACCAGGCCGGCAGGAACGCCGCCGCGCGCCGCCCCCCACCGCTCCAGGGTCGTCCGGGTGCGGGGGTGGACCGGGAACACGACCGGCAGCCGTGCCGCGACCTCGGCGATCGCGTCCATCAGCGGGCCGAAGACCGCCGGATCGTCGACATTCGAGGGGCGGTGCAGCGTCATCAGCGCGTAGCCCTTCGGCGGCAGGCCCAGCCGCCCGCGCGTCCCGGCCGCCGCGGCGCGCGGCAGATGGGTCCGCAGCGTGTCGATCATCACGTTCCCGACCGGCACGATCCGCTCGGGCGGGATCCCTTCGGCGCGCAGGTTGCGCTCGCCGGACGGTTCCGAGGTGAAGAGCAGGTCGGACAGCGCGTCGGTCACCAGCCGGTTGATCTCCTCCGGCATCGTGCGGTCGAACGAGCGCAGGCCGGCCTCGACGTGAGCCAGGCCGATCCCGGCGATCTTCTTCGCGACCATCGCGCAGGCCGCGGTGCTGTTGACGTCGCCGACCACGACCACCAGGTGGGGCCGCCGCTCGAGCACGACCGGCTCGAAGCGCTTCATGATCTCGGCGGTCTGGACGGCGTGGGTTCCCGATCCGACATCGAGGTTGACGTCCGGCGCGGGGATCCCCAGCTCCTCGAAGAAGAGCCGGCTCATCGCGGCGTCGTAGTGCTGGCCGGTGTGGACCAGGCTGACCTCGAAGGCGGGGCGTGCGACGAGCGCGCGGTGGACCGCGGCGATCTTCATGAAGTTGGGCCGGGCGCCGGCGATCAGCATCACGCGCAGGGTCACGGGTCGCTCCGTTTCTTGGCCTTGGCGGCCGCCCCCCTCCCCGCCCCCTTCGCGTGGAGGAAGGCCGAGGGGCAGTGCGGCGCGAGGCCGCAGGCCTCGCAGCGCGGCGTCCGCGCGTCACAGACGCGGCGGCCGTGCCAGATCAGGGCGTGGCTGACGAACCCCCAGCGCTCGCGCGGAAAGAGCGCGGTCAGGTCGTCCTCGATTCGGCGCGGGTCGTCCGACGCCGACAGTCCGAGCCGGCCGGACAGCCGGGTCACGTGCGTGTCGACCGCCAGCGCGGGCTCGCGGAAGGCGGTCGAGAGCACGACGTTGGCGGTCTTGCGGCCGACGCCGGGCAACGCCTCCAGGGCCTGGCGCTCGCGCGGGACGGCGGCGCCATGGCGCTCGGCCAGCGCGCGCGCGGCCCCCACCACCGACTTCGCCTTGTTGCGGAACAGCCCGATCGTCGCGATCAGCGGCTCGACCTCGAGCGGGTCGGCGGCGGCCAGCGCCCGCGCGTCCGGAAAGCGCGCGAACAGGAGCGGGGTGACCTGGTTGACCGCGCGGTCGGTGGTCTGGGCCGAGAGGATCGTCGCCACGAGCAACTGGAACGGGTCGACGTGGTCCAGCTCGCAATCGGCGTCCGGGTAGAGCCGCTCGAGGCCGGCGAGGATCGCCGCGGCGCGCACCGCCGCGGGTGCGGCGACGGCGGGGGCGGGGGCAGGCCTGGGCTTCGTCGGCATCGTCGGGTTCCGGGGAGCGGCGATGATGCCGCGCCCGGGCGCGGCGCGAAAGCCCCCCGCGCGGCAGCGTGACAGACGGCCCGCCCGAGGCCAGAATCCCCGGATGCAGCGGCAACTGATCCCGATCGAGGGGAACACCCAGCGGCTCGACGGCGGGGCGATGTTCGGCAACGCGCCCCGCGTCGTCTGGGAGCGCTGGATCGCGCCCGACGAGCGGCACCGGATCCCGCTGGCCTGCCGCGCGCTCCTGGTCCGCGAGCCGTCGCGCAACATTCTGTTCGAGACCGGGGTCGGGGTCTTCTTCGAGCCCCGCCTGCGCGAGCGCTTCGCGGTCCAGGAAGAGCGCCACGTCCTGCTCGACAACCTCGCGCGGCAGGGGCTGGGCGACCTCGACATCGACGTCGTCGTGCTCAGCCACCTGCACTTCGACCACGCCGGCGGTCTGCTCGCGCCGTGGGAGGAGGGGCGGCCGCTGCGGCTGCTCTTTCCGCGGGCGCGGATCCTGGTCGGTCGCGGGGCCTGGGAGCGCGCGCTCGCGCCGCACCCGCGCGACCGCGCGTCGTTCATCCCCGGCCTGACGGCGCTGCTGCACGACAGCGGCCGGCTCGAGCTGGTCGACGGCGGGCAGAGCGACACGCTGGGTCCGGACTACCGCTTCCACCGCTCCGACGGCCACACGCCGGGGCTGATGGTGAGCGAGATCGCGACCCCCGCCGGCCCGGTCGTCTACCCGGGCGACCTGATCCCCGGCGCGGCCTGGGTCCACCTGCCGATCACGATGGGCTACGACCGCTTCCCCGAGCTGGTGATCGACGAGAAGCGCGCGCTGCTCGAAGACCTCGTCCGGCGGAACGGCACGCTGGTCTTCACGCACGATCCGGCCGTCGCGGCCGGGCGGGTCGTGCGCGACGGCGACGGCCGCTTCGCGGCCGACGAGCCGGTCGAGCTGGGGGCGTGAGGGACCCGTGACCCGCGGCGGCCAGCGCTTCGAGATCCACCCGGTCACGCCGCAGGTGCGGCTGGTCGAGCGGGCCGGGCGCGTGCTCGTCGACCACGGCGTGATCGTGATCCCGACCGACACCTGCTACGCCTTCGTCGCGCTGCCCGGCTCGCGCCAGGCGCTGGACCGGATCGCGCAGCTCAAGGCGATGAACCCCGACAAGAAGCTCTTCTCGCTGATCGTCCCCGACCTGTCGGACGTCGCGACCTACGCCCTGGTCGACACCCACGCCTACCGGATCCTGAAGCGCTACCTGCCGGGCCCCTACACCTTCGTCCTGCCGGCGACGCGCGAGGTGCCGCGGATCCTGCTGGCCAAGCGCAAGACGATCGGGCTGCGGGTGCCGGACAACGCCGTCTGCCGCGCGGTCGCCGCCGCCGCCGGCGGGGCGCTGCTGGCGACCACGGTCCGGCTGCCGGGCGACGACCTGCCGCTGGCCGACCCGGACGAGATCGAGTCGCGCGTCGGGCACGCCGTCGACCTGTTCCTGGACGGCGGCTGGGGCGGCGTCGAGCCGTCGACTGTCGTTGAGCTGGCCGAAGGGGGCGTCGAGCTGATCCGCGAGGGGGCCGGCGACCCGGCGCCGTTCGCGTAGGCGCCCCCCGCGGGGCTCGGGCCGCCACGGAGGACGGCCCCTACAGCAGTGTGCCGCGGCCGAGGATCCCGGCGGGATCGAGCGCGCTTCGGATCGCGCGCATCCGGTCGAGCACCGCGGGCGGGTAGAGCCGCGCCAGATCGCCCGCCTTCAGCTTCCCGAGGCCGTGCTCGGCCGAGGTCGTCCCCCCCATCTCGACCGCGATCGCGACGAGCCGGCCGTAGGCGGCGCGCGCGGCCGCGTACTCTCCCGGGTCCCTGGCCAGGATGTTGACGTGCAGGTGGTCGTCGCCGACGTGGCCGAAGATCGCGTGCTCGAGCGACTCGCGCGCCAGTTCCTCGCGCGTGCGGCGCAGCAGCGCGCGGACCTGCCCACGGGGGACGGCGGTGTCGGTGCTCACCTTGGCGACGCCGCGGCGCGCGAGCTTCTCGTTGATCGAGGCCGGGACCTCATGGCGGAAGTCGCGGAACTGCCCGTGGTCGCGCGGCCCCTCGGCGACCCACGAGTCGTCGCGGGCCCCGGCCGCGGCGCCGAGCGCGAGCCAGGCGTCGAGTGCGGCGTCGGCCGCGGGCCGGGTCTCCCCGCCCAGCGCCTCTTCCCAGAAGATCGCGGCCTGCGCCGGACCGGGCAGCGCGATCCCCTTCTCGCGCAGCAGGCCCAGGGCCTGCGCGTCGAAGAACTCGAGCGACAGCGCGGCCACCGCGGCGCGGGGCGCGCGCGCGGCGTCGACGAAGGCCAGCGCCCCTTCCTCGGAGTCGAAGAAGAAGATCCCGGCGAGGAACTCCTCGGGGGCGGGGATCAGCCGCAGCTCGGCCTCGAGTACGGCGCCCAGCGTCCCCTCCGACCCGACGAACAGGTCGACCAGGTCCATCTCCGGCGCGCTGAAGTAGCCGGCCGCGTGCTTGGAGGTGCGCGGCAGCGACCAGTCCGGCGCGGGCACCACCAGCGGCGTCCGTCCGGGGCGCGGGATCTCGAACCGCCCGCCCGCGGCCCGGACCGCCCCGCGTGGGAGGTCGAGCAGCGTCCCGTCGGCCAGCGCGACCCGCAGCCCTTCGACCCAGCGCCGCGTCGGGCCGCAGCGGAAGGTCCGGGCCCCCGAGGCGTTGGTGGCGACGGTCCCGCCGATCGAGCAGCCCCACTCGGTCGGATCGGGCGGGTACCACAGCCCGGCGGCCCCGGCGGCGTCGAAGACCTCGGACAGCAGCGTGCCGGCCTGCACCCGCGCGCGATCCGGACCGATCTCGAGAATCCGGTTCATCCGGTCGAGCGCCAGCACCAGGCCGCCCTGAGGGACGCGGCCGCCGGTGATGCCGGTGCCGGCGCCCGAGACCGTGACCGGCGTCCCCGACGCCGCGCTCTCGCGCAGCAGCTCGGCCGCCTCCTCGGGCGATGCCGGCCAGGCGACCTCGCTCGCGAAGCCGCCGGTCATGCGGCTCTCGTCGGCGAGGTACTTCGCGATCTCGGCGGGGTCGAGGCTGCGCTTCATCGGGCAGAGGATACCCAATCCCCGCCGCCCGGCCGCGCGCCGCGGGCTAGGACTCGTGCGAGGGGTTGTCGCCGACGCGCATGATCGCGTGGTCGATCGCCCGGCTCAGCGACTCGAGGATGTCGTTCGGCGGCCCCTGGTCCTCGAGGCGCCGCGCGAAGCTCGACGCGCTGTGGTAGTAGAGCGACGGCACGCGGTTGAGGGCCAGGCAGTACATGTCCTCGATGCACTGCTGGCACTGGCAGACCTCGGGGACCGACTCGAGCTTGCGCTCGAGGATCCGGCACGCCAGCACCTCGACGGCGTTCCGGATCCGGTCGACGCGCAGCCCGCGCACGGTGCGCATCTCGCGCAGCGACGACTCGCGCTCCGGGGTGGCGGTCCCGGCACTGTCCTGGGCGCTGCGATCGGTCTCCACGTGCTCCTCCGCGGAAGGGCTTCGCCCTCTCCGGGGGGAAGTTGGGTCCCCGTCCGAAAGGCGTCAAGGCCGTATGCTCCCGCACATGCGCGAACCGGCTCGCGGCTTCCCCCGGGGGGGCGTGGCGGCCGTCCTGGCGGCCCTGGCGGTCGTGGGCGGGCTGTCGCTCGGCCAGCGCGACCTGTGGGCCCCGGACGAGCCCAAGTACGCCCTGGCCGCCCGCGAGATGCTGGAGACCGGGGAGTGGCTGATTCCCCACGTCAACGGCCGGATCTACGGCGACAAGCCCCCCCTGATGTTCTGGTCGATCGCCGCCGCCTCGGCCCTGACCGGGGGGGTCGGCCAGCCGGCGGCGGTCCTCCCGTCGCTGCTCGCCGCCCTGTTGGCCGTGGCCGGGACGGCTGCCACCGCCTGGCTGCTCTCGGGCCGGCAGGACCGCCAGGCCCCGGTCGTGGCGGCCGGCCTGCTGGCCGGCTCCTACACCTTCCTGACGCTCGCGACCCGCGGCCAGCTCGACATGCTGCTGACCGCCGGGACGACTTGGGGCTTTTTCCTGCTGCTGCGCGGGACGGGGCTGCACCCCGGGGGCGGGCAGCGGCCGCGCGACGTGACGTGGGCCTTCGCGTTGTTCGGACTGGCCACGCTGGCCAAGGGGCCGGTCGGGCTGATCGTGCCCGTCGGAGGCCTGCTGCTCGGGGCCTGGCTGGCCCGGCGCCCGGCCCCGTGGCGCGAGTTGCTGCGCTGGGCGCCCTGGGCGGCCTACGCGGCCGTCGTCGGGGCCTGGCTGGTCCCCGCGGCGATCCACGCCGTCACCTCGGGGCAGCAGGCCTGGCTGTCCGAGATCCTGTTCCGCCAGACGGTCGTGCGCTATGCGGAGTCGTGGCACCACGAGCAGCCGTTCTGGTACTTCCTCGGCGTCCCCTGGTACGACTTCCAGCCGACGGTGCTGCTGCTGCCGGCCGCGCTGCTCGGGCTGTTCGCGCACGGTCGCCGCGCCGCGCGGCCGCGATCCTTCACTTGGCTGCTGGCCGGGGCCTGCCTCTTCACGGTCCTGTTCTTCTCGATCCCGGCCGGAAAGCGCGGGATCTACCTCGCCCCGGCCTACCCCTGGGCCGCGACCTGGCTGGCCCTCGACCTGTGCGATCGGATTCGCGCCGGGGGGCGTGCGCTGCGGCCGGTCCGGGCCGCGTTCGGGCTGCTCGCCGCGCTCGGGCTGGGGCTGGCCGTCGCCGCAGAGCTGCGCGGCCCCGCGCTGCTCGCCGCGCGCGGCGTGGCGCTCCCGGCGGTCGTGCCCGCGCTGGCGCTCGCGCTGGTCGGCCTGGCTGCGCTGGCGGCCGCCCTGCGGCCGGCTTCGCCGCGCGCTCTGGCGGCGCTGGGGCTGGCCTTCGCGGTCTTCTACGGGATGGCGATCCGCGTCGCGATGCCGGTCCTGGACGCGCGCAACTCCGTCGCCCCCTTTGCCCGCGCGGCGCGCGCCGCAGTGGTCGACGGGGCGCGGGGCGGGATGGTCGAGTGGCGGGCCCAGTACTCGTTCTACGCCGGCCCGCTGGACGAGGCCGTACCCGGGAACGACGAGGAGGTCGCGGCGCTCGCGGCGCGCCTGGACGGCGACGCGCCCTACTTCGTGATCGTCAGCGAGCGGCGCGCGCCGCTGCTGCTGCGCCAGGTCAAGGGCGAGCCTCCGACCGAGGCCGTGCGGGCGAGGATCGGCAGCGACGAGATGCTGGTGCTGGCCAACCGCGCGGCGCTGGGCCCCGGGGCGGAGCCGCCGCCGTGAGCGGTCTCCCGCGCGGCGGCTGGCGCCGCACAGCGCTGTGCGTCGCGCTGGCCGCCGCGGCCCTCGCGCCGGGCGCGCTCGGGCGTGAGTTGATGGCGCCCGACGAGCCGCGCTTCGCGATGGTCGCGCGCGAGACGGCCGAGCGCGGCGAGTTCCTGGTGCCGCAGCACGGCGGGCGGCCCTACCTGAACAAGCCGCCGCTGCTGTTCTGGCTCGAGATCCTCGCGTTCCGCGCCTTCGGCGGCCCGTCGGAAGGCGCGGCGCGCGTGCCGTCGCTGCTGGCCGCGCTCGGCGCCGTCGCGCTGACCCACCGCGCCGGCCGGCGCTGGTTCGGGGAGCCGGCGGCGACGCGCGGCACGCTGATGCTGATCGCGGCGCCGCTGTTTTTGATGCGCGGGGCGTGGGTGGCGACCGACCCGCTGCTGTTGGCGGCGACGCTGGGCACCGTGGTCGCGCTGGACCGCGCGGGGGCCGGATGGCGGGCGGGCGGGCCGCTGGCGGCGCTGGCGCTGGGGCTGGGCATGCTGGCCAAGGGCCCGGTCGCGCTGCTGTGGCCGGCGTTGGCGGCGCTCGCGGCGCAGGGGCTCGCCGGGGTGCGCTTCTCGCTGCGGCCGCTGCTGCGGCCGGCTCCGCTGATGGTCCTCGCCGCGGTCGCCGGGCTGCCGCTGGCGCTGGCGGCGGAGCGGCTCGGGTTGGAGCCGCTGCTGGCCGCGACCTGGCGCGAGAGCGGACAGCGCTTCCTGGCGTCGTGGGACAACCTGCGCCCCTTCTGGCACTACCCGCCGAAGCTCCTCACCGGGTTCTTCCCCTGGTCGCTGGTCGGGCTCGCGGCGCTCTGGCCGGAGGTCCGCCGCGGGCTGCCGCCGGACCCGCGCCGGACCTGGCTGCTGCGCTGGACCGTCCTGGGAGTCCTGCTGTTCTCGATCCCCGGGAGCAAGCGGCTGGTCTACCTGCTGCCGCTGCTGCCGGCGCTGGCGCTGATCACGGCGTCGGTCCTGCCGGCGCTCGGCGCGGCGGTGCGCGTGCGGCGCGCGACCGGCGTGCTGGTCGCGCTGGGTGCGGCCGCGGCGCTGGCGCTGGGCCTGCTGCTCGTGCTCGCTCCGGGCCTGCTGCGCGGGCCGGAATCGCTCGAAGTGCCCGAGGTGCGCCGCGCCGCCGCCGCCTTCCTGCTCGCCGGCGCGGCGAGCCTCGCGCTCGTCGCCGCCGGGCTCGGGCGCGGGCGCGGCGGGGTCGCGGGCGGCGCCGCCCTGCTGGCGCTGGCCTCCGGGCTGCTGGCGCCGTGGACCGCGGCGGCGGTGCGGGCCGGGGCGGGCGCGTCGCGCCTCGGGGCCGTCGTGCGCGACGCGGTAGGGCCCGGCACGCCGGTCGCGTTCGGCACGAAGAAGGGGGACCTTGCGGCGTGGTACGGCCGGCTCTCCGGGCCGGTCTTCTCCCGGCCGCGGGGGGCCGCCCTGTTCCTCGCGGGCGAGCCACCGCGCGCCGCGGTCGGCCAGCCGGAAGAGCTGGGCCCCCCCTCGGCCTGGCCCCCGGGCACGCGCGTCGCGGCCGAGGGGCGCGTCGGCGGCACGGCGGTGCTCGTGCTGCGGCGCGACGCGACGCCTCCCCTGGCCCGGATCATTCATGGACGACCCGGGCCAGGCCGCTAGAATGCGGCCGTGAGCTCCATCCCGCGCCGCTCTCACCCGTTCCGCGCGCCCCGCACGCCGCGCGATCCGCTGCAGGTGAACCTGCGGCGGGTGGTGCGGCTGATCCTGCTGCTGGTCATCGTGCCGACGGTCGTGCTCACCGGGATCGGGATCGCCGTGATCTTCGCGCGCAAGGACGTGACGCAGCTCGTGCTCGGGCTGCTGGTTTCGAGCTTCGCCGCGTCGGTGATCGCGGGCGCGGTCCTGCTGCTGGTCCTGACCGGACGGGGTGCGCGGCTGGCGCGGGTCCAGGAGACCTTCCTCTCGCAGATGGGGCACGAGCTGATGACCCCGCTCGCGGGGATCGGGCTGCACACGCAGATCCTGTCGGGGATGGAACTTCCGGTCGAGGCCGGGCGCTCGGTCGAGGCGATCGATCACGAGCGGCGGCGCCTGCAGGAGCTGGTCGAGCGCACGCTGCAGTGGCGCGAGGTGCGCTCGAAAAAGCACCTCTACCGGCGGCAGCGCACCGACGCCGCCGAGGTCGTCGAGCGCGCGCTGGTCCGGGCCCCCGACCGCGAACAGGTCGTGGTGCGCGAGCCGGCCGCGGGGCTGAACCTGAGCGGCGATCCCGAGGCGCTCGCCGACGCGCTGGGCAACCTCCTGCGAAATGCCGCCAAGTACGCCGGGGATGCCGATCCGATCGAGCTGACCGCGCGGCGCTGGGGGCGGCTGGCGGTGTTCTCCGTCTCCGACCGCGGGCCGGGGCTCCCGCCCGGGCCGAGCCAGCAGCTCTTCGAGCCGTTCTACCGCCACGCGCCCGAAGGGCGGCCCGATCCCGGCGGGACCGGGCTGGGGCTCTCGATCACCCGCCAGATCGTCGAGGACCACGGCGGGCGCGTCGCGGCCTGCGCTCGCCCCGGCGGCGGCGCGACCTTCTTCTTCACGATCCCGCTGGGAGACCGCGGATGAGCGCCGGAGCGCGAATCCTGGTGGTCGAGGACGACGCCACGCTGCGCGAGGGGCTGCGCACCGTCCTGACCAAGGCGGGCTACTCGGTCGCCACGGCGATCCGCGGCGAGGCCGCGCTGAGGCTGATCCGCGAGGAGCCGTTCGACCTGGTGATCCTCGACCTGATGCTGCCGGGGCTCGACGGCAGCTACGTGCTCCAGCACGCGCGGGAGGAAGGATTCACGGCGCCGGTGATCATCCTCTCCGCGCGGGCGTCGGTGGAGGACCGGATCCGCGGCCTCCGGACCGGCGCCGACGACTACGTCGTCAAGCCGTTCGACCTGGGAGAGCTGCTGGCGCGGATCGCGGTCCGGCTGCGGCGCCCCGAGAAGGACGAGTCGATCCGCTTCGGCGAGATCGTGGTCGACCCCGAGGCGCGGGTCGTGACGCGGCGCGGCGAGCTGGTCCACCTGACGCCCAAGGAGTTCGACCTGCTGATGTTCTTCGTCGAGAACCCGGACCGGGCGCTCAGCCGCGGCCGGATCCTGGAGGACGTCTGGGGGGGCGACTACCGCGGGACTCGTCGAACGGTGGACAACTTCGTGCGCGCGCTGCGGATCAAGCTGGAGGACCTGCCGGACGCCCCCCGCTTCTTTCAGACGGTGCGCGCGCGCGGCTACCGCTTCGACCCGCGCGCCTAGAAGACCGGGGACAGCTACCGTAAGTCGGTAAGCCACGCTTTGTGGGGACAGCTACCGTAAGTCGGTAAGCCGCGCTTCGTGGGGAACGGATCACCCTGCAGCTCGCCGCGGCGCGAAGATGAATGCGGCTGATCCGGCTTGGATACGAGCCTATGCTGTCCCCGTAATTCGCGGCTTACCGACTTACGGTAGCTGTCCCCGGTTTGATAGGGAGCCGGCGGCGAGTGCCTCGAAGCGGACCGGGCTCGACTTCTCGTTGCTGATCACGGCGCGGCCGGGGGCGAGAATCCGCGGCAGCGCGTCCCAGGCCGGCTGGCCGCTGGCACCGTCGTCGAGGAAGGTCGTCTTCAACTCCCAGGCGCTGCCGTTCCAGACGTAGGCCGAGAGCCGAACCGCGTCCCCCTCGGTCCGCGCCTCGCAGCGCACGCGCCACGGCGCCGGCCCCAGGTCGCCGGCCCAGCCGCCGACGCCGCTGGCTCGCGCCCCGTTGACGTACTTGTTGAAGCGGATCGTGTCGTCGGCAACCAGCCGCTCCACCTTGCAGCGGTAGGAGGTGTGGGTCGCGCCGGTGCCGGACGAGCGCACCCCGAACGAGAAGTCGTAGCTCTGGTCGTTCGGCGTGGCCGGCGTCAGCGTGGCGACCACGAAGGAGTCCGCCGACGCCGTCGCGAGCGCGGTCTGGGCCCGCGCCGAGGAGTTCCCCGACGGGTGGACCGCGGCGCGGCGCTGGATCCGGAAGTAGGCGGCGCCGGTGGTCGTCGGCTCGGCCAGCGCGGGCGGCCAGAACGCGCCGCCGCGGTCGAGGTTGTCGGACCGGTTGGAGGCGATGTCGGGCCCGTCGAAGGCGTCCGCGAACTCGACCGCGCCGGGAGTCGCCCCGGCCGCGCCATCGTCGAGCGGCAGGGGCACGGCCGAGAACGGGCGGGACGGGGATTCCGGCGACGAGCCCGCGGCGTCGCGGTACGACACGCGCGCGTAGAGCGTGCCGGCCGTCTGCGGCGCGGCGAACAGCGCGCGCATCTCGGCCAGCGGCGGCACCGCCGTCGTGACGTCGAAGATCACGTTGGCGTCGAACGCGGCGCCGTCGGCGGTCGAGATCCGCCAGCGGCTGGAGAGGTGCGTGGCGGCCCCCTCGTAGGGCGTCCCGACCAGCCAGACTCCGAAGGCCTGCGCGAACTTCGCCGAGGCGATCGCCGGCACGCCGTCGCGCTCGCAGGCGTCGCCGGTCCCGTCGAGGTCGGCGTCGGCTTGCGAGGGGTTCGCCGCGTCGGGGCAGTTGTCGGCGCCGTTCGGGACGCCGTCGCCGTCGCGGTCGGGATCGCAGGCGTTGCCGGTTTCGTCGCCGTCGAGGTCGGCCTGCGTCGGGTTGGCGAGGTCCGGGCAGTTGTCGGAGGCGTTGGCGACGCCGTCGCCGTCGCGGTCGGGATCGCACGGGTTGCCGGTCCCGTCCCCGTCCAGGTCCTCCTGGCCGGGGTTGAAGTCCAGAGGGCAGTTGTCGGACGCGTCGGCCAGGCCGTCGCCGTCCTTGTCGGGGTCGCACAGGTCGCCCGTCCCGTCGGCGTCGAGGTCCTCCTGGCCCGGGTTGGGATTGGCGGGGCAGTTGTCGCAGCTGTTCGGCACGCCGTCGCCATCGCCGTCGGGGCCGGCGCAGTCGCAGGCGTCGCCGCTGCCGTCGCCGTCGCTGTCGGCCTGGCCGGGGTTGGAGACCGCCGGGCAGTTGTCGAGCAGGTCGGCCACACCGTCGCCGTCCGCGTCGGGACAGCCGTCGTTCTGAGGCCGCAGCGCGCCGTCCGACGCGCTGCCGGTCCCGCCCTCGCCGAAGCAGTTGTCCGCCGTGGCGAGGTAGTAGAAGAGCGCGCCGGGGGCGGGGCGGGCCGGGTCCGCCGCGCTCGGCGCGGCCAGATCGCGGCGGAAGCAGGTGTGGCGGTAGCCGAAGGGCTCGCCCGCCGCGAGCCGGCCCTTGTAGAGCTGGTAGCGCTGCGCGTCGGAACGGGTCGGCCAGGCAACCGTCTCGCGATCGGCCGCGAGCTGCAGTTCCGGACCGATCTCCCGCGCGCGCTCGTACACGCCCCCCTCGAGCGGCGCGCAGTCGCAGGCGTCGCCGAGCGGGTCGAGGTCCTGGTTCTGCTGCCCGGCGTTCGGCGTCAGCGGGCAGTTGTCCTCGTTGGCCCCGAACCCGTCGCGGTCGGCGTCATTGGCCGGGTCGAGCGGGAAGAGGTCGCACGGGTCGCCGGCGCCGTCGGCATCGCTGTCCTCCTGCCCGGCGTTGGCGAGCGCGGGGCAGTTGTCGCCCGTGGTGCAGACGCCGTCCAGGTCGAGGTCGTCCGGCGCGTCGTCGGGACAGGGGTCGCAGAGGTCGCCCTTCGCGTCGCGGTCGCGGTCGGGCTGCTCCGGATCGGCGACGGCCGGGCAGACGTCGAGCAGGTCGGCGATCCCGTCGGCGTCGCTGTCGGGGCAGCCGTCGGGGCCCGGGCGCGCCGTACCGGACGCATCGAGGCCCAGGCCCGACTCGCCGAAGCAGTTCGCGGCCGCCGCGAGGTAGTAGAAGACCTCGCCCGGCACCGGCACTCGCGGATCGGTCGCCTGCGGCGCGGGAAGGTCGCGCGCGAAGCAGGTGTGCCGGTACGAGAACGGCTCCCCCGGCGCGAGGCGCGCCTTGTAGAGCGAGTAGCTTGCGGCGCCGGGAACCGCGGGCCAGCTCAGCGTGGACCGATCGGCGCCCAGCGCGAGCCCCGCGGAGACCGCCGCCGGCGGCGCGAAGGCGGCCGGATCGAGCGGCGCGCAGTCGCAGGCGTCGCCCAGCGGGTCGCCGTCCGCGTTGGCCTGGTCGGGGTTGGCGAGTCCCTCGCAGTTGTCCGCGCCGCCGCAGGCCCCGTCGCCGTCGGCGTCGTTCGCGGCGTCCTCGGGGCAGGCGTCGCAGACGTCGCCCAGGCCGTCGAGGTCGGCATCGCGCTGGTCGGGGTTGGCAAGCTCGGGGCAGTTGTCGGCGTTCGCGCAGAGGGAGTCGCCGTCGGCGTCGTCGGCCGGGTCCTGCGGGCAGGGATCGCAGGCGTCGCCGCGTCGATCGAGGTCGGCGTCGGCCTGGTCGCTGTTGGCCGCCAGCGGGCAGTTGTCCGCCGAGGTGCAGATGCCATCGGCGTCGAGATCGTTCGGCGCGTCGTCGGGACAGGCGTCGCAGGCGTCGCCGAGCGCGTCGCGGTCGCGGTCGGCCTGCGCCGGGTCGCTCACCGCCGGGCAGAGGTCGATCGCGTCGGAGACCCCGTCGGCGTCGCCGTCGGTGCAGGCGTCGGGGCCCGGCCGGACCGCGCCGGCTGCGTCGACGCCCAGGTCCGACTCCCCGAAGCAGTTGAGCGCGGCAGCGAGGTAGTAGAACGCCTCGCCCGGCACCGGCACCAGCGGATCGACCGCCTCCGGCGCCAGGAGGTCGCGGGCGAAACAGGTGTGGCGGTACGAGAACGGCTGGCCGGCCGGGACCCGCGCCTTGTAGAGCGACGAGCCGCGCGCGTCGGTCGCCGCCGGCCAGCCGATCGTCGCGCGGTCGAACGCGATCGTCAGGCCGGGCGCGACCCGCGCGGGGCGCGCGTAGACCGCGCCGTCGGCCGGCGCGCAGTCGCACGCGTCGCCCGCCAGGTCGCCGTCGGCGTCGGCCTGATCCGGATTGGGCGAGAGCGGGCAGTTGTCGATCGCGTCGCAGACGAGATCGCCGTCGGTGTCGAGGACGCAGTCCTCGCAGGCGTCACCGGTCCCGTCGGAGTCGGCATCGGCCTGGTCGGGGTTGAAGACCGTGGGGCAGTTGTCCTGGCCGTTGGCGACGCCGTCCCCGTCGCGGTCGGCGGCCAGCGCCGGGCCCCCGCCGAACACCCAGGCCAGGGCCAGCAGGACGCAGCCCAGCCGCACCGCGGCAGGAAGCGTCCCGCGCCGCCGCAGAGGCGGGCAGTCGTTCCAGAGGCGTTCCCTCACGGCCCGGAAAGTACGGGTCCCGGCGCGACGGAACAACGAAAAGCGGCGCCGGGACGACCGCGGTGGCGCGCGCCCCGCCTCACGACGGCGGACCACCGGGGACGAGGGTGAACGGGTCGATCCCTCCGCGGCGCAGCGCCCGCTCCCAGACGCGCTCGGGATCGGGTGAGAAGACGAACTCGTCGCTGGCCTCGAGCGGGACCCAGGTCCCCTCGGCCAGCTCGCGCTCGAGCTGCCCCGCGCCCCAGCCGGAATAGCCCAGGAAGCAGCGCAGCCGCGAGCCGCCTCGCAGCGCCAGCGCCTCGAGCCCCTCGCGCGCGGTGACGAGGAAGACGCCGGGAGCGATCTCGACCTCGTCCTCCGAGCCGCCGGGGTGGAGCGGCGCATCGCCGTGCAGGACCAGCAGGTGGCTCTCGCCCTGGACCGGCCCGCCGCCGAAGACCGGCAGATCGTCGGGGCCCTGGTAGGCGATCTCCTGCGAGCGGCACAGCTCGCCGACCGAGAGCGGCACCGGGCGGTTGATCACCAGCCCCAGCGCGCCGTCCTCGTCGTGGCGCAGCAGCAGCACGACGGTGCGCCGGAAGTTCGGGTCGTCCAGCTGCGGCATCGCCGCGATGAAGCCGGGGGCCAGCCAGTCGCGGCCGCCGGCACGGTCGTCGCGCAGTTCGCGGGGGCTCACGCCGGCACCACCAGCGAGGGGTCGAACTCGGCGGGAGCCGCCAGCCCGAGCAGCGCCAGCAGCGTGGCCGCGACGTGCGCGATCCCGGCGCCGGGCAGGTCCTCGGCCAGCGCCAGCGCGCGTCCCGCGCCGTCGAGCACCAGGAACGGCACCGGGTTGAGCGTGTGCGAGGTGCGGGAGCGGACGCGGCCCGCCGGGTCGCGCTGCGGCCGGCCGGCCTTGTCGCGCTCGGCCATGTCGTCGGAATTGCCGTGGTCGGCGGTGACGACCAGCGTGCCCTTCGCCGCCAGCACCACCGGCAGGATCCGCGCGATCGCCTGGTCGACGGCCTGGACCGCCAGGATCGCGGCCTCGAGGCTGCCGGTGTGCCCGACCATGTCGCCGGCCGCGAAGTTGGCGCGAAGGAAGCGGAAGCGCCCGCTCCGCACCGCGGCGATCACCGCGTCGGCGGTCTCGGCCGACTTCATCCACGGGCGCTGCTCGAACGGCACGCGGTCGGAGGGGACCTCGAGGTACTCCTCCAGCTCGGGATCGAACATTCCGGAGCGGTTGCCGTTCCAGAAGTAGGTGACGTGGCCGTACTTCTGCGTCTCGGCCACCGCGAACTGCGCGATCCCGTTGCGGGCCATGAACTCCGCCAGCGTCTTCTGGACCTCGGGCGGGTCGACCAGGAAGCGCGACGGGATCGCCACGTCGCCGTCGTAGAGCATCATCCCGGCGTAGAAGACGTCGGGGCGACGGCCCCGGTCGAACCTGTCGAAGCTCTCCCCTTCCTCGAAAGCCCGGCTGATCTCGATCGCGCGGTCGCCGCGGAAGTTGAAGAAGATCACGGCGTCGCCGTCCTCGATCGGCGCCACGGGCGCACCGCCGCTGCCGACCACGACGAACGGCGGCAGGAACTGGTCGATCACCCCCGGCTGCTCGGCGCGGAAGGCCTCGATCGCCGCCCGCGCCGAGGGGAAGCCGCGCCCCTCGCCGAGGACGTGCGCCTTCCAGCCGCGCTCGACGACCGACCAGTCGGCCTCGTAGCGGTCCATCGTCGTGACCATCCGGCCGCCGCCGGAGGCGATCCGGTAGTCGCGCCCGCCGGCGCGCAGCTCGGTCAGCACCGCCTCGAGCCGGTCGACGTACTCCAGCGCCGAGGTCTCCGGCACGTCGCGCCCGTCGAGCAGCGGGTGGACGTACGCCCGCGCCACCCCCTCCTCCGCCGCGCGCTGCAGCAGCGCGTGCAAGTGCTTTTCGTGCGAGTGGACGTTGCCGTCCGACAGCAGCCCGATCAGGTGCAGCCGCCCGCCGGTCCGCGCCAGGTGCGCGACCGCGTCGCGCCAGGCGCCGCGCCAGGCGCTGCCCGTTTCGAGCGCCCGGTCGACCAGCTTGGCCCCCTGGTCGAAGACCCGGCCGGCGCCGAGGATGTTGTGACCGACCTCGGAGTTCCCCATGTCGGCGTCGGACGGGAGCCCGACCGCCGTCCCGTGGGCTTTGAGCGTGCGGTAGAGCGCCTCGCGGCGCAGCCGGTCGAGCGTCGGGGTGCGGGCCACCGCGACCGCGTCGAAGGCATCCCCCGGACCGATCGCGACGCCGTCCATGATCAGCAGCACGACCGGCCCGGCCGGCGCGGGAAGCCGCGGGTGGGGGGCCAGGCCGAAGCCGGGAGCGGGATCGAGAGCGGGCATCGCGGGTCGGTCCTCCGGAAGGGACGGTGATTATGGGCCGGCGCCGCCCTCCGCCCCACCTGGGGCCGCCCCGGGCGGCACTCCATTTGCCGCCCCGCCCTACCCCGGATAGCCTTCCGGGTCGCGGTCCGGGTGAGCGCCCGCCGGGCAAGGCCCCGCCGCCAGAGGAGACCCGGTTCATGAAGTCCTTCCGCCAGCTCGTTCTCGTCCTCGCGGCCGCGGTCCTCGCGGTCGGCCTCGCCGCGGCCGCCGACCCGGCCTCCGAGGTCGTCGCCAAGGTGGGCGACAAGACCATCACCCGCGCCCAGCTGAACCAGGAGGCGGCGAGCGCGCTCGCCAAGGTCCGGCAGCAGGAGTACGACATCCTCTCCCAGTACCTGGACCAGATGGTCGACGACCTGCTGCTCGAGGACCTCGCCAAGAAGGAAGGCAAGACCGTCGAGCAGATCATCGACGAGCGGATCGAGAAGAAGGTCTCGATGCCGACCGACGAGCAGGTGCAGAAGTTCTACAACGAGAACCCGCGCCTGGTGCAGGGCCAGCCGCTCGACCAGGTCAAGCCGCGGATCATCCAGCAGCTCCAGCAGCAGGAGAAGCAGAAGCTGTACGTGGACCTGGTCGACAGCCTCACCAAGGGGACCACGGTCGTCACGATGCTCGACCCGCCGCGCGCGGTCGTGCCGGTCGACGACGACCCGATGCGCGGGCCCAAGGACGCGCCGGTCCAGATCGTGATGTTCTCGGACTACGAGTGCCCGTTCTGCACCAAGGTCGAGGAGACGATGGTGCAGGTCCGCGCGAAGTACGGCGACCAGGTCGTGCTCGTCTTCCGCGACTTCCCGCTCTCGTTCCACAAGAATGCGCAGAAGGCCGCCGAGGCCGCGGGCTGCGCCAGCGAGCAGGGCAA
The DNA here is from genome assembly GCA_025456425.1 of Acidobacteriota bacterium. Lineage (GTDB taxonomy): Bacteria > Acidobacteriota > Polarisedimenticolia > J045 > J045 > JALOKP01. The sequence goes on along the minus strand of JALOKP010000064.1, from coordinate 3,055 downwards.
GTTCTGGGAGTACCACGACAAGCTGTTCGCCAACCAGCGTGCGCTGGCGCCGGCCAACCTGGACCAGTACGCGACCGAGACCGGGCTGGACATGACGAAGTTCAAGGCCTGCCTCGACTCCGGCCAGCGGGCCCCCGAGGTCGCGGCCGACATGAAGTCTGGCCAGTCGCTGGGCGTGACCGGGACGCCGGCCGCCTTCGTCAACGGTCGTTTCGTCAATGGCGCGCAGCCGCTGGACGCCTTCGCCAAGATCATCGACGACGAGCTGGCCCGCGCGAAGAACAAGCCGGCCGCGGCGGCCACCAAGAAATAACCGCAGGGGCCGGCCTCCGTGCCGGCCCGTTTTTTGTCGTGATTCGGGCCGCCACGGAGGGCGGCCCCTACGATGGCGCGGTGAGCCCGTCCGCCAGCTCGATCAGCCGCTGCGGATCGCGCAGCCGCTCGATCCAGCGCGCCGGGATCGCGCGCGCGCCGAAACGCGCCCCCAGCGCCGCGCCGGCAACAGCCCCGTTGGTGTCGGTGTCGCCACCCAGCGAGACCACCCGTACCAGCGACTCCTCGAGGTCCGTGGCGCGCGTCGCCGCCCACAGCCCGACCTTCATCGCCAGCAGCGTGTAGCCGCTGCCGGGCTCGCGGTCGAGCTGCATCGCCTCCAGCGTCTCGCCGGCCGCGGCGCGGATCGCGTCCGCGGTCTGCCCTTCGTCGTGGGTCTCCTCGGGGATCGCGCGCGCCAGCCGCTCCAGGTCGACGGTCGCGCCGCCCAGCGCCGCGGCGATCGCGACGTTGAGCGCGACGCTGCTCATCACGCAGCGCGGGTCGAAGTGCGTGACCAGGCACGAGCGCGCGCTCTCCTCGACCAGCACGGCACCCTGGCGCTGCCAGCGCACCGCGACCGGCGCGCAGCGCATCACGGCGCCGTTCCCGGCCGCGCGCGGGTGCGTCTCCTCCCAGGCCCGGCGCGCGGCGTCGGCCGCCGGCACGCCGCGCTTCCAGGACTCGACGATCCGGTAGGTCAGGTTGCCGATCCCACGCCCGTTCCCGTCGAACCACGCGGTCAGCCGCCGGGCCAGGTCCTCGCAGTTCATCCGCCCGTCGCCGGCCAGCATCGCCTCGGCCAACAGCGCGGCCTGGGCCAGGTCGTCGTCCCAGGGGTGGAGGTGCTCGGCAGGGTCGATCTCGCGCAGCCCGTTCGGGTGCGCGGCGGCGATCTCGTCGGCGTCCCAGAACTCGGCCTGCACGCCGAGCGCGTTGCCGACGGCCAGCCCGAGCATCACCCCCCGCCCCCGATCCACCCGGTCCACGCTGCTCGCGCCGCCTGCGCCGCCCGCGCCCCCCGCGCGGGCAGCCTCGTCGACGATGCTTGCGAGATCCTCTCCGGCCACGGCGATCCCTCCTCCCCCCGTTCCGGCCTCGGTACCACCACCGCGTCCGGATAAGTCCAACGAAGTGTAACAGTTGGTTTGGGGCGCCGCCGGGCAGACGGGGGGCCCGATCCTGTGACCCGGGGGCGATTCGCGATAGACTCGCGGGCCGTTTTCCGGGGTGGCGCGGCCCCGCTTCGGGGCGCTCTCCTCGCCCGGTCCGGCAGCCGCCCGCCGAAAAGGACCGACCATGCCGCTCAAGGACGCCCGGACCTTCACGATCCCCTTCCTCCAGGTGCTGGACGAGGACGGGAAGGTCGATCCGAAGCTGGACCCGAAGCTGGCGGAGGACCAGCTGCTGACGCTCTACCGCGGGATGGTGCTGGGCCGCGAAGCCGACCAGCGCATGCTCAAGCTGCAACGCCAGGGGCGGCTGGGGACCTTCAGCCCCTCGACCGGGCAGGAGGCCGCCTCCTGCGGCCCGCTGCTGGCGATGACCGAGCGCGACTGGCTGGTCCCCGCCTTCCGCGAATTGGGCGGGATGCTGATGCGCGGCGTGCCGTTCTCGCGGGTCCTGATGTTCTGGGGCGGCCAGGAGGAAGGAAACGTCTTCCCCGGCGCCCCCCGGACGCTGCCGATCGCGGTCATCGTCGGCTCGCAGATCCCGCACGCGGCCGGCGTGGCGTACGCGCTCAAGTACCGGGGCGAGAAGAACGCCGGCGTCGTCACTTTCTTCGGCGACGGCGCGACCTCGCAGGGCGACTTCCTCGAGGGGGCCAACATGGCCGCGGTCTGGAAGGTCCCCGCGGTCTTCATCTGCCAGAACAACCAGTGGGCGATCAGCACGCCGCTGGCCAAGCAGACCGTCTCCGAGACGATCGCGCAGAAGGGGCTGGCCTTCGGGATGCCCTCGCTGCGGGTCGACGGCAACGACGCGCTGGCGATGTACAGGGCGACGCGCGAGGCGCTCGACCGCGCCTATCGCGGCGAGGGGCCGACCTTCATCGAGGCCCTGACCTACCGCCTGATGATGCACACCACCGCCGACGACCCCACGAAGTACCGCAGCGACGAGCAGGTGAAGGAGTGGGAGAAGCGCGACCCGCTGATCCGCTTCCGGGCCTACCTGCGCGGGAAGAAGCTGTGGGACGACGACCGGGAAGCCGCGCTGCTGGAAGAGATCAAGCACGAGATCGATGCGGGAGTGCGCGAGTACGAGACACGCGAGGTGGCCCGCCCCGAGACCGCCTTCGACCACGTCTACGGCACGCGCCACGCCTTCCTGGAGGAGCAGCGCGCGGAGTTCCTCGCGGCCCTGCAGCGGAGCAAGTCCCATGGCTAAGATGACGATGGTGCAGGCGATCAACCTCGCCCTGCTGCAGGAGATGGAGAAGGACCCCTCGGTCCTGGTCCTGGGCGAGGACGTCGGGATCAACGAGGGGGTCTTCCGCGTCACGGCCGGGCTCTACAAGAAGTTCGGCGAGGACCGGGTGATCGACACGCCGCTGGCCGAGTCCGGGATCCTGGGGACCTCGATCGGGATGGCGCTGGCCGGCCTGAAGCCGGTCTGCGAGATGCAGTTCGACGGCTTCTCGTACCTGGCGATCGGGCAGCTCGAAGGGCACGCCACGCGCTACCGCTCGCGCACGCTGGGCCACTTCACCTGCCCGCTCGTGATGCGCTTTCCCTACGGC
>JALOKP010000250.1 GCA_025456425.1 Acidobacteriota bacterium | reverse complement strand
CGCCGGCATGCAGCAGGCGCTGCCGACGGTGCTGGCCATCGCCGCGGCGAGCCTGCTCTACGTCGCCGTCGCCGACCTCATCCCCAGCCTGCACCGGCGTCCCGAGCCCATCGAGACGGCCAAGCAACTGGCGCTGATCGGGCTGGGGCTGGCGATGATCGGCGGCGCGCACGTCCTGCTCGAGCATTGAGCAGACCCCCCCGACGCTCACTTCGTTCGCTTCCCCCTCGAAAGGGGGCGGGCCTCCCTTGGGACGGCCCGGCGGGAGGTGACCGACCCCCGAGCGAACTGCGTTCGCTTCCCCCTCGAAAGGGGGCGGGCCTCCCTTGGGGCGGCCCGGCGGGAGGTGACCGACCCCCGAGCGAACTGCGTTCGCTTCCCCCTCGAAAGGGGGCGGGCCTCCCTTGGGGCGGCCCGGCGGGAGGTAACCGACCCCCTAGCGAACTGCGTTCGCTTCCCCCTCGAAAGGGGGCGGGCCTCCCTTGGGACGGCCCGGCGGGAGGCCCGCCCCGCCCGATTGTGCGCGGCACGACGCTCAAGCTAACATCGCGGCTTCGCCCGGCCGGTCGATCACGCCCGGGCGACTCCGCCCGCCGTCCCCGACGAGCGCCCCCACCCGATCACGCGCAGGTCAGAGATGCCGCCGACACCGCCGCCGCTGGAGATGCCCCCTCAGTTCGATGCGGCGCTGCACTGGCGCCAGATCAGCGCCGAGTGGGCGAAATGGTGGGTCAAGCCCACGCTCGACACGCCGGCGTCCGACGCGCGGTTCGCGCTGCCGCACTTCCCGCCGTTCGTGCCGACGGCGGGAATGCACCTGCCGCCGATGGTCGCGACCGGAATGGTCGACCCGCGCGCGCTGATCGAGCTCAACGCCCGGTACCAGCCGCGCGTGCGTGCGCTGTGGGAAGCGGCCAGCGCGGCGGCCGACCCCGGCCGCGACGGCCCGAAGACCATACCGGAGGTCGCCGCCTCCCCCGCGGGGGACCGCCGCTTCCAGGCGCCCGAGTGGACCGAGCTGCCCTATTTCGCGCTGATGAAGCAGAGCTACCTGCTCGCCGCCGAGTACCTGACCGAGCTGGCCGCGCTCACGCCGCTGCCGGAGCACGATCGGCACCGGCTGGAATTCATGACCCGGCAGATCGTCGACGCGATGGCACCGACGAACTTCCCCGCAACCAATCCCGACGTCATCCGCCGCGCCGTCGAGACCGAGGGCAGGAGCCTCGTCCAGGGCGCGACCAACCTCGTCGGCGATGCGCGCAAGGGCCGCATCTCGATGAGCGACGAGGCGGCGTTCGAGGTCGGGCGCAACCTGGCGATCACGCCCGGGAGCGTCGTCTTCCGCAACCAGCTCTTCGAGCTCATCCAGTACGACGCGACGACGCCGCGCGTCCGCCGGCGGCCGCTCCTGATCGTCCCGCCGTGCATCAACAAGTACTACATCCTCGACCTGCAGCCGGACAACTCGTTCGTCCGCTGGGCCGTCGGCGAGGGGCACACGGTGTTCCTGATCTCGTGGCGCAACATCCCGAAGGAACTCGGTGCCGTGACCTGGGACGACTACCTCGAGGAGGCGGTGCTCACGGCGATCGAGGTGGTCAAGGAGATCGCGGACAGCCCGACGATCAACACGCTGGGCTTCCCCGGCGAGATCGGCGTGTTCATCTCGCGCGAGCTCCTGGCCGCGCGCGAGCCGGCGCTGGCGGCCGGCCAGCGGGTCCACGGCAGCGAGCTCGCCAGTGCGTTCGCGAGCCTGCGCGCCAACGATCTCGTCTGGAACTACGTCGTCGGCAACTACCTCAAGGGCGAGACGCCACCCGCGTTCGACCTCCTGCACTGGAACGGCGACTCGTCGAACCTGCCGGGACCGATGTACGTGTATTACCTCAAGAACCTGTACCTCGAGAACCGGCTGCGCGAGCCGGGTGCCCTGACCATGGCCGGCGAGAAGATCGACCTCTCGCGGGTGAAGATGCCGACCTACGTGTTCGCCGCGCGCGAGGACCACATCGTCCCCTGGCGCTCGGCCTACCGGACCACGGAGCTCTACGGCGGCGACGTGACCTTCGTCCTCGGCGCGTCCGGGCACATCGCCGGGGTCGTCAATCCGGCGGCGAAGAACCGCCGCAACTACTGGACCAACACGCTGGTCACCGACGGCGCGGACGACTGGCTTGCCCGCGCCGAGGCCCACCCCGGCAGCTGGTGGCCGCACTGGGCGGCGTGGCTCGCCGGGCACGGCGGCGCGATGCGCGCCGCGCCGTCGTCCGTTGGCAGCCCGGCCCACCCGCCGATCGAGCGCGCCCCGGGCACCTACGTGCGCGAGACCTCGGCCTGAAGCCGGGGCTCGCGCCGCCGACACGCACCGCCGCCGGCGACGGCGGCGGCCAATCGCAGCAGCCAACCAACGAGGAGAAAAGAACATGGTAGTGGAGAGCAAGCAGCGCATCGCGCTGGTCACCGGGGGCATGGGCGGGCTGGGCGAGGCGGTCTGCGTCAAGCTCGCCGCGCTGGGCGACAA
>JALOKP010000063.1 GCA_025456425.1 Acidobacteriota bacterium | reverse complement strand
CGGCGGCTCGTCCGGCCTCGAGAACAGCTACATCATCGACGGCGTCAACATCACCGACAGCGGCTACGGCGGCGTCGGGACCTACTCGCTGGTCTACGGTTCGCTGGGCACCGGCATCACGACCGACTTCCTCGACGAGGTCGCGGTCAAGACCGGCGCCTTCGACGCCGAGTACGGCCAGGCTCTCGGCGGCGTGATCACCGGCGTCGTCAAGTCGGGCACCAACGCCTTCTCGGGCGCGGTGCGCGCGTACTACAGCACCTGGAGCGAGGGCAAGTACGTCGATCTCCCGACCGGCGCCACCAACCAGGACTGGAAGGACTCCGATCAGTGGGACGCGGGCATCTCGCTCGGCGGCCCGATCGTCAAGGACAAGCTGTTCTGGTTCGTCGCCTACAACCCGGTGCGAACCACCGCCAACTTCGATCGGCAGTCGGTGGAGAACCCGATCCTCGCGCTCGGCAGCGGGATGTCGGCCATCTTCCCGGACACCGAGGCCTTCCCGTCGTCGCGGACCAGCGGCGTCGACAACGAGCGCACCAACCAGAACTACGCCGCCAAGATCAACTGGCAGATCACCCCCAGCCACCGGATCGAGTTCACCGGCTTCGGCGACCCGTCGGACGGCGACGGCCGCACCGGCGTCACGGCCAGCACCTTCACCATGACCGGGCGCCAGGGCCCGACCTTCTCGACCGACGTCGAGAAGACCGCCGCGGGCTTCGGTTCCGGCGTCAAGTCGACGATCGACTACGGCGCCGACCAGTATTCGCTCAAGTACTCCGGCCTGTTCGGCAGCGACTGGTTCGTCGAGGCCCAGGCCAACTACCGCAACAACGAGTTCACGGAAGACCCGGTCGTCAACGACTACGCCTACACCGACACCCGGATCATCCGTGAGTGGACCTATGGCGGCACGCTGCCCTACTCGGTCTCCCCGGTCTCCGGCGGCCCGGGCTACATCGGCCCCCAGACCGACGAGAGCTGGGACTACGCGCTGAAGGTCTCCAAGGTCTTCGGCAACCACGAACTCAAGGCCGGCGTCCAGTACTTCGACCTCGAGTACACCCAGGCGTCGGTCTACTCCGGCCCGTCCACGACCTTCCTCTTCCCGGGCGACCTCAACGGCGACGGGACGCGGGACGGCTTCGTTCCGCTGGAGTCCGCGTCCGGCGCGACCGTGTCGATCCGTGGCGGCTTCGATTACCGCGACTCCGAAGGAACGCTCATCCGTCCGTGCGCGGGCTGCGCCTTCTCGCGCGGCTTCCCGCAGTACCGGACGACCCGGGCCCGGTTCAACCCGGCCTCGGACCCGACCAAGGCCAGTGACCTGTCGTTCTTCCTGCAGGACACCTGGACGATCAACGACTCCTGGGTGCTGAAGGTCGGTCTGCGCAGCACGTCTCAGGAGCTCGAGGGTTCGGGCGCCTTCACGCTGAACTTCGCGCGCGCGGGCGGCGGCCTCTACACCGACACTCCGACCACCTACGAGCCGAACAGCTACAAGTTCTCGACCGAGTGGTCGCCGCGCCTCGGCGTCACCTGGGATCCGGGCGCCGACGGCAAGACCAAGATCCAGTTCAACTACGCGCGCTACTTCCAGCGCGTGCCGAACGACCTGGCCGTCCGCCAGTTCTCGAACGAGGTCGGGACCACGACCTTCACCTTCACCGATCCGTACCTGACCACCCCGACCTCCACCAATGCGCCGAACGTCCAGGGGATCGACCTCGGCGTCGTGGCCGACGGCACCAAGCTCCCCTACGTCGACGAGTTCGTGCTGGGCTGGCAGCAGTTGCTGCGCCCCGACCTCTCGATCGAGATCCGCGGGATCTACCGCGACCAGGGCCGCGTGCTCGAAGACACCCAGGACGGCGCCGTCGAGGGGATCCGCAACAATTACTACGGCATACCAATCGACCCGGACGGGGACGGCACGTTCGCAGTGGACTACGACAGCATCACCTCTGTCCCGTTCCCGGGCTTCGGCCCCGCCTTCTTCGGCGCCTACGTCCTGTCGAACCCCGGCGAGAACGCCCCGGGCAACTTCACCACCCCGGAACGCAAGTACAAGGCGCTCGAGGTCACGCTGACCAAGCAGCTCTCGAACAACTGGCAGTTCGCCGCCAATTACCGCTACTCGCGGCTGCGCGGCAACTACGAGGGCCTGTTCCGGAACGACAACGGGCAGTCGGACCCCAACATCACCTCGCTGTTCGACTTCCCGAACTCGCCGATCATGCGCGGCCAGTTCGAGACCGGCCCGCTGAACACCGACCGCCCGCACGTCTTCAACATGTTCGGGACCTACTTCTTCGACTTCGGCCTCGAGGTCGGCGGCGCCTTCCAGTGGCAGTCCGGCGTTCCGCGGACCGCGCTGCTGGCCCACCCCGAATACCTCAACGCGGGCGAAATCCCGGGCCAGGACCCGCTCTACACCTTCTACGACGCGGAAGCGGGACAGTGGGTGCTGGGCCAGTGCGACGCGCTGTCGGCGCTGTTCGGCGAGTGCTTCCTCGGCGCCTACACCGACGCCCCGCGCGGCAGCATCGGCCGCACGCCGGACTTCGCGGCGATGGACCTTCACCTGGGCTACGCCCTGAAGTTCTCCGACATGGGGCTGAAGTTCGTGCTCGACGTCCGCAACATGTGGAACTCGCAGGAAGTCACTGCGCTGTCCGACATCGTCGAGTCGCAGGCCGCCATCGGGAACCCCAACTTCAACAAGATCACGGGCTACCAGGAGCCGCGTCAGTGGCGCTTCGGCGTCATCTTCGACTTCTGATCCCTTCCTGCCGCCCGGGCCGCGAGGCCCGGGCGGTCCTCTGACCGATCGCAGCGCGGGGCCCTTCCGGGCCCCGCGCTTTTTTTGTCCCGGCACCCGGCGGTGGCAGAATCCCCTCTCCTCCCGGGAGCTGCGCGTGCCGAAGAAGGTCCTCCTTGCCCTGGCCCTGGTCCTCTCGTTCGTCGCCGCCGGGGGCGCCCTGGCCTGGCGCGCGGTCGCCTCCGCGCGCGAGGGGGAGGTGCTGGTCCTGGCCGACCGCGCGCTGGCCGGCCCGATCCGCGTCTTCGTCTCGCCGCTCGCCGCGCGCCGCGCGGTGCCGGCCCGCTCCACGCAGGCGGTCGAAGTCCCGTTCGCCCTGGGCCAGGGGGCGAGCTGGCCGCTCGCGGTGCAGGTCGAAACCGTGCTCGACCCCGCGGCGCTCGACGCGCGCGGGCGGCAGGTGCTGCTGGATGGCAGCGCGCCGCGCCTCGTCGCCGACGCCGCGCGCCAGGCCGCCGAGGCCGCGCTCCAGGCGACACCCGGCGACCGCGTGATCGGCCGCCCCGCGGCGCTGGCCGACCCGATCCGCCGCCAGCTCGCCGCCGCCCTGCCGCCCGGCCTCGCGCCCGGCGAGGTCTCGGTGCGGGTCGACGTGCCGCCCGAGCAGGCCCGCGCCGCGGCGCTGGCCGCGGTCCGGCGGGCCGCCGTGCCACCCCTGGCGCGCGTGCTCTACCTCGGCCTCGACGGGATGGACTGGGAGATCCTGGGACCGCTCATCGCGCGCGGCGAGGCCCCGAACCTGGGCCGGCTGGCGCGCGAGGGGGTCCGCGCCGAGCTGCTGGCCTACGAGCCGATCGTCTCGCCGCTGCTCTGGACCACCGCGGTGACCGGACGGACGCCGGACGAGCACGGCGTGGCCGACTTCGTGGTGACGAGCGCCGAGGGGAAGGTCATCCCGATCCCGTCGGGCTTCCGCACCGCCCCGGCGCTGTGGGAGATCCTCGGCGCGGCCGACCAGTCCTCGGGGTTCGCCAACTTCTGGGCTACCCAGCCGGCGGAGGAGGTCCAGGGGGTGCTGGTCTCGGACGTCGCGGACCGGGTGCTGGGCGATCACGACCGCAAGCCCGGCCTGCCCCCGGGGACGGCCTCGCCCCGCTCGTTCCTCGAGGAGCGGATCGAGCGGTTCTACACGACCGACACGATCCCGGCCGAGCGGGTCCGGGCCTGGGCGCCGTCGCTCGACGACGCCGAGATCGAGGACGCCCGCCGCTACTGGCGCGACCCCGCGCGGCGCAACGCGTGGGCCGCGGCCCACCCCGACGACGACGACCGCAAGACGCCGATCCCGGCCTTTCTGCTGAAGAACGCGACCCACGTCGCGAACATCGAGCGGATCGGGCTGGCGCTGCTGGAGGATCCCGCCCTGGGCGTCGTCGGGCTCTACTTCCGCGACCCGGACGACACCGGGCACAGCTTCCAGCACCTCGCGCCGCCGCCGCACCCGCTGGCCCCGCCCGAGGAGCGCGCCCGCTACGCCGACACGGTAGAGAACAGCTACCGGGCGATCGACGCCGTCGTCGGCCGGCTGGTCACGGCAGCGGGCCCCGGCACCGCGGTGATCGTCCACTCCGACCACGGCTTCCGCTGGGGCGCGCGGCGGCCGGTCGAGGTCATGCCGTTCGCCAAGGGGCAGCCGGTCGAGTGGCACCGGCTGCAGGGGGTCTTCCTGGCCGGGGGCGGCCCGTTCCGCCGCGGCGCCGACGCCGCGCCGGTCACGCTCTTCGACATCGCGCCGACGATCCTCGCGCTGCGCGGCGTGCCGGCCGACGAATCGATGCCGGGCCAGGTCCGCACCGACCTCCTGGAGCCGTCCGCGGCCGGACGGCTGCCGCGCCAGCGGATCCCCACCTGGGCGGCGCTGGTCGCGCCCCGCCGCTACGAGAACGCCTCGGGCGAGGAGCTCGAGGCCGCGCAGCAGCAGATGGTCGAAGCGCTCAAGGGGCTCGGCTACGTCGACGACCGGGCCGGACGCTCCGCCGCCAGCGGCGGCGAGGGCGCGGAGCCGTCCGGCGCCGACCGACCGAACGTGATGTACCACCGCAACCTCGCGACCTTCCTGATGAACCAGGACCGCTTCGCCGACGCCGAGCGCGAACTGCTCCGGGCCAACGAGGTCGAGCTGCAGCCGAAGACCTTCTGGCTGCTCTCCGAGGCCCGCGCCGCGCGCGGTGACGTGCGGGGCGCGCGGCAGGCGCTGGAACAGGGGCTGGCTGCGCTGCCGGACAAGACCGAGCCGAGCACGGTGCTGTGGCTCGTCGAGCTGGCGCTGCGCGAGGGTGACCCGGCCGGGGCCGAGGCCGTGCTGGCGCGGCAGTCCGCGCTGCTGGCACGCGAGCCGGCCGTACGCGCCACGGCCGAGGGGCGGATCGCGGAGGCGAAGGGGGACGCGGCCGGCGCGCGGGCGCGCTACCTCGAGGCGCTCCGGATCGACCCCCGCCAGAGCCGTGCCGCCGAGCGGGTCGCGGCGCTGTCGACGACGCCGGCCGAGCGCGCGGCGCTCGTGCCGTTCCTCGAGCAGGCGCTCGCCCGCGATCAGCACATCGAGATCTACTGGAAGATGCTCGGGCTGATCCGGCTCGAGGCCGGCGACGCGTCCGGCGCAGCCGCGGCGCTGGCCCGCGCCGCCGAACTGGAGCCCGGCGACGAGGAGCTGGCGATGACGCTCGCGACCGCGCTCGCGCGCGCCGGCCGACCGGCCGACGCACGGGTCGTCTACGAGCGGCTGGCCGCGGCCGGCACGCAGCGCGCCCCGGCCTGGGTCAACCTGGGCAGCCTGCGCGCCCAGGCGGGCGACTGGCGGGGGGCCCGCGCGGCGTGGGAGCGCGCGCTCGAGCTGGGGGCCGACAGCCCGCAGCTGCGGGCCGGACTGGCCGAGGCCCGGCGCCGGACCGGCGGCTAGCCCCGCCCCACCGCCGTCATCGCAGCCGGTCGCGAAGCGCGAGCCCGGGCCGAAACGCCACCGCGCGCCGTGCGTCCAGGACGCGGGACGCGCCGGTGCGCGGGTCGCGGATCGCCCGTGAGGCGCGCTGGCGCACCACGAACGAGCCGAAGCCGGAGACCGCGACCCGCTCGCCGCGGTCGAGCGCGTCGGCGATCAGGCCGTCGTCCCCCGTCGACCCGAAGAGCGCCTTGACGGCCCGGCGCGCGGCTGCCTCGGGCAGGCCGGTCCGCGCGGCGAGTCCCTCGATCAATTCCTGTCGGTTCATCCCGGTCCCCCGGGGCGCCGCCCGGCGCCCGCTCGAGTTGTACGGCGAACGCGGCCGCCCGGCCCGCGCGGGACGCGGCCGGAGCGGATCCAAGTTGCACCGCCGGGAGAGGGGGGCGCGATAATGGCCGCGGCGCTCCCGCGCCCGGAGGCCCCCCGTGGAGAACAAGGTCGTCGCCCACACGCTCGACGGTCAGGTGCACAAGGGGATCACGCACGACTTCGATCCCGGCGCGGAGTACTTCCACCTGCTGCCGGCCGAGGGGGGCGGCGTGCCGGTCCGGCTGCGGCTGCGCGACCTGAAGGCGCTGTTCTACGTCAAGGACTACTTCGGCAACCGCGACTACAAGCCGCCGCTCGGCTTCGGCGTCACGGCCGGGCGTGGGCGGCGCTGTGTCGTGACCTTCCACGACGGCGAGGTCATCTTCGGCAGCACGCCGGACTACGTGGAAGGGGCGGCCGGGTTCTCGCTCTTCCCGTCCGACCCCGAGGACAACAACGTCCGGCTGTTCGTCGCCCAGCGGGCGGTCCGCGAGATCCGCTTCCCGTAGCCGCGGGCGGCGCTACAGGCAGCGGGCGGTCACGCCGCCGTCGACCGGCAGGATCGCCCCGGTGACGTAGCTGGCCTGCTCGGAGCAGAGGAACGCGACCGGCGCGGCGATCTCCTCCGGCGCCGCGAGCCGGCCCATCGGGACCATCGCCTCGAGCGCGCGGACCCGGTCCGGCGTCGCGGCCAGCTCCTCGATCCGCGCCGTCCGCGTCATCCCCGGGCAGACGGCGTTGATCGTGATCCCGTGGACCGCGTTCTCGCGCGCCAGGTCGGCGACCAGCCCGGCGACCGCCGGGCGCAGCGCGTTGCTGGTTGCGAGCCCGCCGATCGGCTGGCGCGCGGTCAGCGACAGCACGTGCACGATCCGGCCGAAGCGCAGGCTGCGCATCCGCGGCAGGACCGCGCGCGAGAGCCGGAGCGCGGGCCAGAGCACGCTGTCGATCGCCTCCCGCCAGGCCGGCTCGTCGAGCGCGTCGAAGTTTCCCGGCGGCGGGCCGCCGACGTTGGCGACCAGCAGCTCGACCGGCCCCAGCTCGCGCGCCACTTCGGCGACCGCGCGGAACGGCACCTCCGGGTCGGTCAGGTCGCCGGGCACCGCCAGCACCGGGCGGCCGCACTCCTCCGCGATCTGCCGCGCCGCGCCCGCCAGCCGCTCGCCGTCGCGCGAGAGGATCGCGACCCGCGCTCCTGCCCGCGCCAGGGCGCGGGCGCAGGCGAACCCGATCCCCGAGCTGGCCGCCGTCACCAGCGCCACGCGCCCCGGGATCGCGAACATCGCCTCGTCGATCATCGCGTCCCCTCGCCCCGCATCAGCCGCAGCGCCGCGCGGACCAGGATCTCGACCCCGCCCGGCAGGACCTCGTCGGCCACCCGGAACCGGGGGTTGTGGTGCGGGTGGACCGCCCCCTGGGCCTCGTCGCGCATCCCGAGCAGCATGAAGGCCCCGGGCCGCTGCTGCAGGTAGATCGCGAAGTCCTCGGCCGCCATCGTCGGCGGCCCCTCGCGCACCTCGCTCTCGCCCAGCACCGAGCGCGCCGCCTCGCGCAGCACGCGGGCGACCTTGGGGTCGTTCACCGTCGGCGGGTAGCCGGTCCCGAAGTCGACCTCGACCGAGACGCCGTGGCCCAGCGCGATCGCCTGCGCCAGCTCGCCGATCCGGTGCAGGATGCGGCCGCGCACCGCGCCGTCGGGGGCACGGAAGGTGCCGTGCAGCTCGCCGCGCTCGGGGAGGACGTTGCAGGCGTGCCCGGCCGCGATCTTCCCGACCGACAGCACCGCCGGCTTGAGCGGGTCGATCTCACGCGCGACGACCTGCTGCAGCGTGACCACCAGGTGCGAGAGCGCCAGCACGACGTCGTTGGCCTCGTGCGGCAGCGCGCCGTGGCCCCCCTTGCCCGCGACGTAGACGTGGAACTCGTCCGACGAGGCCATCACGTGCCCGTCGGGGACGATCGCGAGCCCGCGCGGCAGGAAGCTCCAGAGGTGCAATCCCAGGATGTAGTCGACCGACCAGGCGTCGAGCACTCCCTCCTCGACGACGCGCGCGGCGCCGGGGCCGTTCTCCTCGGCCGGCTGGAACAGCAGCACGATCCGGCCGGGGAGCGGCCCCGCGCCCGCCGCACGCGCCCGCGCGACCGTCTCGGCCACGCCGAGCAGGATCGCCATGTGCCCGTCGTGGCCGCAGGCGTGCATGAAGCCGGGCCGGCGCGAGCGCGGCGCGTGGGTCGGGTCCTCCTCGATCGGCAGCCCGTCCATGTCCGAGCGCAGCATCACGGTCGGACCCGGCCCCCCGCCGGGAAGCTCGGCCACGAGCCCCGTGCCGGCGACGCCGGTCCGGGCCGCGATCCCGCCGGCCGCGAGCGCCTGCTGGAGGTAGCGCGCGGTCTCGTGCTCCTCGAAGCCGCGCTCGGGGATCTCGTGCAGGGCGTGGCGATGGCGGACCACCGCCTCCGCGGCGGCGCGGGCGCCGGCGGTGAGCTGCTCGTCCAGCGGAAGGGGGCCGCCCGGGGCGTCGGTTCGGCTCATCGGCCCTCCGCCGTCAGGGGGCCCGCAGGCCGACGTCGACCCGCTCGCTGACGAGGCGCGGCGGGCTCAGCGCGCGGCCCGCGGTCATCCCGACGCTCTTCGAGAAGACGATCGCGCGCCCGGCCGCCTTGCGCGTCGCGCCGTAGTCGATCGTCCGCTTCACGAACTCCCGCGACGCGACCGCCGTGTCGGGGTCCTTGCGGGTGTCGATCTCCCACTGCCCTTCCCAGACCTTGCGCGGGCGCGCGAGGTCGTCGAAGACCCAGATCTCGCCCCAGCGGTCGACCTTCTCCGCGCTGAGCGAGCGGTCCCAGGTCAGGATCAGCTCGTTGCGCCGGTCGCCGTCGACGTCGAGTGCCTGGAGGTCGCCCCCGTGCGCGGGACGCCCGGTGGCGGCGACCAGGTGGCGCGACCAGAGCAGCGCCCCCTTGTCGGCCGGCGCCTTCCCCTCGATCACCCCGACGATCACCTCGGTCCCCTTGGCCGGTTCCTTCTCGCGGGTGATCGCGGTCACGATCACCAGCGTCTCGGGCGCGCCGTCGCCGTCGAGATCGGCGCTGCTGCGGGTGTAGTTCATCCGGGCCGCGACCGGGACCTGGCGCGGGTCGGGCGGAACGGTGGCGACCCCCTCGAGCGCGAGGGCGATCGCCTGGCTCGCGAGCAGCAGCGCGAGCAGCCGAGGGACGACGGAGCGGATCGGACTCATCTGGCCTCCCCGCCGCCGGGCGCGGCGCCCGCCACGGGCGCGGACGCCGGCGCCGGCGTGACCTGCAGCCGGACCGGGATCTCGAGGCGGGGGACCTTGGGGTGGCTGGTGTTCACGATCAGCCGCCCGAGGTGGACCCCTGGGACGAGGGCCGCACCGCGGAGCGACAGCTCGAGCGGATGGACGCCGGCCGGGCCCGAGTTGAGCGAGCGGACGGTGGCCCCGGGGAGGTCCCCTTCGACCGCCAGTCCCGTGACCTCGAACTGCTGGGCGCCGCTGGCCCGCAGGTCCACCCGGCCGTAGGCCGCGGAGGCGCCGCCCTGGGCGACGATCGAGAGGGTCGGGGGGTAGGGCTCGAGCGGCGCTGCGACCCGGATCCAGAGCGGCACGTTGACCGTCGGCCGGGCCGGGTGGTTGGTCTTCAGCGGCAGCGACGCATTCTGCTGCGTCGCCGCAGTGGCCGGGCCGAAGGTCACGGTGGCCCGGACGTCACCCGGCTTCGTGCCGCCGGGGACGCCGGGGGCGCCCGGGTCCGCGGCCGCCACCCGCTCGAAGCGGGCCTCGACCCCGGGCGGCAGGGCCGCCCCGTCCGCCAGCGCGACCTCGAGCGGCTGCCCGTCGTCGCGGCGGAAGGTCACGGTGGCGGTCGCCTCGTCGCCGATCGTCGTCGGCAGCGCGATCGTGCCGGGCGGGTACTGCGCGACCGGCTGCTTGACCTCGAACGAGACCGTCAGGTGGGCGCTCGGCTGGGCCGGGTCGTTGGTCGTGACGGAGATCGACTTCGTGACCCGCCCCTGGTAGCCGCGGGTGTGGACCTTGGCGACGATTTTTCCCGTCCCGCCGGGAGGGATGGCCGAGTCGTGCTCGGCGACCGCGCAGCCTCACCCAGGCTTGACCGAGAGCAGTTGCAGGTCGGCCTTGCCGTGGTTGCGGACGACGAAGGTCCCGACGGCGTCCTCCCCCTCCGGGATCGCGCCGAGGTCCAGGTTCAGCGATTCGAAGGCGACGGCGGGAGCCGGGCCGGCCGGGGCGGCGGCCGGGGCGACAGCGGGGGCGGCGGCCGGCGGGGTGCCGGGTGCCGGGGCCCGCTCTGCAGCCGGCGCGGCGGCCGGCACCGCGGCCGCGGCCAGCAGCGTCATCAGGACCGGAACGAGCGTGCGTCGGACCAAGCGGCCCTCCTCGCGAGGCTGGTGATTGTACCCGCGCGCCGGCCGGCGGGCCCAGCTCAGCGTCGGCGGGTGCCGCCCGGCGCGATGAGGGACTCGATGAAGACCGTCAGCATCGGCTGGTCGAACCAGGCACCCATCTCGCGCCGCATCCGCCACAGCGCCTGGAACCCGGTCAGGGCCGGGCGGTTCCGGTAGGCGGTCGTGAGGCTGTCGAAGGCGTCGGCGATCCGCACCATCCGCGCCGCCGCCGGGATCGCCGCGCCCACGAGGCCGGCCGGGAAGCCGCTGCCGTCGGCGTTCTCGTGGTGGTGCGCCGCGACCTCGAGGCAGGTCCCGTCGTCCCAGCCCGCCTCGCGCAGCAGGGAGGTGCCGCGCATCGCGTGCTCTTTCCAGCGCGGGTAGTCGGGGTCGTCCGGCGGGCAGTCCTTCTCGGTGATCGAGGGCGGCAGCCCCGCCTTGCCGATGTCGTGCAGCAGCGCCGCGCGGCCGATCGCCGCGACCTCGTCGAGGTCGCCCAGGCCGCAGGCCAGCGCCAGCTCGGTGGTGTACAGCGCCGTGTGCTGGGAGTGCGAGAGCGAGCTGTAGTCGAGCCGCATCAGCTGGACCATCGTCCCGTAGGCCGCCGGCTCGTCCATCAGGAAGCGGCCCGTCGCCTCCGCGACGTGGTGAATCCGCTCCGGGAGCCCGGGGAGCGCGAGGTCCGCCATCGCCGCCTCGACCACCCGTCGCGAGACGCCGAGCAGCGCGGCGCAGCGCCGGTCCAGCGGCTGCTCGCGATCGGCCAGCAGTGCGGGCAGCCGGGCTTCCGCCGGATGGAGCGGCGGCGCGGGGGGCCGTCCCGCGGCCGGCGCGGCGCGGGCCGGCGCGGGGTCGGACTTGCCGTGCTGCGCGCGGTAGCGCTCGAAGTGGCCCAGCTGGCCGGCCGGGACGAGCAGGCGCTGCACGCCGTTGGCCACGAGGCGGGCCTGGATCTCGCGCGTGAACTCGAGGTCGCGGTGCCGATAGTGCAGCGGCCTGCGGCCGGGGTGCCAGAGGAAGAGGTCGAACGCGAGGACCGTGGCCGGCTCGAGGTGCTCGAGCTCGATCGCGAAGAAGCCGGGATCGACGGTGAGCGGCTCCACGGACTTTCCCTCTCCCCCGCCGGAACGGGTCGCCGGACTCATCGGCCGGGACGGCGGGCGGCTTGAATCGACGCCGTGGAGAGGGATCTCGACGCTGGCGGAGGGGGCGGGATTCGAACCCGCGGTGGCTTGCGCCACGCCGGTTTTCAAGACCGGATCCTTAAACCGCTCGGACACCCCTCCGGCGAATCCATTGTAGAGGGACCGCCGGCCGGGCCCACGCGGGCCGGCGCCCGCGGGCGTCAGGCGCCGGCCGTCTCCAGCGCCGGGACCAGCGCCGGGGAGGCCGCCGGCCGCCCAAGGTCGGCCGCGATCCGCTGCGCGAGCCGGGCCAGCGCTTCGGCCGCGGCCGCCGTGGGGGCCAGCGCGACCAGCGGCTGCAGCATCCGCATCGAGGACTCGACCTGCGGGTCGTCGGGAATCTCGGCGAGCAGCGGCAGGTCGATCCCGCCGAGCTGCTGGGTCAGCGCACGCAGGTGCTGCTCGGCGCTGACGCCGCTCCCCGCACGGCAGCGGTTCAGGACCAGCGCCGGGCGCAGCGTGCCGCGCTCGACGGCGTTCTCCTCGCGCAGCGCGTTCATGTCGCGCACCAGGTCGTCCAGCGAGGTGTAGACCCGCGGACGGCGCGGGGCCCGTCCGCGCTGGCCCCGCGTCGAGCGGCGCACGCGCGCCAGCGCGAGCAGGCGCCCGGCGTCGGCCAGCGAGACCGGGTCGGGGGTCGCGACGACGACCTGCTGGTCGCCGGCAAGGAACAGGTCGAGCACCTGCGGCGCCACCCCGGCCGGCAGATCGACCACGACGACCTCGGCCTCGAGCTGGCGCAGCCCGTGCGCGAGCTGCTGGACCTCGGGACCGGTCAGCCCCGACATGCGGAGCGTCTCGCCGGTCCCGGGCACGAGCGAGAGCTTCGGCTGCGCGGCGACCGGCATCGCGGCGTCCTGCATCGCGGCGACCTCGCCCCGCAGCAGCTCGAGCAGCCCGCGCTGCGGCGAGAGCACGCCGAGCATCAGGTGCAGGTCGGCGCACCCCAGATCGAGATCGACGAGCGTCGTGCGGACCCCCGCCTGGGCCAGCGCCAGGCCAAGGTTCGCCGCGACGAACGACTTGCCCGTCCCCCCCTTTCCGGAACCGAGCGTGATGACTCGCGCCAAGCCGCCCTCCCGATCGGAACATGGGGAACGCGCCGCGCGGAAGCAACGCATTTTGCGCGGTTCGCGCGGGTTTTCGCGGAGCGTCGCGCGCGGCGAACGGACCCGGACGAGCCCGGCGGCGGCGGCCCGGAACGGTGTCTAGTCCCTGAGCAGTTCGCCCTGCGCGTCGCGGTCGATCACGCCGACCAGGACCAGGATCCCCTCGATGAAGCCCCACGCCGCCGCGATCAGCCAGGTCAGGCCGCAGGTCAGGGGCGAGAGCACGGTGAGCAGCAGCTGCGCGAGGCCGATCCCGGTGAAGCCGAGGTAGAAGCGGTGCACGCCGAGCGAGCCGAGGAAGATCCCGAGCAGCCCGGCCCCGAGCCGCGAGCGGGTCTGGGGGCCTGCCGCAGGCGCGGCGGGGACGGTGCCGGGCGCGGAGGGCGCGGACGGCGACGCCGCGCCACAGCCGGTGCAGACCACCGCGTGGGGTGCGAGTTCCTTGCCGCAGTAGGAGCAGAACATGCGTCGTCCCCTTTCGCGAGATGGTACGGGCAGGCGGGTGCGGAGGTTTCGCGGCGCTGCCGAGCGGGCCCGCGCGGGGCGCGAACGGTTCCGCGCGTCAGGCCGCCGGTCGCCGGCCGGTGCGCGCGACCATCCGCACCAGCGGCCGCACGAAGGAGCGTTCGATCCAGAACCAGCGCAGCCCCAGCGCGAGGTAGGTCGCGCTGAAGATCCACTTCTCGGTGTTGAACAGCGCCGCGTGCCGCTCGACCGGGGTGAAGTTCTCGATCCCGACCGAGGCCGCGAACTGGGCCAGGAACAGCACCAGCAGCCACAGCGCCTCGCTCAGCGCGAAGCGCCGGTTGAGCACGATCGCCAGGGCGAAGAACGACTGGGCCGAAGTCAGCAACAGCTCGCCGGTCTGGCGCGGGTCGAGCGGAAGCTGGTGCCACGGCAGGCCGTGGTAGACCAGCGCGCCGGCGTAGGCCAGGGGCACCATGCTGACCAGCAGCGTCCACTGGTTGACCTTCGACGAGACGAGCGTCCCGAAGCCGGCCGCCGCCTGGCCGCGCAGCGCGAAGACCAGCACGATCAGGAACTCGGGCGATTCGCTGGCCAGCGGCGCGAGCCACTGGATCAGCAGGAACTCCGAGATGCCCCAGGCGTGCCCGGTCAGCTTGAGCCCCTCCGCGAACGGCTCGGCCGAGGCGAAGAGCACCGCCCCGGCGTAGGCGAACAGCGCGCCGGTGGCGAGCCGCCGGGCACCCCGGGGCAGCGCCCCCAGGATCGCGACCGGCCCCCCTTCCAGTTCCGGCTCGTGCACCTCCTGGCGGATCACGTAGCGCAGGTAGAAGACGAAGATCGCCAGGAACACGACCGAGTCGAAGAGGTTGAGGCTCCCCTTGAGGGGCACGACGAACGAGTAGAGCGTGGCCAGCGCCAGGAAAAAGATCTCGCCCCAGCGCGAGCGCTCGATCCGGATCAGCTTCTGCCCCCGCGTCCAGAGCACGGCCAGCGCGATCGCCGGCCAGCCGATGCCGATCAGCAGCCGGTTGGCGCCGGTCATGTTGGCCAGCGCGAGCGGCGCGTTGGCGGGCACGGTCGCCGCGGTCCAGGCCAGGTAGATGTCGACCGTGTACTCCGGCAGCACCGCCAGCAGCGCGACCATCGCCGTCGCCAGGTTGCGGCTGACGTCGAACTGCATCAGCTCCGCCGCCCACGAAACGACGAATGCGCCGGCCAGCACCCCGATCCCGAAGATCAGGCTCGCGGCGGGGGCGCTGAGCGCGCCGCCGCTCCAGGCAATCGTGCCCGTCGCCTCGTCGGCGTGGGCCCCAAGCAGGCGCAGCAGCAGCGCCGGGAGCCCGGCGGCGAGGGCGATCAGCATCGTGAGCAGCGCTTTGCGCATCGGGTCCCCGGCGCGGTCCGCGCCGACAGCAAGCGGGCGGGTCCGAAGACCCGCCCGGAGGGGGAAGATAGCACGGGGCGGCGCGTCCCGGCGCCGCCCCGGGACTCACGCCAGGTACTGGCCCAGCCGCTCGGCGAGGTCGACCACCCGCTGGGAGTAACCCCACTCGTTGTCGTACCAGGCCAGGCAGCGCAGCTCCTTCGGCCCGATCCGCAGGGTCGACGGCGCGTCGAAGATCGAGCTGTGCGGGTTGCCGATGATGTCCGACGAGACGAGCGGCTCCTCCGTGTACTGGAGCACGCGCCGCAGCGGGCCGAGTGCGGCCACCTTCATCGCCGCGTTGACCTCGTCGGCGCTCGCCTCGCGGTTCAGCCGCACCACGAGGTCGACGACCGAGCCGTCCGGCACCGGGACGCGGATCGCGGTCCCGTCCAGCCGTCCCTTCAACTCGGGCAGCACCTTGCCGACCGCCCGGGCCGCGCCGGTGGTGGTCGGGATCAGGTTCTGGGCCGCCATCCGGGCCCGCCGGAAGTCCTTGTGCGGGACGTCGGCCAGCCGCTGGTCGTTGGTGTAGGCGTGGACCGTGGTCATGAAGCCGCGCTCGATCCCGAAGCTGTCGTGCAGCACCTTGGCCACCGGGGCCAGGCAGTTGGTCGTGCAGGAGGCGTTGCTGACGATGTTCTTCCCCGGTCCCAGCACGTGGTCGTTGACGCCGAGCACGACGATCGCGTCGACCTCGTCCTTGGGGGGGACGGTCAGGATCACCTTCTTCGCGCCCGCGGCGAGGTGCGGCTCGAGCTTGGCCCGGTCGCGGAAGACGCCGGTGGCCTCGATCACGACCTCGGCGCCGACCTCCTTCCAGGGCAGCTTGCCCGGGTCCTTCTCGGCGGTCAGCCGGACCTTGCTCCCCTCGACGATCAGCGCGCCCTCCTCCCAGGCGATCGTGCGCCGGAACGGCCCCATCACGGTGTCGTAGCGCAGCATGTAGGCCAGCGTCCTGGCGTCGAAGAGATCGTTGATCGCGACGACTTCCATGTCGTCGCGCAGGCTCATGATCCGGAACACCGCGCGGCCGATCCGGCCGAACCCGTTGATGCCGACCTTGATCTTCTTCATGCCCGCACCTCCGGGAGCTTGCCGTCCTGGCGGCCGCAGAGCCGCAGCAGGTCGATCACGCGGTGGGCGTAGCCCCAACTGTTGTCGAACCAGACCAGCAGCTTGGCCAGGTTCCCCTCCTGGACCATCGTCGCCAGCGAGTCGAAGTGCGACGAGTAGGCGCTCTTGACGACGTCGGAACTGACCACCGGGTCCTCGAGGTACTCGAGGATCTCGCGGTAGGGGCCGGACGCGGCACTGCGCATCAGCTCGTTGATCCCGTCGCGCGTCACCGGCTTCGCGAACCACAGGGTCAGGTCGACGATCGAGCCGTTCTGAACCGGGACCGAGAGGGCGGCCGCGGTCAGCTTCCCGTCGATCGGCGGCAGGACCTCGCCGATCACCGCGGCCGCGTTGGTCTCGGAGGGGATGATGTTCTCGGCCGCCGCGCGCGAGTTGCGCAGGTTGGTCCCCGCCGGGACGTCGGCCAGCCGCTGCGCGTTGGTATAGGCGTGGATCGTGGTCAGGTGGGCGCGCTCGATCCCGAAGGCGTCGTTCAGCGCCGCCAGCGCCGGCGAGGCGGCGTGGGCGGTGCAGGAGGCCGCGCTGATCACGGTATGCCCAGGCTGCAGGATCCGGTCGTTCACCCCGTAGACGATGAAAGCGTCGGGGCGCTGGCTCGGCGTGGGCGGCGCGCAGAGGATCACGCGCCGGGCCCCCGCCTCGAGGTGCCGGCGCAGGGCCCCGACGTCGCGCGGCTTGCCGGTGGCCTCGACCACGTAGTCGACCCCGTAGTCGCTCCACTTGATCTCGCCCGGGTCGCGCGCGTTGAGCAGCGGGATCTCGCGGCCCCAGGTGTAGAGCCGGCCGTCCTTGTAGCGCACCTCGTCCTCGAATCGTCCGAAGCTGGTGTCGTAGCGCAGGAGGTAGGTCAAGGCCTCCGGGTCGGCGATGTCCGAGATCGCGCCGATCCGGATCTCGTCGCTGCGAGCGAGGAGCCGGAAGACGTTCCTCCCGATGCGACCGAAGCCCATGAGCCCGATCGTGATCGGCATGCGGTGTCCCCTTTCTGTCGTCGGCTGGGTGCTGTTGCCGGCTGCGGGCCCTCCGCCCGCGGTCCGGCCGCCGAAGTTCATATTATGCCGGGCGGCCCGGGAGGCTAACCGATCGATAAGGGCTCTTCCGGATCGGGGCTTCCGGAGCCGGAGCCGGCCAGCAGGACCGCCGCGACCAGCAGCATCCCCCCCGCCACGGTCGACCAGCCGAGGCGCTCGTCGAAGACGGCCCAGCCCAGGAACGCGCCGAAGAGCGTGGTCAGGGGGTTGGCCAGGGTCGCCCGCCCGGCCGGGACGCGGTAGAGGCCGCGGGTCAGAAAGACCTGCCCGAGCTGGCCGGCGAGCGCGACGAAGGCCAGCCCGAACCACTCGGCGCCGGTCGGCCAGACCGGCCCGGCGGCCGCGGTCCCCGGCACGGCCAGGACCACGCTCACCGCCGGGAACCAGAAGACGAGCGCCATCGGGTGCTCGGTGCGCGACGCGTCGCGGACGGCGACGTAGGCGCCGGCGCTGAGGATCGCGCCCGAGAGCGCGATCAGCACGCCCCAGCCGCCGACGAAGCCACCGTCGCGTCCCGGCTGCACCAGCACCGCCACGCCGGCGATCGCCAGCGCCAGCGCCGGGGCGAAGCGGCGGCCCGGGGGTTCTCGCAGGAAGAGCCAGGCCAGCGCCGCGGCGAAGACCGGGTGGACCTGCTGGATCAGGATCGCCTCCGCCAGCGGGAGGTGGTGAACCGACCAGAAGTAGCAGGACAGGGCCGCGTACCCCAGCGCGCCGCGCAGCAGCAGGATCCCCGGCCGCCGGCCGCGCCACGGGACCCCCGCCGAGGCGAGCCACCAGAACGTCAGGAGCGCGCACAGGACCCCGCGCACGAGCACGATCTGCTGCATCGGCACGCGCTCCCCGACGAGCTTCGCCGCCGCGGCCATCACGGCGAAGAAGACCGAGGAGAGCACCATGTCGCGCATGCGGGCTTGAGGATACCCGCACGGTGGCCGCAAGCCTGTTGGTGCGGCGGGGTGGATTCGGGGGCGGAGGCGGCGTCGGGGAGCCGGTCTTCGGGCTGGGTCCGGGGACCGAGCAGCGGGCGCCACGAGTCGGGGAGCGCTTCGCGCTCCGGGAAGAGCCGCTGGGC
>JALOKP010000062.1 GCA_025456425.1 Acidobacteriota bacterium | reverse complement strand
CAGGATGTTCGACTTCTGCAGCTCGATCTCGTCCTTGCGCTTGGCCAGCTCCAGCCGCTTGTAGTGGTTGTAGACCGCGACCGCCAGCTTCTTCTTGGCCAGGTCCTGCCCGATCACGTAGGAATCGAGGAAGCCCTTGATCTCCTGCGGCTTGGGGAGGCGCTTCTCGCTGCCGGCCTCTTCCGGTTCGCGCTCTTCCGCGATGATGTCGAGGCAGATGTCGACGCACTCGTCGCAGATGTAGACGGTGGGGCCGGCGATCAGCTTGCGGACGTCGCGCTGGCTCTTGTTGCAGAACGAGCAGCGCAGCTCGCCGTCGTCGCCCCCGGGCTTTCTCTTGCCTGCCATCTCCGCTCCCCTGCCGTCAGCGCGGACGCCGCTCGATGACCTGGTCGATCAGCCCGTACTCCGCCGACTCGGTCGCGGAGAGGAAGTGATCGCGGTCGGTGTCCTTCTCGATCCGGTCCAGCGTGTTGCCGGTGTGGCGGACCAGGATGTCGTTGATGATCACCTTCAGGCGGTCGATCTCCGCCGCCTGGATCTTGATGTCGGTCGCCTGGCCGCCCAGCCCGTAGGCCAGCGGCTGGTGGATCATGATCCGCGAGTGCGGCAGCGCCGAGCGCTTCCCTTTCGCGCCCGCCGCCAGCAGCACCGCGGCCATCGAGGCCGCCTGCCCGACGCACATCGTGTTCACATCGGGCTTGACGAACTGCATCGTGTCGTAGATCGCCAGGCCGGCCGTCACCGAGCCGCCCGGCGAGTTGATGTAGATGAAGATGTCGCGGTCGGGGTCCTCGGCCTCCAGGAACAGGAGCTGGGCGATGACGAGATTGCTCACGAAGTCGTCGATCGGGCTTCCAATGAAGAGGATGTGGTCCTTCAGCAGCCGGGAGAAGATGTCCCAGTAGCGCTCTCCGCGCGGGGTCTGTTCGACCACCGTCGGCCACGGCACCGCCATGTCCCGGATCTCCGCCATCGACTGTGCCTTCACGAGTGCCCGATCGATCATGCGTGTCCTCTGTCCTCGCCCGAGGCTTACCCCTCAGGAAATCTTAGCTTGCGAGTAGAGCCAGTCAAGGCTCTTGCGGCGCAGCAGGTCCCGCTCCAGCCCCGCCAGGTTGCCCGCCTGGGCGAGACGCGCTCGCGCGTCCGCGACTGGAACGCCGGTCTCCCGCGCCAGCAACTCGATCTCACGGTCGACGTCGCCCGGCTCGAGCGCCATGCCTTCCTTCTTCGCGATCGCGTCGAGCAGCAGCCGTGCGCGAACCGAGCCTTCCGCCGCGCCGCGCTCGCGCTCGAGGACCTTGTTCCAGTCGAGCTGGACCTTGTCGGGGTCGATGCCGCGCATCGCGAGGCCGCGGCCGAGGTCCTCGAGCCGGTCCTTCAGCTCCTGGCGGACCAGCGAGTCCGGAGCCTCGAACGGGTGCAGCGACAGCAGGTCCTCCAGCAGGCGCTGGCGCGCGACCGCGTCGGCCTCGCCGCTCTTCATGCGGTGGATCGCCTCGCGGATCTTCTCCTTCAGGTCGGCCACCGACTCGGCGCCGGCCGTCCTGGCGAAGTCGTCATCGAGCGGCGGGATCTCCGCCCGGCGCAGCTCGTGGACCTTGCCCTTGTAGTAGATCGTCTTGCCCTTGAGCTGGCCGGTCGGGTGGTCTTCGGGGTAGCTCACCGAGAAGGCGAAATCGTCGCCCGGCTTCAGGTCCTGCAGCTTCTGGTCGAACTCGGGCAGGTTGCCGTCCTCCCCGAGCCGGACCACGCGCGGCTTGCGCTCGATCACGGGGGCCTGGCCCAGCTCTGCCCCTTCCATCTCGACGGCGAGGTAGTCGCCCATCAGGCTGGCGCGGTCGGTCACGGGGACCAGCTTCCCCTGCCGCTCGCGGAAGGCCTTCAGTTCGGCCTCGATCTCCTCCTCCGTGACCTCCACGGCGGGCCGCGAGATCGCGCGGCCGGCGTAGTCGTGCGGGTCGATCTGCGGCGCGACGTCGACCGTCAGCTTGAAGGCGTACGGCTCGGTCTCCTTCGCCGGCTCGATGTGCTCGTGCCCCTCCGCCAGCTCGACCGTGACGCCGCCGTCCACCGGCTCGAGCCCCTCGCGCTGCACCGCCTCGCGCGCGAAGGCCTCGAGCAGCCGCTCGGCGGCCTCGTGGCCGAGTTCGCCCCCCAGCCGCTGGCGGACCACCTCGAGCGGCGCCTTCCCGGGGCGAAACCCGGGGAGCTGGACGCGCTTGCGGTGCTCGCGGAGCAGGTCCTGGAAGGTGGCCGCCACGTCGGCGGCGGGGACCTCGACCGCGAGCCGGCGGCGGGTCGGAGAGATCTCGGTGACAAGGGGGGATTCGAACCCCCACGGCCGAAGCCACGGGATCCTAAGTCCCGCGCGTCTACCAGTTCCGCCACTTTCGCACGGATCGGGGCGGCGGACGAATCGTCGGCCGGATGATAAGGCGAAAGCCCCACCCCGGCTGTCGTCCGCCGGGCGCACCGTCCCGCGGAGGGCACGGGGCAATGTCCGGAAGAGTCTCGGTGGGGGATGATTGGTGAGCCGCCAGGGACTTGAACCCCGAACCCGCAGATTAAGAGTCTGCTGCTCTGCCAGTTGAGCTAGCGGCCCACCCGAGTTGCTGCGCCGGAATCGGTTCCCCGCCTGGCGAGCGGGGGATTATACGCGTCTGCCCCTCGATGGCAACCGAGCATGATTGCACACCGGTGGCGGATTGGGGTGGGCGACGGGGCTCGAACCCGCGACAACCAGATCCACAGTCTGGGGCTCTACCAACTGAGCTACGCCCACCACGTCATGTCTTGTCCGTCGCGGTGCCTTCGCGGGCCCCGCCGGGCGCGCTGCCTCCCGCCGCCGGGGCGGGATGGCGCGCCTGAAGGGACTCGAACCCCTGACCTGCTGCTTAGAAGGCAGCTGCTCTATCCACCTGAGCTACAGGCGCGTGGCCTCATCAGCTTATCGCCAGGCCCGCAGGGCCGGGGGTTGCCCGCCGGAACGCGGCGGGAATCGCCCGCGAAACGCCGTACCGTAGCCCCTCGCCCGGGCAGGTGCAAGGGGCAGGCACGGCGCCGAGGGCGGCGGGGTGCCGCGTGCGGTGGGAGCTGCGGTGCGGCGGGGTCCCGGGGGGCGGCGGGGTCCCGGGGGGCGGCGGGGTCCCGGGGGCGGCGGGGTCCGGGGCGCGGCAGGATTCCCGGGGGCGGCAGGGCCCAGGGCGCGGCCGGGCCCCCGCGGACGGCGGGGTCCATGGACCGGAGGGATCCGGGGCGCGGCGGGATCCGGAGCGCGGCAGGATCCGGAGGGCGGCAGGATCCGGAGCGCGGCAGGATCCGGGGCCCGGCGGGCTCGGGGTCCCGGAGCCGCGCTGCCGTCTTCCGCCGCCGCGAGCGGCCGATTGGCTTTTTGCGGTCGGAGCTCTCCCGAATGCACCTCGATCGGGAGAGAGGCCCGTCGAATGCACCTCGCGCGAGACGGAGCCCCGTCCGGTGCACCTCGCGTGGCCCGGGAGCCAGACTCGCGCCGGAGTACGGTGCCGAAACCGCCGCACCTGCGGCGTTTCGTATCCGAATCCCGCACTCGCCTCCGACGGCGCAGGCCCAGGTCAGCCGCAAGGCGGCCTGCGGTGTGCACTGGACCCGGCTCCGTTCGCGCCGGTGAGCATTCATGAGGGCTCTCTTTCCGCGCGTTCGCCGCCGCGCAACGCTCGCTCGAACCGAACCGTGCCGGCCCGGCCTCGGCCGCCCGCAGCTCCCCGCAGACTCTCCGCGTGCTCCACGCCTCGCCTCGCGCCGCGCGCGGCACCTTGCTCTTCCGGACCTGGGCCGAGGCCAGGGCGTTGTGGCTGCGCCTTGTGGCGGGACCGCGCTTTCTCTCCCTGGCGCTCATGCCGGATCACGTCCACGTGCAGTTGACCGACGCCTCCCAGGTGGCCCCGCTCGCGGTGGCGCTGCGCAGCTACGCCCGCTGGCGCAATGCCGCACGCGGCGAGTCGGGCGCGGTGTGGGAGCACGGTGGGCGGCCGACGGAGATCCGCGGCAAGGATCACGTCCAGCGGACGATCCGCTACATCCACCTCAACCCCTGCCGCCGCGGCCTGGCCGCCGACCCCCTGGCCTGGGCGTTCTCGACGCACCGGGATGCCCTCGGGCTGGCCTTGCCGCCTGCGCGGCGCACCGTTCCCGATCCGGTGCGCTTCCACGCGTGGGTTTCGGGCGACCCGTCGGTCGGCACCGCCGGCAGTCCGATTCCGCAGCGAGCTCCCGCCGGCGGGGTCCCGCGCTCGGCGGCCGAGATCATCGCCGCCGTCAGCGCGCTGACCCGGACGCCCCGCTCGGCACTGCGTGCTCGCGGCCCCGCCCGGAGGCTGCTGCTGGGGGCTCTCGCCGAGCTGACGGAGGCGACCGACGTCGGCGCGGCCGCGATCGTGGGCGTCCACCGGACCACAGCCGGGCGGGCCGCCCTGGGCCCGGACCGGCGACTCGTCCTGATCGAGAGGGTTGCGGGCGACGACCGCTTCGCGGTTCTGCGCGACGGGGACCTGCTCGCCGAGCCCTCCTGGGCCGGCTACCGCCACCTGCGCTGACGCGAGGCGCACCGGAGCGCATCGCGCGCCCCTCCGCCACCCCTGACAGACCACGGGACGGCGCGGCTGGCTGGAATCGAACCAGCGACCCCCAGCTCCGGAGGCTGGTGCTCTATCCGCTGAGCTACAGCCGCGCGCGAGCCGGGAATGATAGCCCAATCGCCACCCGGCGCGAGCCAGCGCGGCTTCCTCGGCCCGGCCGTCGGGTCGGCGGCCCGCTCCCCAGCCGCCGCCGCGCCCGCGGCGCGCCCCTCGCCTCGGGGCCGCGTCGGGATTCTCGACGCGGTTGCAGCGCGCGGGCCGGGGCAACATCCTTCCCCGCGCGAGGGAGCAGGGATGCCGCTCGAACCCGGAACGCTGGTCGGTCCCTACAAGGTCCTCTCCCAGATCGGCACCGGTGGGATGGGAGAGGTCTACCAGGCCCGCGACACGCGGCTGGGACGCGAGGTGGCGCTCAAGGTCCTCCCGCCGGAGCGGGTCGCCGACCCGGAACGGCGGCAGCGCTTCCTGCAGGAGGCCCAGGCGGCCTCGATCCTCAACCACCCGAACATCGTCGCGGTCTTCGACATCGGCTCGCAGGACGGGTTCGACTACATCGCGATGGAGTACGTCGACGGCGAGCCGCTCGACCTGCTGATCCCGAAGGGCGGGATGCGGCTCGAGCAGGCGCTGGGGATCGCGATTCCGGTCGCCGACGCGCTGGCCCGGGCCCACGGCGCGGGGATCGTCCACCGCGACCTGAAGCCGGGGAACGTGATGGTGACGCGCGACGGGCGGGTCAAGCTCGTCGATTTCGGGCTGGCGAAGCTGGCGCTGCGCTTCGGCACCGGCGAGGACGACGCGACCCGCACCGCGCTGTCCAGCGGCACCCACACAGTCGAGGGGCGGATCCTCGGCACCGTCTCGTACATGTCGCCCGAGCAGGCCGAGGGGAAGAAGGTCGACGCGCGCTCGGACATCTTCAGCTTCGGAACGCTGCTCTACGAGATGCTGACCGGAGAGCGCGCCTTCCGCG
This sequence comes from Acidobacteriota bacterium, assembly GCA_025456425.1. GTDB lineage: Bacteria > Acidobacteriota > Polarisedimenticolia > J045 > J045 > JALOKP01. Next base: position 22,310 of record JALOKP010000062.1, on the reverse strand, counting down.
GCGAGTCGACGCTCTCGACGCTCTCCGCGATCCTGACGCTCGAGCCGCGGCCGCTGCGCTCACTGGCGCCGTCGATCCCGCCGGAGGTCGAGCGGGTGATCGCGCGCTGCCTGCGCAAGGACCCCGAAAAGCGCTGGCAGAACATGACCGACATCCGCATCGCCCTGGCCGAGCTCAAGGAGGAGACCGAGACGGGCTCGCGTCTCGACGGTGCGCCACCGCGCCCGGCACGGGCCGCGGGGACCGGCTCCCGCTGGCCGATGCTGGCGGGCGCGCTGGTCGGACTGGGGCTCGTCCTGGCCGGGGCATGGTGGCTGACCGCCGGGACGGGAGCGGAGGATGCGCCCGAGGTCCCCGCGACGGACGGGGTGCCGGGCGCGCCCGGCGAGCCGTCCCCGTGGGCCGGCACCGCCGATCCCGCAGTTCCGGGCCTGCCCCCGCCCGCGGGGGCCCCGCCCGAGGCGGGGGCCGCCCCCGGCGCCGGCCTCGCGGCCGGCTCGCAGGCGCCCGCGCCCTCCGCGGAGGCCCTCCCTCCGCCAGCGCCGTCGGGGGCCGACGCCGGATCCGCCCCCGCCACCCGCGCGGCGTCCACGGCGGCGAAGCCCCCCCCGAAGCCCCGCGACCGGGCCGCCGCCGCCCCGCCTCCCGCGGCCGCGGCACCCGCCTCCCCACCCCCTCCCGCCCCGCTTCCGCCGGCCGAGCCCGCCCGGGTCGTGCTCCCCGAAGGGGCTCGGATCGTCGTGACCCTGGCCTCGGACGTGCGGTCGTCGGCGGTCAAGCCGGGGGACCGCGTCGCGCTGCTGGTCGGCGAAGACGCGCTGATCGACGGGACGGTCGTGGTCCGCAAGGGAACCCCGGCGACGGGCGAAATCCTCGACGTGCAGCGCCGCAACGTCTTCGGCGGCGGCGGCCGGCTGGTGATGACGGTCCTCTGGACCACTGCGGTCGACGGCCAGGAGGTCCGGCTGCGCCCGCTGCCGTCCCGCGGCGGCGGCAAGAAGACCGAGGGGATCTCGCTGGCGCCGGAGAAGGCGGACAAGACCGACAAGGCGGAGAAGACGGACCAGCCGGAGAAGGCGGCACGCGGCGAAGACAAGCGGGAGATCGTCGCGACGGCCGGGTCGTCCTTCAACGCCTGGGTCGACTCGTCGAAGGAGATCGCCGCGCCGCGCTGAGCCGTCCGTCACGGCCCCGCCGGTTGGACGGCGGCGCGGCCGCGGGTCACCATGCGCCATGGCCGACCCCGATTCGCGCACCGGCGCAAGCTACGCGTCCCCCGAGATCCTCGACTGGGTCGCGTCGGTCCACGCCCCGCACGATCCCGCCCTGGCGCGGGCATTCGCGACCCCCGCCGACATGCCGGCGATCATGGTCGGCCCGAGCGAGGGGCGCCTGCTGCACCTGCTCGCCCGGCTCGCCGGCGCGCGCCGGGTGGTCGAGGTCGGCACCCTGGCCGGCTACTCGACGATCCACCTGGCGCGCGCGCTCCCCCCGGACGGACACCTCTGGACGGTCGAGTTCGAGCCCCGGCACGCCGAGCTGGCGCGGGCCAACCTCGCCGCCGCCGGTCTGGCGGAGCGGGTCACGGTCGTGGTCGGGGCCGGCACCGACGCGCTGCCCGGGCTCGAGCCGCACGGCCCCTTCGACGCGGTCTTCCTCGACGCCGACAAGGCCAACTACGACCGCTACGCGCGCTGGGCGATCGCGAACCTGCGCCCGGGCGGGCTCGTGCTGGGCGACAACGCCTACCTGTTCGGCGAGCTGCTCGACGACGACGAGCGCGCTCGCGGGATGCGCGCGTTCCACGAGATCGTCGCCGCGGCCTGCGATTCGGTCTGCATCCCGACGCCGGACGGACTGGTCCTCGGGATCAGGCGGTAGCGGCCTCGGCCCGACGCCGGCGCTGCAGCATGAGATGGACGACCAGAATCGCGGCTGCGGCCAGCAGGTGCTTGAGGGTATGACCGCTGACGAGACCGTCGAGCCGCACCGCGATCTCCCGATCCAGGCGCTCGGCGGCCAGCGCGCCGGCGTAAAGGGCCGCGGCACCGTACAGCCAACCGGCGTGCGTGTAGGGCGATCGGATCAGCGCGGTGGCGGCGAACGCCACCCCGAGGAACCCGGCCTGGGCCGCCAGGTAGGGAGCGAGGTTCCCGGAAAGCGCCCAGTAGACGACGGTGCCGATGCCGCTGATCGCCAGCGCGCCGAGCGGCAGCCCGCTCGGCCGGGTGGCCCGATCGGTGAGCACGCCCGCGGCCAGCCCGGCGAAGCCGAGCGCCATCGGCAGCCGGTCCCAGACCAGCGTCGCGTCGGTCGGATCGAGGTGGTAGGTGGCCGACCCGAGCGCGGTCAGGGTCACGCCGCAGAACATCGCGTACCACGGTGCACGCGCCGCGCGCGACGTCGTGCCGTGCGCCGTCGCGCCGCGCGCCATCGTCTGCGGCAGAGCGCGGAGGCCGATCAGCCCGACCAGCAGGAACGGCAGGTTGGAGAGCACGTCGAGCGCGTGCGGCACTCCCCACAACGTGCGCTGGTCGGCGAACTGGTGGTAGGACTGCGGCTGAGCCAGGGGCGGCAGGACCAGCGCGACGAGCCACGGCGCCGCGGCGGCGCCCAGGGCCAGGGCGGTGATCGTGACGGAAGTGCGTTCGGGCCCGCGTCGCACGAGGCCGCGAGCGTAACACGGCGCGGCGGCTCCCCTTCGGTCTCGGCGGACGCCGGCGGCTGCCGCGCTCGCCCGCCGGAAGTCTGGTCGGGGCGGCCGGATTTGAACCGGCGACCACCTGCTCCCAAAACAGGTGCGCTACCAGGCTGCGCCACGCCCCGACGAGATCCGGAACTTCGTAGCCTACCGGTCGCGGCGCTCCCAGTCGAACGGGATCTCGTTCAGCACGGGGTCGATTCGGTCCTCGTCGGGCAGCTTCGGGTCGTGCGGCCGGTCGGTCACCACGATCACCAGCGACTCCGCCGTGCCGCAGCCCTTCATCCCGAACCAGACGCCGGCCGGGACCGTCACCGCCAGCGGCGCGTGGTCCCCGAGGAAGAACTGGTTCAGCTCGTTCTCGGTCTTCGAGCCCTCGCGCGCGTCGTAGAGCCCCAGCCGCACCAGCCCCGAGACGACCGCCAGCGTGTCGGTGCGCCGCCGGTGGCGGTGCCAGGCCTTGACCACCCCGGGGAAGACCGTCGTCAGGTGGATCTGGGCCGCGACGTGGGGTGCCGGCCCGTCGCAGCGGAACAGCTCGACGACCCGGCCGCGGTCGTCGGTTTTCGGTTCTAGAGTGCGGACGACGACCCCTTCGATCATGGGCGCTCCGGGCGCCGGTGGTGAAGGCGCGCCAGGGATGGTAGAAACCGCCCCCGCGCCGCGTCAACCGCGGCGCCCGTGCGCCCCTTCGGGCGCCGGCGGGAGACGACGATGGAAATCTCGCTCTGCGGCCTGCCCCGCTCGGGGAAGACGACCCTCTGGAGCATCCTCACCGGGACCGCGCTGCCCGAGGGAGGGAAGGTCGAAACGCGCCGCGGCATCGCCAAGGTCCCCGACGCGCGGCTCGACCGGATGGTGCCGCTCTTCAAGCCGAAGAAGACGACCCACGCCACGGTCACCTACGTCGACCCGGCCCCGATGGAGAAGGGGGCCGGCAAGGCCGACAACCCCCTGCTGGCTCCGCTGCGGACCGCCGACGCGCTGCTGCTGGTGCTGCGGGCCTGGGACGATCCGTCCGACCCGCACCCCGACGGCTCGGTCGACCCGGCACGCGACCTGTCGCTGATCGAGACCGAGTTCCTGCTGGCCGACCTCGACGTCGCACAGCGGCGGCTCGAGCGGCTCGAGGCGGTGATCAAGAAGGCCGGCAAGGACGAGGACAAGCGCGAGCACGAGATCCTGACCCGCGCCGTGCAGAAGCTGGAGAAGGAGGTCCCGCTGCGCGCCGCGCTCTCCGAGGACGAGCTGCGCGCCGTACGCAGCTACGCCTTCCTGACCGCCAAGCCGCTGCTCGTCGCCGTCAACCTGGACGAGGATCGCGCGGGCGAGTTGGGCCAGGGGCCCGAGGCGTTCGGGCTGCAGAGCCTGATCGGGCGGCCGGGGACCGAGTTCGTCGCGCTCTCGGCCAAGATCGAGCGCGAGATCGCGTCGCTGTCGGCGGAGGACGCCGCGGCGTTCCGGGCCGACCTGGGGATCGCGGAGCCGGCGCTGGACCGGCTGATCCGCGCCAGCTACCACCTGCTGGGCTACATCTCGTTCCTGACGGTCGGCGACGACGAGTGCCGGGCCTGGTCGATTCGCGCCGGGACCCCGGCGCGCGGGGCCGCGGGGGCGGTCCACTCGGACATCGAGAAGGGGTTCATCCGGGCCGAGGTCGTGCCGTGGGACCGGCTCGCTGGCCGCGGCGCGCGAGAAGGCCTGGCTGCGGCTCGAGGGGAAGGAGTACGTCGTGCAGGACGGCGACGTCGTCCACTTCCGGCACTCGGGCTGAGCGGGCGCTCAGGGCGCGGCGAGGATCCGATCCTGCAGCTTCTTCCCGGCCGCGTGGCCGGGCTGCGCGGCCAGGAGGGCGCGCGTCTCGAGCAGCGCCCCCTCGCGATCACCGGCGGCGTAGAGCGCCGCGGCCAGCGCGTAGCGCGCCTCGGACGACTCCGGCTGCAGCGCCAGCGCGGCCCGGTACTGCTCCACCGCCGGCGCCGCGCGACGCGCCTGGTAGAGCGCGGCGCCGTAGTTGACCCGGTACTCGAACGTCTCCCCGGCGATCTCGACCGCGCGCGCGAGGCGCGCCAGCCCCTCGTCACGCCGGCCGGTCGAGAAGAGCGCGACGCCCGACAGGCTGAGCGCCGCGGCGTTGCCGGGATCGGCGTTGAGTACCGGCGCGAGCCGCGCGAGCGCGTCGTCGGGGCGGCCGGCCACCAGCGCCTGCCGCCCGTCCTCGATCGCCATCTCGAGGCGGATCCCGTCCTTGGGATCGAGGGGCGGCGCGCCGCCCGCGCGCGCCGCGCCGGTGCCGCGGCCGGCCGCGTAGCCGAGCGCCTCCAGCTGCGCGCGCCGTTCGGCGTCGGACGGGCTCTCGGCCGCCGGATCGGCCCCTCCGAGCGCCTCGCGCAGCCGCGCCAACTCGGCCTGGCGCTCGCGCAACCGCGCCGGCTCGGCGGCGGCCAGGTCCTTCCGCTCGCGCGGGTCGGCCGACAGGTCGTACAGCTCGGGCCGCGGCGCGTCGATCAGCTTGCTCGCGCCGGATCGCAGCGCGAAGAGCGGCGCCCAGCCGTAGACGCGCTCGGGGTAGAGCGTCTCCGAGTAGAGCGGCCGCGGCGCCGATCCGGTCGCCGGCCCGGCTGCCGGTGCACCGGGCGCCCTCCCACCCGCCGCCACGCTCCCGCCGCGCCCGAGCGACGCCGCGAAGCTGGCTCCCTGCGCGCGCGGCAGGGGCGGCGCGCCGAGCAGTTCCAGCAGCGTCGGCGCCAGGTCGACCTGCGAAACCGGGCCGGGGACGCGCACGCCGGCGGCGATCGTCCCCGGCAGCTTCAGCAGCAGCGGCACGGCCAGCGTCGTCTCGTAGAGGAAGACGCCGTGGGTCGACTCGCCGTGCTCGCCCAGACCCTCGCCGTGGTCGCCGACGACCGCGATCAGCGTCCGGCCGGCCAGCCCCTTCGCCGCCAGAGCGTCGAGCAGCCGCCCCAGCTGCGCGTCGACGTACGCGATCTCGCCATCGTAGGGTGAGCTCTTGAAGCGCGCGCGGTAGGGTTCGGGCGGCGCGTACTCGGCGTGTGGGTCGAAGTAGTGGACCCACAGGAAGAAGGGCCCCGCGGGCTTCGAGGACGCGAGCCGGTCGAGCGCGGCCAGCGCGCGGTCGGTGACCTCGGACGCGCGGCGCTCGACGATCGGGCGCAGCGTCGCCGAGGCGGGCGACTTCCCGGCCGCCCCCTTCCCGGCCGCGGCCGACGGCTTCTCGGCCGGGGCCATCCCCGGCTCGTCGTAGCTGGCGAACCCCTGGTCGAGCCCCTGCGTGCGCGCCAGCACCGCCGCGCCGACGACCGCCGCGGTCCGGTAGCCGCGCGCGGCGAGCACCTCCGCCAGCGTCGTGACCGACGCGGGCAGCACGAAGTCGGCGTTGTCGCGCACCCCGTGCGCCGGCGGGTAGAGCCCGGTGAAGAGCGAGGCGTGCGCCGGCAGCGTCAGCGGCGCGACCGCCTGGGCCCCTTCGACCAGCGCCCCCTCGCGCGCCAGCCGGTCCAGCCGCGGCGTCGCGGCCGCGGCGTGACCGTAGGCGCCGAGCCGGTCGGCGCGCACGGTGTCGAGCGTGATCACGAGCAGGTGCGGGGGCGCGAGGGGGGCGGGCGCGGGGGGCGGCGCCGGGAGGGCCGGCGGCGGGAGCCCAAGGCTCAGCGCGAGGGCGGCGGCGAGGGGGGCGGCGCGGAAGACCGAGGGCATGGCGGCGGCAGTCTCGCCCGCGGGCCGCCCGGTCCGCCACTTGGCTTGCCGGACGGCTGCGACCGGGGTATCCTCCCGCTCTCGCGATCTCGTCGGAACCCCGAACCGGCCGAGGTGACCTGTTGAGCCTCCTCTCCGCTTGCCGTCTCCCGACCCGCCTCGGCCTGCCTGCCCCTTTCGGCCCGGTTCGCCCTCGCGCCGGATGGACCAATGCGGTGCGACAGAGACCGGCCCACCTGGCACTGCTGGGCGCGGTCTGGCTGGCGCTGACCGGATCGGCCATCGCCGCTCCGCTGGTCACCTTCGACCCCGGACTCGAGGAGTTGGCGGATCGGGCGCGCGCCACGGGCTCGGTGCGGGTGCTAGTCGAAATGGAGCAGCGATCCGCCGCGGAGCCGGGCGCCGCGGAGTCGGGCGCCGCGGACCCCCTCGCCGGCGAAGGCGTTCTTGCGCGGCGGGACTTCGTGGCGATCCCGTGGATCGCCGCGACGCTCGACGAAGTGGCGCTGCGACGGCTCTCCGAGGCGCCGGGGGTGCGGCGCGTCGTCGAGGACCGCGTGGCCTTCCCACTGGGGGACCTCGCTGACGCGGTCGGCGCCCACGGCCTGCATCTCGACGGCATCGACGGTCGGGGACAGACGATCGCGATCCTCGACGTGGGGTTCCCGTGGGCCCACCCGGCGGTCGCCCCGCGGATCGTCGATCAGGCGTGCTTCTCCAGCGACGACGGCGGGGCGAGGATCATCAGCCTCTGCCGTGACCACGCCACGGAGGCGTTCGGCACGGGAGCGTTCCTGGACTGCGTCGGTGCCGCGGGATGTGGCCACGGGCTCAGCGTCGCCGGGGTCGCCGCAATGGACTTCGTCGACGGAACGGGGACGCAGCACACGGGCGTCGCGCCGGGCGCCTCGATCGTCGTGGTCAACGTGTTCTCGCGCCTCACCGGGTCGCTGTCCTGCAAGTGGGGGGACTGCGTCGGCGCCTTCAACTCTGACATCCTCCGGGGAATCGAGTGGCTGCTCTCGCAGGCCGCCAAGCACCGCTTCGCCGCGGTCAACCTGAGCCTGGGCGGCAGTCTGACGTCGCGGCCCTGCCCGGACGATCCGGTCGGCATCATGCTGACGCGGCTGCTTCAGCAGGACATCCCGGTCGTGGTCGCGGCGGGAAACGACGGCGCCGAGAACGCGGTCACGACCCCCGCCTGCACGCCGGGCGTGTTCTCGATCGGTGCGGTCGACAGCGGCGGACGCCGCCTCTACTACAGCAACGGGGGTCCCCTGGTGGCGCTGTGGGCTCCGGGCGACAGGCTCGAGTTGCCTTGTGGATCGGCCTACCTTTGCCAATCGTCGGGCACCTCGATAGCCGCCCCGCACGTCACGGGCAGTCTTGCGCTGATGCGCCAGATCTGGCCGGGGGCCAGCATCGAGCAGTTGCGGGCGGGACTGCTGGACCGCTCGTCGCACGGCTGGGACGTCTACGGCCAGCTGATGGATCTGCTCTGGCTCGCCGATATCCGCAGCTCGCGGCTGGTCGCGCCTCCGCCGGTCGTCTCCGGCCCGCGCGAACTGTCGCCTGGTCAGGGCGGTACGTTCCGCCTGGCGGGCACGAAGACGTGGTACGGCGACGCGGTCGACTACCGGCTGGAGTGGGAATCGGGGGCCGTTTCGGCGTGGCTCCCCCAGGCGGGTGACGGGGGCGCGGAGATCCCGCTTTCCTTCGAACGGTCGGGTACCTACACGCTGCGCGGCGTTGGACGCAGCCAGGTCACCGCGGACTCCGTCTCGCTTCCGTCCTCGCCCGCCCGGGTGCTGGTCGCCCGGCTCAACCCGGCTGGCCCGGACCTCGAGAGCCGCTTCACCCGGCTGCGCAGGAAGTGCGGAACCAAGTCGTGCACGCTTTCCGGGACCTTGGCGATCACCAATCGCGGCGCAACGAAGAGCCCGCCAAGCGAGTGGGAGGTCTCCAGCTCTCCCTGTTTCGAGGGCGAGGCGTGTGCGGCGCAGCGAATCAAGGGTGGACGCCTCGGAGCGCTCGCCACCGGCAAGACGCGGTCCTATCAGTTCCAGCTGCAGGTTGCGCCGCTCCAGATGGACGAGATCATGCGGCTCGTTGGGCGGGTCGATCCGGCCAACCGTCTGGTCGAGGCCAGCGAGATCAACAACGAGGTCTCGGCACCGCTGCCTTAGGCCAGGCTGCAGCGCTGCTCCGGGCGCGGCGCTCGGGGCGAGGCATCAGGCGCCCCGCACCGCCCCCGCCACCGCCACCGCCACCGCCTCCGCCACGATCGCCCTCTCCCCCGGCAGCAGCGTCCGCGGGTCGAACAGCACGCGCCCCTCCTCGACGCGTGCCACGACCGGAGGCTCGTGCGCGCGCAGCCGCGCCAGCAGCGCGTCGTCGGAGAGGCCGGCCGGCGGGTCCAGGCGGACCAGCGTCGTCGGCAGGTCCTCCTCCGGCGCCGCCCCGCCGCCGACGCGCGAGACGCCGGCCACGACCTCCGGGGCGCAGCCCGGTACTGCGGCCCGCAGCGCGGCGGCCAGTTCCTCCGCCGCCGCGCGCAGTTCCGCCTCGGTCAGCGACAGCATCCGCAGCGCCGGCAGCTCCGCGGCCGGGTCCTTTGCCATCGCCCCCAGCGCCGTCGCGGCCAGCGCGGCCAGCGTCAGCTTGCCGGGGCGCAGCGCGCGGGCCAGCGGGTGCTTCGCGCAGCGGCGCACCAGCTCGCGCCGGCCGACCAGCACGCCGGCCTGCGGGCCACCCAGCATCTTGTCGCCGGAGAAGCAGACCAGGTCCGCGCCGTCCTCCAGCAGCTCCTCCACCGACTGCTCGCTGGCCGGGCCGGGGCTGTCGCGGAACAGCCGTCCGCACCCCTGGTCGGCCAGCACCGGCACGCCGGCCCCCTTCCCCAGCGCGGCCAGCTCGGCCACCGGCACCTGCCGCGTGAAGCCGACGATCCGGTAGTTGCTGGGCCAGACGCGCAGGATCAGGCCGGTGTCGCCCGACAGCGCGCGCTCGAAGTCGGCGAGGTGGGTGCGGTTGGTCGTCCCCACTTCCCGCAGCTGCGCCCCCGAGCACTCCATGATTTCCGGGATCCGGAACGAGCCGCCGATCTCGATCAGCTCGCCGCGGCTGATCAGCACGTCGCGGTCCTTGGCCAGCGCCGACAGCGCCAGCAGCAGCGCGGCGGCGTTGTTGTTGACGACGTGGGCGGCGAAGCCCGGGAAGAGCAGCCCCAGCAGCTCGTCGACGTGGTCGGCGCGGTGGCCGCGCTCCCCCTTCGCGACCTCGTACTCCAGGTTCGAGTAGCCGGCCGCGGCGAGCTCGATCCAGGCCCGCGCCCGCGCGCCGAGCGGGGCGCGGCCCAGGTTGGTGTGGATCACGACGCCGGTCGCGTTGACCACGCGCCGCGGACGCGGCCGCGCCAGCGACGCCAGGCGCGCGGCGCAGGCCGCGGCCAGCTCGTCCTCCGCCGGGGCCGCCGCGCCGCGGCCGATCGCCGCGCGGGCGGCGTCGAGGGCGTCGCGCAGAACGCCGACCAGGGCGCGCCGCGACCAGGCGGCGGCCGCTTCGGCGAGGGCGGGGTGGGCGAGCAGGCGGTCGACGGAGGGGAGCTGGCGGCGCGGGTCCATGCCGCCATTCTCGCCGCGGCGTCCCGGGTTGGAAACGGCCGGGCGGCGCGGGGCTGGCCCGGCCGCCCGCCCGGACCCACCTTCTCCGGGAGGGACCGGCGTGGACGGACGACCCGTGCCGCGCCCCCTCGAGGACTCCCGTGGCCGACTCGATGTTCACGCCGACCGACGTCCGCGCCGACCTCGACCGGCTCGAGAAGCTCCTCAAGCGGCTCGCCACGGAATTCGAGATGTTCCTGGCGGGCTCGATCAAGTGGCCGCCCTGGCAGCGCCACGCCGAGGTCGAAGCGATCGTCCGCCACTACGCCAAGAACCCGCCGCAGCGCACGGTCGAGCGCTTCCGGTTCAACACGATGGTCCATCGACTGCGCACCAGTCTCGAGCGCTGGAACCGGCGCCAGCGGCTGATCGAGATGGAAGGCCATCGCGCACGCCTGGCCGGACCGACCGCGCGTCCGCTCGAGGCCGAGGACATCCACCGCCCGCACGTGATGGTCGAGACGCGCGCCACCGCCGGGAAGCTCGACGCGACCCAGGCGCGCGACCTCTACACTTCGTACAAGAACGCCAGCCGCGCGCGGGGCCTGCCGGTCTCGGGGCTCAGCTACCGCGGTTTCGCGCGCAAGCTCGACGCCGCGGTGGGGCAGGCGCGCGAACGCTATCCGGGACGGGACGTCGAGTTGCTTCTCGACGAGGTCGGTGGCAAGGTGAGGCTCGTGGTCCGGCCCGGCGCGCCCCGCAAAGAGGATGAACCGGTCGGACGCTGACCCCGGGAGCCACGCCCATGCGCCGCCTCTTGTCGCCGCTCGCCGTGATCGTCCTCGCCGTCCTCGTCGCCACGCTGGCGATCGCTCCCGCCCTCGCGAAGAAGCAGAAGGAGCAGGCGGTCGACCCGTCCGCCGAAGCCGCCGCTGAAGCCGCCGGGGACGCCGCTCCGGAGGCCGACGCCCCGGCCGAGGAACTGATCGAGGAGATGGTCTCGGAGGAGCCGATCGTCCAGCTCCAGAGCGACATCCTGGCGCGCTTCCCCGAGGTCGCCGAGGCGATCACCGCGGTCGAGGCGAACCCGGAGGACGCCGAGGCCTGGCGCGTGCTGGGGGTGCGCCTGACGAACCGCGCCGGCTTCAAGGACGCGATCAAGGCGCTCAAGCAGTCGACCGAACTGGACGAGACGAACGTCGCGGCCTGGAACGACCTGGGCACGGCGCTGATCCGCAGCGGCAACCTCAGCAGCGGCATGAGCGCGATCCGGCGCGCCCTCAAGCTCGAGCCGTTCTCCGCGGTAGCGCACTACAACCTGGGGATCGGTTACCAGGCGGACGGGAACTACGACTCGGCGATGCAGTCGTTCGAAACCGCGCTGCTGCTCGACCCGTCGCTGGCCGACGTCCGGCGCAACCCGGGCGCGCTGACCAACCCCGCGCTCCCGTACGTCCAGTTGGGCGTCTACATGAAGCGGGAAGGGGCCGCCCCGGCGCTCTTCATGGAGCAGGCGCCCCAGCAGGGGCTCGTCCCGGCCGGGGAGCCGGCCGCAGCGGCCGACGCACCCGCCGACGCAGCGCCCACAGCCGCACCCGCGAAGAAGACGAAGTAGCGCGCACGGGAGACCGGCCCCGCGCGGCGTCCTACCCTCGCGACTCGAGGCCCAGCAGCATCAGCTCGAACAGCGGCTCGAGCAGGGCCACCGGCTCCGCCGCGTGCGCCGGTTCGGCGTAGAGCGCCGGGATCAGCAGCGTCCGCATCGCCGCCTGGATCGCCATCGCGGTCGTCGCGCGCGGCTCGATCCTGCGGAACACTCCGTTCGTCTCGCCGCTGACCAGGATCTCCTCGATCAGGTCACGCTCGGACTTCGAGTAGGGGTGGTTCGGCTGCTGGTAGATGATCGTCACCAGCTCCTCGAGCACGTCGCGGTGGACGCCGAGCAGGTCCTTGAGCTGGATCACGACGCGCAGCCGCGCGTCGGCCATCGCGCGCAGCTTGCGGCGCGGGTCGGGCTCGGCCTCGACCGCGGAACGCATCGCGGCCAGGACCTGGTCCATGTCGCGCTGCAGGACCAGCTCGAACAGCTCCTGCTTGCCGCCGGGGACGTAGTAGTAGAGCGCGCCCTTGACCACCCCCAGCTCGGCCGCGATCTCGGAAAGCGAGGCCTTGCGGAACCCGAAGCGGGCGAAGTGACGCCGCGCCGCGTCGAGGATCCTCTCCTTGGTCAGCTTCATGGTTTGACCTTTCAAACGAAACAGTCGGCCGGAGGCCGGCTAGCCGAGGTTACCCCCGATTTGCCGATTTGACCACGGGCAAGTGCGACCCGGTCAGAGCTCCCGGCGGGCCCGGACCAGGACCGGGTCCCCCGGCGCCCGCTCCAGCAGCCGGTCCAACTCCTTCCGTGCCTCCTCCGGCCGGCCCTGCTTCTTCAGCTCGGCGACCAGGCCGTCGACCGCGCCCCGTTCGGTGGGACGGATCTCGAGCGCCTTCCGGTAGGCCGCGAGCGCGCCCGCGGCGTCCCCCTGGGCGGCCCGGGCGTCGCCGGCCAGAGCCCAGCCCTCGGCGTCCGTCGGGTGCTGTGCGAGGTAGGCGTCGAGCCGCCGCGCCGCCGCCGGCGCCTGCCCGGCCGCCAGCTCGGTGCTCGCCAGCCGGGTCTCGATCCCGACGTAGCCCGGCAGCAGTCCCGAGAGCCGGATCCACAGCGCGCGCGCGTCGAGCGGCCGGTTGCGCCCCTCGAGGAAGGTGCTGTAGCTGCGGTAGCCGAGGTAGAAGGTCGGGTGGCGCTCGATCATCGCCTTGTGCCAGCGCTCGGCTTCGTCGTCGCGCCCGGCACGCTCGCAGGCCTGCGCCAGCTTGAGCAGCACCTGCGGGTTGTCGGGGTCGGTCCCGGCGAGCCGCGTCAGCAGCTTGATCGCCGCGTCGGGCTGGCCGGCCCGCATCAGCTCCTGCGCGCGGTCGAAGAGCTGGTAGTCCTCCATCGCGTCGCGTGGGTTGCGACCCGAGAGGCCGGGCAGCGCCTCCTCGCCCGCGTTCGCGCCGCCCGGACCGCCCGCCGCGTAACCCAGGCTCTCGAGCCGCGCGATCGTCTCGGGGTCGGTCCCGCCGCCGAAGCCGGCCGCGGCCGACAGGCGCTCGTGGCGCACCAGCCCGGCGGCCGTCTCGCGCAGCGTGCGCTGCAGCGCGGCGGCGCGCTCGGGCTCGGCCGCCACGCGGTTGCTCCCCTCCTTCGGGTCGGCGGCCAGGTCGTACAGCTCGGGGCGCGTCGACTCGATGTACTTGGCGTCCCGCTCGCGCAGCGCGTAGAGCGCCGACCAGCCGAACTCCTCGAAGGGGTAGAGCGTCTCGGCGTAGAGCACGCGGGGCGGCGCCGGCCCGGCCCCCGGCGCGGCGGGTCCCGCGGCGGCGAACAGGTCGCGCCCCTCCGTCTCGCGCGGCGGCGGCTCGCCCAGCAGCGCCAGCACGGTCGGTACGACGTCGACCACGCTCGCCGGCTCCTCGATCACGGTTCCGGGCCGGACCTTCCCCGGCGCGACGACGAAGAACGGGATCGCCAGCGTCTCCTCGTAGAGCAGCAGCCCGTGCTCCTCCTCGCCGTGCGTGCCGAGCCCCTCGCCGTGATCGGCCAGCACGACGATCGCCGTCCGGCCCGCCGCGCCCGAGCGCTCGAGCGCCGCCACCAGCTCGCCGACCAGGTGGTCGGTCAGCGCGACCTCCCCGCTGTAGGGGTCGCCCGGATGGCGCTCGCGAAACGGCGACGGCGGCGCGTACGGCGTGTGCGGGTCGAACAGGTGGATCCAGGCGAAGAACGGCTTCCTGGCGTTCGCCGCCAGCCAGCCCGCGGCGTGGGTCGCCGTCTCGGGCCCGGGGCGCTGGCTGCGCCGCGCCCCGGTCTCGTCGTTCCCCAGGTCGTCGTCGAAGTGCTGGAACCCCTGCCCCAGCCCGAACAGCCGCGAGGTCGTAAACGACGAGACGAAGGCCCCGGTCGCCCGCCCGCGCGCGCCGAGCAGTTCGGCCAGCGTCGTGACGTCGTCGGGCAGCCGGAAGCGGGCGTTGTTGCGCACGCCGTGAGAAGGCGGGTGGAGCCCGGTCAGGATCGAGGCGTGGGCCGGCGTCGTGAGCGGGACGGTGCTCCAGGCGCGCGCCACGCGCGCCCCCTTCGCGGCCAGCGCGTCCAGGTGCGGGGTGGCGACCGGCGAGGGGCCGTAGCTCGAGACGTGGTCGGCCCGCAGCGTGTCGAGCGTGATCAGCAGCAGCGAGTCGATCGGGCTGGCGGCGGGTCCGGCCGGGCCGCCCCCGCCGCCACAGGACAGGCTGCACGCCGCGGCGAGGACGGCCAGCAGGAGGCCGGCCCCGGCCGCGGCGGAGGAACGCGGGCGCGAGCGACCGTCAGGCCGACAGCTCATCCAGCACCGCGCCCAGGAGGTCGTAGAACCGGCCCGCCGAGGCGGCGTGGACCTTCTCGCCGGGGGCGTGCACCCCGCGGATGTCCGGCCCGAACGAGACCATGTCCATCCCCGGCACCCGGTCGCCGATCAGGCCGCACTCGAGCCCCGCGTGGATCGCGGTGATCTCGGGCACCTTGCCGTAGAGCTTCTCGAAGGTGCGCTTGGTCGCCGCCAGCGAGCGCGACGACATGTCGGGCTTCCAGCCCGGATAGCCGCCCAGGTCGGTCGCCTCGACGCCGGCCAGCCGCGCCACCGCCAGCAGTTGGTCGACGATGTCCTGCAGCGCCGGCGCGTTGGACGAGCGCGCCAGGTTGGCGATCTCGACCGTGTCGCCGGTCGTGGTGATCACGCCCAGGTTGGTCGAGCTCTCGACCAGCCCCTTGATGTCCATGCTCATCGCGACGACGCCGGTCGGCGTCGCGCGCAGCAGGTCGACCAGCCGGCGCGAGTCGGCCTCGGCGAAGGCTCCGCCGGACGCGGCGGCCGCGCTCTCCGGGGAGCCGACCGCGAGCTTCAGACCGTCGTCGAGCCCCTTGTAGTGCTCGGCCAGCTCCTTCCGCGCGGCCTCGACGCCGGCGCGGAACGCGGCCTCGCCGGCCGCCTCGACGAAGACCACCGCCTTCGCGTCGCGCGGGATCGCGTTGCGCTTGTTGCCGCCGTCGATCGCCGCGATCCGGAAGGGGGCCGCCTGGCCGCCCGCGTTCAGCGCGCGGGCCAGCGCGCGGATCGCGTTGAGCCGGTTGCTGTTGATCTCGAGCCCCGAGTGGCCGCCCTTGAGGCCGCCGACCGTCACCTGCAGCGCCACCCAGCCCGACGGCGCTGCACTGCGCGCCGCCTTGAAGGTGTGCTTGACGTCGCGCCCGCCGGCGCAGCCGACGAACAGGATCCCCTCGTCCTCGGAGTCGAGGTTGATCATCATCCGGCCGGCCAGCAGCTTCGGATCGAGCCCCTGGGCGCCGGTCATGCCGGTCTCCTCGTCGATCGTCATCAGCAGCTCGAGCGGACCGTGCTTCACCGCCTTGTCGCCGGCCAGCGCCAGCATCGTGGCGATCGCGATCCCGTTGTCGGCGCCCAGCGTCGTCCCCTCGGCGGTCAGCCAGTCGCCGTCCTTCACGACGTGGATCCGGCCCTGCTCCGGATCGTAGGGGCTGGCGGGGTCCTTCTCGCAGACCATGTCGAGGTGCCCCTGCAGCACGATCGTCGGGGCCTTCTCGCGGCCGGGCGAGGCCGGGACGCGGACCACGAGGTTCCCGACCGCGTCGCGCTCCCAGGTGAGCCCGAGTGCCTTCGCGTGCTGGATGACGTACTCCGCCATCCGCTCCTCCTTGCCGGAGGGGCGGGCGATCTCGGTGATGTGCCCGAAGTGGTGCCACAGCTCGGCGGGCGTCAGCCCGTGAAAGACGCGGTTGTGATCGTGGTCGTGACCCATGGAAACGCCTCCTGGAGGTGCCGGCACGGCGGGGGAAGGGAGCCGGCATTCTACCCGCTCGGCCGGGGGTCCGCCCTCCGCGTTTCGCTCGGCCCCCCGTTCCGGCAGAATGGGTGGTCGGCCCCCGCCCGAGGGGGCCCGGAGGCCCGCCATGAGCCGCACTCTCGTCGTGATCCTGATCATCCTGGCCATCATCATCGTCCCGGTCGTGCTGATCGGTTCGTGGTTTGCGCGGAACTACAACCAGTTGGTCCAGCTGGACGAGCAGGTCAACGGCGCCTGGAGCCAGGTCGAGAACAACTACCAGCGCCGGTCGGACCTGATCCCCAACCTGGTCGAGACGGTCAAGGGGGCCGCCGCGTTCGAGCAGGAGACCTTCACCCAGGTCGCCGAGGCGCGCGCCCGGGCCGGCGCGATCCAGATGACTCCCGAAACGCTCAAGGACCCGGCCGCGTTCGCCAAGTGGGATGCGGCGCAGGGCGAACTGTCCAGCGCGCTCTCGCGCCTGCTGGTCACGGTCGAGAGGTACCCGGAGCTGAAGGCCAACCAGAACTTCCTCGACCTGCAGGCCCAGCTCGAGGGGACCGAGAACCGGATCGCGGTCTCGCGCCAGCGCTTCAACGAGACGGTCCAGGCCTTCAACGCGCGGATCCGCACCTTCCCGACCTCGATCGTGGCCTCGTTCACAGGCTTCGCGCAGCGGCCGTACTTCCAGTCGAAGCCGGGCGCCGACACCGCGCCGGCGGTGAAGTTCTGACCGCTCGCCCCCGCCGCGCGCCGCGAGGCGCCCTCCTGCTGGCCTTCGCGCTGCTCCTGACGGCGGCGGGGGGGGTGCTTGCGCTGCCGGTCCCGCCGCCCCCGGCGCGTTTTCTGCACGACGGCGCCAACCTGCTCTCGCCCGCCGATCGCGAACGGGTCGAGAGCAAGCTGGGCGAACTGAACGCCCAGCAGGGGCTGCAGGTCGGGATCGTGATCCTGCCGTCGCTCGAGGGGGAGATCCTCGAGGACTACGCGCGCAAGGTCGGCGAGGCCTGGAAGCCGGGACTGCGCGGCAAGGACGACGGCGTGATCGTCGCGATCTTCCCTAAGGACCGGAAGGTCCGGATCGAGGTGGGGACGGACCTCGAGGGGGCGATCCCCGACGCGATCGCGGCGCGGCTGATCCGCAACGTGCTCGGCCCGGCGTTCCGGCAGGAGCGCTTCGCCGACGGCCTGGTCGGCGTGCTCGACGGGCTCGGCAAGGCGGCGCGCGGCGACACCGCGCCGCTGGGCCCGGACGAGCGCCGCTCCGGCCCGAACCTCCGCCCGTCGATCCTCCTGCTGCTGGCCTTCGTCGTGCTGGTGATCCTGGCCTCGATGGCCTCCCGGCGATCGGCGCACTCGCGCGAGATCTACCGCGGCGGGCGGCGGGTGCGGTCCGGCGGCGGGCCGTGGTGGTTCCCGCCCAGCGGCGGGGGCGGCGGCGGCTGGAGCGGGGGCGGCTTCGGCGGTTTCGGAGGCGGCGGAGGCGGCGGAGGCGGGGGCGGCTTCGGTGGCGGCGGCGGCTTCGGCGGCGGCGGCGCCTCGGGGGGATGGTGAGCGTGCAGGACACCGTGATCGACGCGACCGCACTGGCGACGATGCTGCGCGGCCGCCGGCTGGCCCGCGGGGGCCGCCTGCTGTTCCTGATCGCGTACGCGCTGGTCGTCGCGGGGCTGGCCGACCTGGCCTCGCTCTGGATGCTGTCGCAGCAGGTCCCGACGACCTGGGAGGAGCAGCCGCTGCTGCTCGGCCTGGGGGCCGTCCTCATCGCGCTGGCGCTGGTACTGGCCGGGTTCGCGTACTGGATGCAGGCGCACGGGGCGCGGCTGGCGCGCACCACTCCCGCCGCGTTCCTGTCCCACGACGACGAGCGCCGCGTGACCGAGGAGATCCGGCGCTTCGAGGCGCGCTCTTCGGGCGAGATCGTGGTCCACCTGTGCGGGCGCTGCCGCACCGGCGCGATCCTGCGCGACGCCGCCGAGACCTTCGCGCGCCTCGGCCTGTCCCGAACCCGGGAGCGCAACGCCGTGCTGTTCTTCATCGCGGTGCGCGACCACCGCTTCGCGGTGCTGGGCGACCGCGGGATCGACGAGGCGGTCCCTCCCGGCTTCTGGGACGAGGTGGTCGGACGGGTCCAGCGTCACTTCGGCGAGGGGCGGTTCGCCGAGGGGCTGGTGGCCGGCGTCGATCTGGCGGGCGAAGCCCTGGCCCGGTACTTTCCCCCGCGGCCGGACGACCGCAACGAGCTGCCCGACACGATCTCCCGCACCTGACGCCCGAGGCCCCGATGAGCGACGAGCGCGACCCCTCCGCCCAAGCGGGGCTGCCCCCGGGCGAGTTCGCGGCGCGCCGCGCGCGCGTGCTGGCCGCGCTCGGCCCCGACGCGCTGGTGGTCGGGGCCGGCACGCCGGTGACCTACGCGCGCGACGTCGAGCACCGCTTCCGCGTCGACAGCGACTTCTACTGGCTGACCGGGCTGGCCGAGCCGGGCGCGGTGCTGGTGCTGCGCGGCGGGGCGGAGCAGCCGTTCACGCTGTTCGTGCGCCCGCGCGAGCCGGAGCGTGAGGCCTGGACCGGGCCGCGGATCGGGCCGGAAGGGGCCGTCGCGGGTTATGGCGCCGACCGCGCCTACCCGCTGGGCGAGCTGCCCCTCCAGCTTCCGGAGCTGCTCGACGGCGCCGAGCGGCTGCACTTTGCGCCGTGGAAGAGCGCGGCGCTCGACCAGGCGGTGCAGCGCGCGCTCGGCGAACTGGCGCTCAAGGAAGCGCAGGGGCGCCGCGCGCCGGGTGCGATCGTCCTGCCCGCCGAGCTGCTGCACGAGCTGCGGCTGGTCAAGTCGGCGGGCGAGCTGGCCGCGCTGCGGCGGGCGGCGGAGCTCACGGCGCAGGGCGTGGCCGCCGGGATCGCGCGCGTCGCGCCGGGCCGGCGCGAGGCCCAGGTGCAGGCCGCGGTGGAGGCGGCCTTCCTGGAGCACGGCGCGAGCGGCCCGGCCTTCCCGACGATCGTCGCCGCCGGCGCCCACGCCTGTTGCCTGCACTACAGCGACAACCGGGGGGCGATCGGCGCGGGCGAGCTGGTGCTGATCGACGCCGGGGCCGAGTGCGCGCTCTACAACGGCGACATCTCGCGCACCGTGCCGGCGGACGGGCGCTTCGCGCCGGCGCAGCGCGCGGTCTACGAGATCGTGCTGGAGGCCGAGCAGGCCGCGATCGCGGCGGTCCGCCCCGGCGCCACGCTGCAGGCCGTGCACGACGCGGCGCTCGCGGTGCTGGTCCGCGGGCTGGTCGAGCTGGGCCTGCTGTCCGGCCCGCTCGAGCTGCTGCTGGAGACCCGCGCCTACCGGAGCTTCTTCATGCACCGGACCTCGCACTGGCTGGGGGTGGACGTACACGACGTCGGCCGCACGCACGCCGGCGGTGCGCCGCGGCCGCTGGTGCCGGGGATGGTCTTCACGGTCGAGCCGGGGCTCTACCTGGCGCCGGGCGCGGAGGGCGTTCCGCCGGAGTTCGCCGGTCTGGGGATCCGGCTCGAGGACGACGTCGCGGTGACCGCCGACGGCGCCGAGGTCCTGACGCGCGGCGTGCCGATCGCGCCCGACGCGGTCGCGGCGCTGGTCGGGACGGAGGGGCCGTGAGCGACGAGCGCCCCGAGGGGACCGGGCCCGGGACGGAAACCGGATCCGGGACGGAAACCGGATCCGGATCCGGATCCGGGTCCGGGTCGGCCTGGCCGCCGCCGGAGCTGCCCCCTCCGATCGCCCCGTGGGGGACCGCGGGAGTGATGCTGGGCCTCGCCCCGGTGCTGGCGATCACGCTGCTTCCGATACTGGTCGGGGTGAGCGCCGACCCCGCGGAGCTGGAGTCGCTCTCGCTGCGCGACCGCTACCTGGGCTTCCTGTTCGTCCAGGGGTTCCTCGCGGCGATCGCCCTGGCCGCGGCGCTGGCGCTGCGCGCCGGACCCGCCGCGCTGGGGTTCCGCCGGCCGCGCGGACCCGGCGCGCTGGCCCTCCCCGCCGCCGGCGGCTTCGCGCTGGTCGGCCTGTCGACGCTCTGGGCGCTGGCGCTTGAGCGACTCGCTCCCGCGGCCTACGCCGAGATGATGGCCGAGCAGGCCGGGCAGATGGACCTGCTCGAGGCCCCCTGGCTGCTGCTGGCGCTCGCCGCCGTGGTCGCCGCGCCGCTGGCCGAGGAGGTCTACTTCCGCGGCTTCGTCTACGGCGGGCTGCGGCGAGACCTCTCGTTCCCGTTCGCCTCGGGGCTGTCGGCCGCGATCTTCGCCGGCGTTCACCTGATGGCCTGGTCGACGGTGCCGCTGTTCCTGGTCGGGCTGGGGGCGGCCATGGCCTACGAGCGCTACCGCACGCTCTGGGCGCCGATCGCACTCCACGCCGCGTTCAACGGCGCGGCGCTGGCTGTCGAGCTGCTGGCGGGTCCGGGCCCGAAGTGAGCGGGCCCCCGGCGAAAGGAGCCCGCAGCGGCGGCGCACCCCCTGCCCCGCCTCGCGCGGCCTGGCCGCAGTCGGGCGCCGCCCGCGCACCGCGCGCGGCGCTGCGCCGCGCGGTCCTCGCGGCGCTCCTGGCCACGCTCGCGATCCAGGTGCCGCTGGCCGTCGGCTACGCGCGGGTCCAGTCCGACGCCTGGGCCGAGATGGCGCGTCGCGGGATCCACCCGGTCCCCGAGTACTACGGCTTCTTCCCGCTCCAGGGCCCGCGCCTGGTCGCGATGTCGCTGTTCGCGCTCGACGTCGGCTGCTGGGTCGCGCTGCTGATTCTGCTCCCGCTCGAGGGGCGCCCGCCGGGCGTCTTCGCCGACGCGCGGCGCCGGTTGCGGCGGCGCTGGCTGCTGGCCCACGCGCCGCTGGCGCCGCTGGCGGCCGTGCTGGGCGGGACGCGGCTCTTCGGCGAGGCGATGCACGAGTCGGGCGCCGGCGCGGCCTGGTTCGTGCCGGCGCTGCTCGCGGTGCCGGGCACGCCGGCCGCCGAGCTGTGGGTGCGCGTCGAGCAGATCGTGCTGTTCGCGCTGGCGGCGGCGATGCTGGTCCACCTCGCGCTGCTGGCCGGCGTCGTCCGCCCGACCCGCTGGCTTCGCAACACGCTGCTGATCGCGGCCGCCGGGTTGGGTCTGTCGTTGTTCAGCTGGTGGGTCGTGGTCCCGACGGCCGACCGCGGCCTGACCGCCGCGATGCGCGGCGCGCGGGCCGAGGCGATCGAGGCCTGCCCCGGCGCCGCGGCCCTCCCCGCGACCGCGCGGGGGGCCGTGCTCTACCAGGCCTTCGAGCGCACGACCTCCGACGCCCCCGCGCTGCGCGAGCGCCCGCCCTACGAGCTGCCGCTCGAGATCGCCTCGCTGCCGCCGCTGGCGCTGCCGCTGGCCGGCGGCGTGGCGGTCGAGCTGGCGGCGCGCGGCGAGGGCGCGGCCGGGGGGCCGGACGGGCTGCCCGCCGGCCACGCGCTGACCGTCGACGGCGACGGCGGGGCGATCGTGCTGCCGCTTCCGGGCGAGTGCGGCGTGACGCGCGTCGCGAAGATCGACCGGATCGCGCCGTGGTCGGCGGTCGTCCCGCTGCTGCGCGAGCTGGGCGACGGGCCGCTGCGGCTGGGCTACCGCGCCGCGCTGACCGGCCGGCCGCTGCGGCCGCTCGACGCGGGACGCGCCCCGCGGCTGGTCGTCGGCGGCCTCGCCGTCCCCGCGGGCGTGCCGCGCTCGCGGGTGCCGCTGCCGTTCGGCCGCAAGCTGGCCCCGGGCGCGCCGCTCCCCGAGGGGGAGGCCGGGCGCTGGCGGCGGCTGCGCCCCGGGCGCCTGCTGCCGCACGACCGCGAGTCGGAGCTGGACGTCGTGTGGCGCGACGCGCTGCCGCCGGCCGCGCCGCCGCCGGTCGACGCCGAGGGGCGCCTGGCGCTGCTCGTGCCGGGCGATGCGGCGTGGGACGACGTGCTGCGCGCGATCGCGGCCGCGGCGCGGGCCGGTGCGCGGACGATCTACCTGCCGTCGGCGGGGCCGGGGTCGGAGGCCGTTCCCAGTGCGTCGAGCCGCGCGCGGTAGAGCGCCGGGTCGAGCGGCCGGTCGCCGGCCATCAGCTCGTGCATCGCGCGGGCGAAGACCTCCAGGATCCGGTGCTGCGCGTCGTGCGGGTCGACACCGGCGCCGACCAGCCGCTCGAACGCCTCGCGCGTGCCGGGCGGGTCGTCCTTTGCGACCTGGCGGTCGACGACCTCGTGCATCACGACGTGCAGGAAGGGGTTCTCCTCGGGGCCCGGGTCGGCCCCCTCCCAGAACGGACGGTACTCGCGGTGGGTCTCGAGCAGCTCGAGCAGGCGCCGCTCGGTCGGGTGCAGCGCGTCGCGCTCGTCGCGCCGCGCCCAGAGCGCGCGCAGCGCCTCGCGCCCCGCGCCG
>JALOKP010000061.1 GCA_025456425.1 Acidobacteriota bacterium | reverse complement strand
CGCCCGCGGACCGGAGCCTGCGGCCGAGCACACCGTGCGTTGCGAGGCCATCGCGCCCGGGGTTCGAAGCGTGGCCGACGGTGTGCCGGCACATGCCCCTGGTAGATCTCGTCGGGCGACGCACCCGCCAGCCCGGCATGCGGGCGCTGACCGTTGTACCAGTCAGCGAAGAGCGACAGCTCCCGCCCGACGCTCCGCCACCGGATCGGCGCCAGCCAGCGCCACACGCCTTCGTCCTTGAGCGCGCGGATGCAGCGTTCGACGAGCGCGAGGCTGCCGTGCTTGCCGGTCGCGCCGAAGCGCTGGCGGATCCCGGCGCGACGACAGCCGCGCCGGAACGACCGCGCCGTGAACTCACGTCCGCGATCCGTGATCAGGTGCCGCGGCGCCTGCCCTGCGGCGCGGATCATACCGGCGAGGAAGGTACTCATCGCCGCGGCGCTGGGCCGGCCGCGGCGCTCGCTCTGGGCCGTCGCGATAGGCGCCGCGCGCCGGGGCCGGCGCTTCAGCATCCGCCGGACGGTCGTCCGCCCAAGGTGGAGCCCCGCCCGGGAGAGGACGGCCGCGATGCGCGCGGTTCCCATCGCCGGGCAAAGCACCTTCAAGCGCCGCACGATGTATGCGACGAAGTCAGGGAACCGGTTCACGGGATCGGCCGTCTGGACGAGCGCGGAGGGCCCGTCCTCGTCGAGCCGCATCATCCAGGACTCGACGGTCGCCTCCGTGACGAAGAACCGCTCGGCCGTCTGCGCTGCCGACCAGCCGCGGGCAGCGCGGAGCTCGAGGATCGCGAGGCGTTCCACCGCCGGGTAGTGCGGGCGGCGATGCGGCGGGACGCGCTCCAGGCGGGCGTCCTTGATGCGCAGTTCCTCGCGGAGCAGGGCCAGTTCGTGCTCCAGCCGGATAGAGGTCGCGACGCGATCGGTGGTCGCGAGCAGGGCGACCCGGGCCAGGGAGAGGGCGTGGACGATCGCGGAGCGAGCGCGCTGGGGCCAGCGAGGCGGAAGCGGCTGGCACGAACGACCGACGCGCGACGCCACGGGGACCTCCCGGGAGCCTCCGTCCCGCCCGTCCGCGACTACGGCTCCGTGAGCAGCTTCCGAAGGGGCTCCACGAGCCCGGGGAGATCCTCGCTGGCCGTCTTCCACAGCGTCTCCAGCGTGACACCGAAGTACTCGTGGACGACGACGTTCCGCATCGCACGCATCTCAGCCCACGGCAGCTCGGGATGGGCGGCGGCGATCTCGTCCGGCACGTGGCGCGCCGCCTCGCCGATGATCCCGAAGCAGTAGGACACGGCATCGACCACGAGCTCATTCTCGGTGAATCGCGAGAGGTCGCAATCGGAGACGTGACGCTGGACGCGCTCGATCGCGTCGAGGATGTCCTGGACGCGGATCCGCCAGTCCCTAGGCGGCACGCACGGCCTCGGCCAGGATGCGGGCCCGGAGCTGGGGCTTGATCGCGTCCTTCATGACGAGATCGACGGGGCAACCGAGCAACTCGCTGAGGCGCTGCTGCACGCGGAAGAACTGGAGCAGTCCGACGGCCCGCTCGAACTCGACGAGCAGATCGACGTCGCTGTCGACCCGGGCTTCTCCACGCGCGACGGAGCCGAAGAGATACAGGTCGCGCACGCCGAGTGCGGCGAGTTCTTCTCGGTTCTCGGAGAGCCGGCGCCGAACTTCGTCCCTGTTCATCGAGGGGATGATACGACGGGTGGCGCGGCCCGCCTCGCGGCGGTCCGGTCTGGCCGGGGAGGCCCCTGCATGGTCGCGGCTAACATCCTGCGGGGCAGCAAGTTAGACAATGCGAGGAAGGGGTCGCCTCGCTTTGGGGTGCGTTCCGATCGGGGAGCCAATCCTCCACTTCTCGATCTTCGGGCGGGGCGGTTGACGGGGAAGGTGTGTCCGGGGGGCTCCGGGCTCCTGGAGGCGCGCAGTGGGACGCGCGAAGGCTGGCGCCGGTCGTCGGGGCCCGGGAGGCGACGGTCGCCTCAGTGACGAAGCGCGCGCGAAGTTCGAGGATGGCAAGGCGTTCCACCGCCGGATAGTGCGGGCGGTGACGCGGCGGGACGCGCTCCATGCGAGCGTCCTTGATGCGCAGTTCTTCCCGGAGCAGGGCCAGTTCGTGCTCCCGCCGGATAGAGGTAGCGACGCGATCGGTGGTCGCGAGCAGAGCGACCCGGGCCAGGGAGAGGGCGTGGAGGATCGCGGAGCGGGCAGATCGGGGCCAGAGTGAAGGAAGCGGGAGGCGATTCCAGGGCTCGACCGACACCACACGACCTCTAAGGGGAATGGGAATCGCATCGACCTCAGGCGGGCCAGAACTCCTCGAGCCGCGCCATCGACGAGGACGGAGTCTAGGGCGAGGGACGTCGACGGACGCGAACTCGTCCAGGCTCGACGACGACGATCGGTTCCGAGGGCGGGGCCTTGGAGAGCGAGAGCAACGCGCGAGCGATGATGGCTTTCAGGTCGGCGACAAGGACCGCGGTCGGAACGCGCACGAGCACGAAGCCGGGCACGCTTCGGCTGCTGGGATCCCGCGGCGCAACCATCCCCACGTCGCGCGTCACGAGAACGCGGGAGGACGCGGCGGCGAGTTCCCGGACGAGGACGTCCGGTTGTCCGCCGAGCGCGACATCCACGGCGTGGACCGCATCGAGCCCCGCGCCCCGAAGCTCGGCCGCGAGCGAGCGCGGCAGATCCTCGTCGATCAGGAAGCGGGACCAACTCGGGGAGACAGGATCGTGGCCATGCTGTCGCCCGCGGCAAGATGACCCACGACCACCTCGACCGGCACGCGGGTGCCCTTGATCAGCGGCTTTCCGGCCTGGACCGCGTCATCGATCACGATCCCCGGGGCGACCTCGGTGGTGGCCATGCTCTCCTCCGCGGCGGGTATCGACGCGGGCCCGCCCCTCCCAGGCTGCCGCGAACTGACAACCGTTGCGCATGTTACGCCGGCTGCACGCTGCCGGCCATCCGGCTTGAGGAGCGTCCCGAACGGGGAGCCAATCCTCCTCCTTTCGAGCCTCGGGCGGCGCGGTTAACGGGAAAGGTGTGTTCGGGAGCCGGAGGGGGGCGGAGAGGCGCGGGGAGGCGGGCGCCGGCCCGTCGCGACGGCTCTCTGCGGGAAGCCTGGACGGGGCGCGGCCGAAGCCCTCGTCAGCGCCAGACCCTCGAGTGCTCTCTTCCTCTCGGCGATTGCCAAGAGAGCCGAGCAGGCGCGTTGCTGACTGCGTGCTTTCGGCGGCGAAGAGGTGGGCGTCCGGTTGGGAGACGGCTTCAGCGCGACTCGCGGAGTCGGAAGAACCGCTGGCCCACTTCAGCGTCACAGGTCGAAGCGCGAGCGTAGCTGGTCCGGAATCACCGGGCACGCGCTGTCCGTCCGTCCGAAGAGGCGATAACGGGTGCGCGCGACGAGATCATAGAGCGCGTCGAGCACGAATGTCGGCACAACTCGCGCGGGTGCGGCCAGCGCCGGCCAGGGCGGGGGCAGGCGACGCATCACGTGAACGACGGCGGCGCTTCGCGTCAGGAGCCGGCCGTCGCCGGTCTCGACGACCAGGCTGTCGGGAAGCGGCTTCCCTGCGGCCGCCGCCGCCCTCTGGCCTGCTACGCCTGCGAGCGGTGCGAAGCGAAACACGTCCCCGCGCGCGTCACGCACCACGACGAAGCGCACCGCCCAGTGACACAGGGCGCACGAACCGTCGTAGAGCAAACGCTCCGGCGGTGCCTTCACGCGCCGACCAGCGCCAGCAAGCCGGGAATCCGGTGCTGGCAGCCAAGGTCAGGCTCAGTCGACAAGCGGAGTCGCCTGCGTGTCCGCACGAACTCAGGTTAGCATCGGCCGGTGCTGTGGGCGAGCAAGATCGAAGCGGCGAGAAGGCGCTTCTTCTCGTTGCCGGAGCGCCGCAATCGGGCCCGTGAGACCGGGCGTCTCGCGGACTCCAGCATGGGTGCTGAAGAGAACGAAACGAGCACCCCACAGAACGCACGCACGGGCAGATGGCGGCCTGGGCCGGCATGGAGCCGCGCGCGGGAGAGCACGGCCGCGATGCGCGCGGCCCCCATCGCCGGGCACAGCACCTTCGAGCGTCACACGATCTGTGCAACGAGGTCCGGGAACCGGTTCACGGGCTCAGGCGTCTGGACGAGCGCCGTCAGTCCGTGGAGCTTCCATCCTCCACCACCACTCCGCGGAGCGTGATGATTCGCTGCAGGGACGAGACACGGAGGCGCGAAGAGAAGAGCCTGGAATCGCTCGCACAGCACACCGATGACCACCCGTTGCTCGTTCTCGGGTTCGCCGGCCGGCCGGACGCGGGCGAGGCACTGTGGCTTATCGTGCGCGCCGTCACGCCGACAGGTACGCTCTGCCTCGACACGCTGCGCGCTTCCCAGGTGGGCGCGCGGGACGCGGAGCTCGAGAGCTCGACGAACGCCTGTCCCTGGTGTGAATAGTCCGGAAATTGCGCAGCACCGCAGCAGGCCACCGGTCTTGGGCCGCGAGAGCTGCGGCGCAGGCCGGAGTGTCGAGGTGAAGGGACCCTCCGCGCGGCGCAGCGGCTGACCGATGCGCCCCCGGGTTGCCTGCGCCCCCCTCCGCCGGTGCTACCCTGAGCGCGAGCTGCCACGGGGGCATATCCTGATGCCCGCGTGGCACGTGCTTGGATCGGCTCGGGATGAGGCGGCAGGATTCCCGCGCGGAAGGCACAGGAGAATCGTGATGCGCATCCCCTCGCGGCCCCTCCTCGGCGCGCTGTTGCTGGTCCTTGCCGCGCTCCCCGTCGCGTTCCTCGGTGGCTGCAGCCAGGAGTCGCCGGAGCGCCCGCCACCGGCCCGGGCCTCAGAGACCCCGGCGCCGGACGCCGCGGAGATCGAGCGCCTGCGCTCGCTCCCGTACGCCGGCGGAACGCCCGCCGCGCGCGAGGAGCCGACGGGGGTCGTGCACGGCGACCCCGCGCGCGTCCTGGCGGGCTACCGGCTGTACGAGGTCCCGGAACTGGCCCGCGCCGACCTGATCGACGCGCAGGGCGAACTCGTCCACGCCTGGCGCGGGGAGCCGGGCGAGAAGTGGCAGCGCGCCGAACTGCTCGCAGGCGGCGACCTCCTCGTCGTCGGGCAGGCGGAACTGCGGCGCGGGGGTGCCGTCTTCGGGCCGGTTCCCGCCTTCGTCCGGCGCTACGACTGGTCCGGCCGACGGCTCTGGGAGCGGTCGCTGCCGGCGCACCACGACATCGAAGAGACACCACAGGGGAAGCTTCTCGTCCTGACCATGCACGCCCGCAAGGAGCCGTCCGCCGGGGCCGAGCTCGACATCCGGGACGATCACCTCACCCTCCTCGAGCCCGACGGCAGCCCGATCGCGTCGCACTCCTTCTACGACGCCGTCCGCGGCCATCCCGACCTCTTCCCGCTCAAGCCGGTGCAGCCGGCGCGCGTCGACGGGCCGCTCTGGGTCGATCTGTTTCATTCCAACTCGGCCGAGTGGATGCACCGGCCGGAACTCTTCGGGCGGCACCCGCTCTACGGGCCCGACAACGTCCTCGTCTCCTTCCGCCACCAGGATCGGATCGCGATCTTCCACTGGCCCACGAACGAGGTGCTCTGGTCGTGGGGCAGCACCGAGCTGGTGGGGCCGCACGACGCGCGGATGCTGGAGAGCGGTCGGATTCTCGTCTTCGACAACGGCCTCGGCCGCGGCTGGTCGCGGGTGCTCGAGGTCGATCCGCTCGACGGCCGGATCGCCTGGGAGTACCGGGCGACACCCCCGGAGTCGTTCTACACCGCCAGCAAGGGCTCGTCGCAGCGCCTCCCGAACGGCCACACGCTGATCGCCGAGTCGGACAAGGGCCGCGCCTTCGAGATCGATTCGACGGGGACCGTCGTCTGGGAGTTCGTCTGTCCCCACTGGCTGCCCGCCAAGGAGCAGCGCGCCGCCATCGGACGGATCATCTGGCACCCGGCCGAGGCGATCGAGCCGCGCCTCGCTGGCTCGCGGGCGTCGGCGGTTGCGCGCTGACGCGCGCGTTCGAGGGTCCTGATTGCATCAGGACGAAGTCGTAGGCCTGCGCGAACTCTCGGATTGGTCCACTATTCGTCACCCCTCCGCGTTCTGGGAGCAGTGAGCGGCCAGCTCGAGCGGGCTCAGCCACGACTCCGGGAAGCGGCCGTGGGGTCGCGCCGCAGGGAGTCGCGTCGGCGCGGCGGGGGGATCACGAGTGCACGCCGCCCGCGAGCTCGACCTTGAGCCAGGCCTTCGCGTGCGTCCAGTCGTCGACCACCGTCCGCAGCGAGACGCCGAGCACCTCGGCGGTCTCCGCGTTCGTCAGCCCGAGCAGGCACTTGTACTCGACCACCTCGGCCTGGCGCGCGTCGAGCCGTGCGAGCCGCGTCAGCGCCTCGTCCAGCGCGAGGATCTCGACTGTCGCGTCGCCGGCCCCGGGGATCCACTCGCCGAGCGTGACCAAAGACTGGCCGGAGTTCCGCTTGGTGCCCTTGCGGCGGCGCGCGGCGTCGATGAGGAGTTCGCGCATGGCGCGCTTGGCCGCGGCGAAGAAGTGGGCCTTGTTCTCCCAGGCCGTCGGCTTGGCGCCGAACAGCTTGAGATAGGCCTCGTTGACGAGCGCCGTCGTCTGCATCAGGATGTCGCGCCGATGCTCGCGCGCCAGCATGCCGCGCGCCAGGACGTGCAGCTCCTGCAAGAGCAGCTCGACGAGCCGGTCGCGGGCCGCGACCTCGCCGCGGTTCACGCCCGCGAGCAGAGCTTCGATCGGGGTGACTTCGCGATCCTCGTCGGACATCTCTCCTCCAGCAGCGCGGGCGCAGGCCGTGCGGGCGCACTCACCCTCTCATGCGCGGATCGGGCGCCGCGCGCGCAGCGGCCGCCTCACGATCCGCCTCTCGCCGTGTCCAGGCGTTCGGCCCGGCCGCCGACCTCGGCCGCCTCCGCCGCGCGCCCCGTCCCCGCGAGGAAGTCGCGGTAGACCTCGAGCGCCTCGATCACGTGGGTCGGATCGTCGCCCGCGATCCGCTCCTCGATCGCCAGCGACGCCCTGAGATGGGCTTCGGCGCTCGCCAGGTCGCCCGCCCCCCAGCAGGCTCGCCCCAGCCGCTCGAGACACGCCGCGAGGTTGGGATGGTCCTCCGGGAGGGCGTTGGACCAGATCGAGAAGGCGGTCTCCAGGTCGGTCCTCGCCTCGGCGAAGCGCTTCGCGTCGAGCAGCGCGCGGCCGCGCTCGAAGTAGCCGTAGGCCAGCGCGGGGTCGTCGGCGTCGAGCAGCCGGGTCCTCAGGGCAAGCGCCTCGGAGAGGGTCGCCACCGCGGCCTCGAGCTGGTTCTGCTGGCGCTCGATGTTGCCGATGCTCGTCAGCGTGGCGTACACACCCTCCTCGTCGCCGTTCCGCCGGTCGATGGCGAGGGCCTGGCGCAGCATTCCCATCGCGTCGTCCTCGCGACCGAGACGCGCGTAGCAGTCGGCGAGATTCTTGTACAGGACGGCGTGTACTTCGCTGCCGGAACCGACGGCGGTGGCGCTCGGCAGCGCCCGCTCGTAGATCTGCGCGGCCCGCGCGTACTCGTTGGCGACGTTGTAGAGGTTGCCAAGTGCGTTGAGCGCGTCGAGCCGCAGCGGTTCGCCGCCGGGGATCGACGACTCCGCGAGCGCCACGGCGGGAACGAGCTGGGCCTCGGCCGACTCGTAGTCGCCGAGCTTGCGGTACGCGTCGCCGACGCGCAGGCGCAGGCGCACCGCGGTGCGGGGGCTCATCTCCACTTGCTCGAGCACCTGCTCGACCGCGCGATCGAGCAGGGCGCGGGCCTCGATCGGCTTCCCGCGCGACGTCCGAGGCGAGGTCGTGTCGACCAGATCGACGATCGCGTCGGCCATCTGCTCGACGCGCTCGACCTCGCGCTGGCGCTCCCGCTCCGCCCGGCGCGCCCCCCAGACCGAGGCGCCGCCCACCAGGCTCGCGGCGGCAACGACCGCAGCGACGCCGAGAGCCACGCGGTTCCGCCGGACGAACTTGGCCAGCCGGTACGCGCGGCTCGGCGCGCGCGCGAGAGTCGGCTCGTCCCTGAGGTGTCGCAGCAGGTCCTCGGCGAGCGCGTTGGCCGAGGGGTAGCGCCGCTCCGGGTCGTCGTCGAGCGCCTTGAGGACGATCCAGTCGAGATCGCCCTCCAACTCGCGGGCGAGCCGGCGTGCGGCGGCCGCTGCGAGACCGCCGCGCCGGTCCGACTCGCGAACGCGGGCGCTCGGCCGCAGCGGCTCGCCCCGGGCCCGCGCGAGCCCGCTCCCCGTGCGCTCGCTTCCCATCGTGTCCGCCGCGAACGGGAGCTCGCTGGCCAGCAACTCGTAGAGGATGACGCCCAGCGCGTAGACGTCGGTCCGCGTGTCGACCGGCTGCCCGGCCCGCTGCTCGGGACCCATGTAGGCCGGCGTCCCGAGCTGCTGCCCGAGCCGCGTCCGCCCGCCGTTCTCGGCGAGGCTCTCCGAGAGCGCCTTGGCGATCCCGAAGTCGATGATCTTCGGCACCGGGCGGCCGTCCTGGGTCGAGACCAGGACGTTCGACGGCTTGAGATCGCGATGGATGATCCCCTTGCGATGGGCGTGCTCGACCCCGCGGCAGATCGCGACGAACAGGTCGATGCGCTCCCGCAGCGGCAGGTCGCGCTCGGCGACGTAACGGTTGAGCGGTACGCCGTCGATCAACTCCATGGCGAGGTACGGCCAGCGCCCGTCGGTCGCGCCGGTCTCGAAGACCTGCGCGATGTTGGGGTGGTTCATCAGCGCCAGGGCCTGCTGCTCGAACGCGAAGCGCTGGAGGATCTCCGGCGAACGGAAGCCGATCACCTTGAGCGCGACCTCCCGCCGCGGATTCTGCTGCTCGGCGCGGTAGACGACGCCCATGCCCCCCTCGCCGAGGCGCTCGAGGATGCGGTACGGCCCGATCTGCCGGGGCCCGTCGAGGAACTCGGGGTCCTCGAGGTGTGCCGCCAGCAGCAGGAGCGCGTGGCGCGCGAGGTCCTCGTCCTCGCCGGCGAGTTCGGCGACGGCCGCCTTCCAGTCCTGGGGGTCGTTCTCGCGGAGCTGGTCGAAGATCGCGCGCGCCCGCCGATAGCGGAGCACGTCCTCACCGGGCGCGCCGCTCGGGGCGCCAGCTGCCGCGTCGTCGTTCACGGTCCGGGCCTCGGAGGGGAGCGACTCACTCTAGCCCAGCGCAGCGGCGGAGAGCCGATCAATCGACTGCAGAGCGCCGGAAAGGGGCGGGAGCCCCGGGGCGGCCGCGCGGCGCGCATTACGCGCAAACAGCTTCCAATTAGTCCGCCCCTGTCGTAGCTTCAGCACGCATCTGCGCACTGCGCACCGATCTTGCGCATCTGTCTTCGAGGCCGGCGTGAAGGCCTCGGGAGGGGGCCCGGCCGGGAGGACGGCCGGGGGGTGGCGGGCAGGGCGGCCGCCGCCGGACCCGACGCTCCCGGAGGGAGGAGCCGTGAATCTCGTCCACAGGCCCGCGGGAAGCGCAGTTCATTTTGTTCTCCTGCTGTTCGTATTGTCCGGCTCGGCCGCGATCGCCGACACCGCGACCTGGATCGGGGGCAGCGGGAACTACTCGGTGCTGGCCAACTGGCAGATCGACGGTGCCCCGGCGATCCCCTGCAACAACGGCCCGCGGACGTTCGACGTCGTCATCCCCGACGGAACCAGGACGGTGACGATGGACGTCTCGTCCTGCATCGTGCGCACGATCTCCCTCGGTGACGCCGTGACGTTCGGCGTGTTGACCGGGAACTCGTTCCAGGTCACGGGGACCGCCGCGATCTACGGGGTTGTCGACGTCAACGGCGGCTCGTTCAGCGCCCCCTCGGGGAGCTTCCCGGGGAACAAGGCGCGGCTCGACGCCGACGCCGGCGGACGGATCCAGATCGGTGCGACGACGTGGTCGACCGCGGGGCTGAGCGACTCGAGCTACAACATCGTGCGGGCGGCCGGCGCGGGAACCCGCGTCGAGCTGCCGAACCTTACGAGCCTCGACACCAGCTTCAACGATGGCACGAGCGGCGCGCGCTACCACGCCGTCCAGGCTTCCGGTGGGGCGATCGTGTCGATGCCGTCGCTGAACACGCTTGCCCTTCCGGCGCGAAGCGAGGACTACCTGTATCTCGAGCTCTCGACCGGCGGGTCGATCGATCTGTCGTCGCTGGGGGTGGTTCCAGGTGCGGGGGGCTGGACCTTCGTCCGAGTGTACGCGGGAAGCGAGCTGTCGCTGCCCTCGGCGACGACGCTCGAGGACGTGTACCTCTGGACCGACGGAGGGGGCCGGATCCTGGTGACGGGTCCGTCGCCGGCGACGCTGTCGTGGGTCGGCCTCAACTGGGCGGCCGGGGGATACACGCCGCTGCGGTCGGACGGGGTGGGCAGTCTGATCGACCTCTCGGCGGTGCGGACGCTGAACGCTCGCTTCGACGACGCCTCGATCGGCTCGAGCTATCACGCGATGCAAGCCTCCTCCGGTGGCGCCATCGAGCTGAGCCAGTTGACTACCGTGACGCTTCCGGTGCGGGTCGAAGACTATGTGTACCTCGAGCTGTCGACCGGCGGGTCGCTCGACCTGTCGTCGCTGGCGGTGCTTCCGGGTGCCGGGGGCTGGACCTTCGTCAGAGTGTACGGGGGGAGCGAGCTGTCGCTGCCCTCGGCGACGACGCTCGAGGACGTGTATCTGTGGGCCGACGGCGGGGGCCGGATCCTGCTGACGGGGGCGTCGCCGGCGACGCTGTCGTGGCTCGGCTTCAACTGGGCCGTCGGGGGGTACACGCCGCTGCGGTCTTCAGGGGTGGGCAGCCTGATCGACCTCTCGGCGGTGCGGTCGCTGAACGATCGCTTCGACGACGCCTCGGGCGGCTCGAGCTACCACTCGATCGAGGCCTCGGCCGGCGGCGCCATCGATCTCGGCCAACTGACCACCGCGACGCTTCCGGTGCGGATCGAGGACTACCTGTATCTCGAGCTCTCGACCGGCGGGTCGCTCGACCTGTCGTCGCTGGCGGTAATTCCGGGCGCGGGGGGCTGGACCTACGTCAACGTGCACGCGGGGAGCGAGCTGTCGCTGCCCTCGGCGACGACGCTCGAGGACGTGTACCTGTGGGCCGACGGCGGGGGCCGGATCCTGCTGACGGGGGCGTCACCGGTGACGCTGTCGTGGCTCGGCTTCAACTGGGCCGTCGGGGGGTACACGCCGCTGCGGTCTTCCGGGGTGGGCAGCCTGATCGACCTCTCGGCGGTGCGGTCGCTGAACGATCGCTTCGACGACGCCTCGAGCGGCTCGAGCTACCACTCGATCGAGGCCTCGGCCGGCGGCGCGGTCGGCCTGGCTGGCCTGGCCGAGCTTCTCACCCCCCTCCGCCCCGAGGACTTCGTCCATTTCAACGCGACCGCCGACGGCCAGATCACGGCGACCCAGCTCCGCGCCGCCTCCGGCGCCGGCGCGGCTCAGTGGAACCTCACGACGGGCGGCCGGGTCCAGCTCGGCGACTACGAGACCTCCGTCGTCTCGCGACTCACGGTCGCGAGCGGGGCCACGCTCGCCACCGGCAGCCTCGTCGACGATCCCGGTACCGCGGCCACCTCGTCGCTCGCGCTCGACAGCAGCGACGTCGCGGTAACGATCGGCGGCACGCTCGACCTGCGCGACGGGATCACGCTGACCGCGACGCCGGGCGCCGAGCTGCGCGTCGAGCGCGACCTGCTCCACGCGCACACCGACCCGGCGCGTGTCGACCTCGAGCAGGCCGCGCTGCGCCTCGCAGGCAGCGCGCCCCAGCACCTGGAGGCCGCGTCGGCCGACACAGGAGCGGCACGCCCGGCGGCGGACAGCTTCGGGATCGGCCGGCTCGTCGTCGGCGAGGCGGGAGACCAGGGCCAGAAGACCGTCGTTCAGCTCGTCGACCGCGCCGACAACGACCCCGGGAAGAACGGTCACGGCGAAGCGCTCTACCTGCTTGGGCTCCCCGGTCAGAGGGGGCTCCGGATCCACAGGGACTCGACGCTGAACCTCGGATGCGTCAAGACATACCTCTTCGACGACGACCTCGCACCGGCGGGGACGCTGCTCAACGACCTGTTCTCGGTCCCCGACGAGACGCGGATCATCTTCGACGAGGGGTTCCTCCAGCTCGACGGCGACACCGACGGCGACGGCTATCCGGACTGCGCCGACAACTGTCCGCGCGTCGCCAACGCCGGCCAGGAGGACGTCAACGCTGACGGCCAGGGTGATGCCTGCGATCGGAGTCTGAACCTGGACGACCCGCTGCTCGCCGAGCTCGCGGAGGGGCTCGGCGGAGGATCGGAGACCGGCTCCGCCGTGGCGGCGGCCGGCGACCTGAACCACGACGGGTTCCGCGACTTCATCTCCGGCGCACCGGCCTACGACCGCGTGGCCGGCACGCCCGAATCGGGCGCCGCCGCGGTCTACCTCGGGGCGGGCGACACCGCGGCGCGCACGACCCCCGACATCATCTTCCTCGGCGAGCTGGCGCACGACCGGGCGGGTGTCTCCGTGTCGGGTGACTTCGACTTCGACGGCGACGGCACGCCCGACCTCCTGATCGGCGCCGAGCAGATCGACCGGACCGGGCCGACGCCGGTGCCGACCGGGCCGGGCAAGGTCTACCTGATCTACTTCGATCCGGTCGACTACCCGAACCTCAGCGACCCGGCCGTCGCCGACACCGTCGACCTCGCGCGCGTCGGCGTCGACATCCCGGGCGTCGTCTTCACCGGCGAGTCGCTCGGCGATCGGGCCGGCTTCGCCGTCGCGGGCGGCGGCCGCATGAACGCCGGGCTCGGCCAGGACATCGTCATCGGCGCGCCCGGTCGCGACATCGCCGGCAAGGCCGACGCGGGCACCGCGTACCTGGTCTTCGACGCTCCGGCGCTGTCCGGCCCGGTGAGCCTGGGACGCGTCGCCAACGGGGCGTTCGACGAGGTCCCTGGCGTCGTCTACCTCGGCGATCTCGCGGGCGACGAGCTTGGCTTCTCGGTCGCGTTCCCGGGTGACGTGCTCGGTACGGCGGGGGACGAACTCGTCCTTGGCGCACCGGGCCACGACACGATCTACGGCCTGGACGCCGGCACGGCGTACTTCCCACAAGGCGGCGGGCTGCAGCGCGACATCACCGAGGTCCGCGACATCGGCGGCGGCAAGAAGAACCCCAGGCCGACGGTGGGGATGCAGCTCCAGGGATCGCAGCCGGGTGAGCGGCTCGGCAGTGCGGTCGCGGGCGCGGGCGACACGCTCTTCGACGGGAGTCTCGACGTGCTCGTCGGCGCGCCGCGCTACGATGCGGCGATGCGAACCGACGCGGGTCGCGTCGTCCACACCGCCTCTCGCCTCCCGACCGGGATCGTCTACGCCGATCAGGTCGGCGCTCCGGCCAACGATCCGGATGCGCTCGCCGGCGTGATCTGGGTCGGCGCCGCGGCAGGCGACCAGCTCGGCGCCGCGGTGGCGGGTCTGGGCGACGTCACCGCCGACGGGTTCGACGACGCGGCGCTCGGTGCGCCGTACGCCGACCCGAACGGTCTCGCCGACGCGGGTGCCGTCTACATGATCTCCGGCGGCGTCCCGCCGTCGCTGCACCAGGGCCTGATCGACCTTGCCGAGGGCTTCCCCGGCACGCAGCTCGCCGGCACGCAGGCGGGCCCTCAGCGGCGACGGCAAGGACGACTTCGTCGTCGGCGCGCCGGGCCGCGACTCGATGACGCTCGGGCTCGACGCGGGCCGCATCTACCTCGTCCTCGGGCTGCCATGTGCGAGCGTCGATGCCGACGGCGACGCCCTGCTCGACTGCCTCGACAACTGCCCGGCCGTCGCCAACCCCGACCAGCAGGATCAGGACGGCGACGGCGACGGCGACGCCTGCGACAACTGCCCAGAGCTCGCCAACCCCGGCCAGGAGAACCAGGACCGCGACCGCTACGGCAGCGCCTGCGACAACTGCCCGGAGGACCCAAACGACACCCAGTACGACAGCGATGTCGACGGCGTCGGCGACGCCTGCGACACGAACCCCGTATTCGTCGTCAACCAGGATCCGACCGCGGTCGCCGACTTCCAGACCCTGCAGGACGCCGTCGACAACGCGCGCCAGTCCGGGACGCGCGTCGACCTCGAGGCCGGGACGGTCTGCTTCGAGGGAGTCGTCGTCGACCGTGAGCAGGTCTTCATCTTCGCCGGCGTCGACCGGGATGTCGACGGCGACGGCACGCTCGACCAGGCGTGCGTGGACGGCAACCTCGGCGCTGCGGCGACGGGGATCGCGTTCGACCTGCGGTCGAGCTTCGCCACGACGCCGATTCAGATTTCCAACGTGACGCTCTATGGGGATGTCGGCGTTCACGCCCTCGTTGCGAGCGACCTCCGCGATCTCAACGTCGCCGACGTGACGGCGGCCGGGCTCGATCTCGACGGCGGCGCGCACTTCGTCACCCTGTCGCGGATCGCGGGCGGGAGCGGCGACGGCGTCGAGCTGGCGGCGGGTGCGAGCCTGCATCTCACCCGCTCGAAGATCGAGCATCTGGCGGCCGGCAGGGGCGTCGTCGTCTCCGGTGACGCCGTCCTGGAGAACGTGCTCATTGCCGACACCGGCGGCGCCGTCGACGTGCAGGGCGGCACGCTGACGCTGCGGCACTCGACCTTCGCCGATTCCGCGTTCGGGGTCGCGCGCGCGGCGGGGACGGTGAGCGTCGCGCACACGCTGTTCTGGAACAACGCCGGCGGCGACCTCACCGGCGTCGGCTGTTCCGCCGTGAGCTGGTCGAACGCCTGCAGCCCCGACTGCTCGGGCGTCAATGGCAACCTCTGCGTCGACCCGCAGTTCGAGACGGGGAGCTATGAACTCCGCGCCAACTCGCCGGCGCTCGACCACGGTCCCGATCCGATCGCCATGGCCGGTCACCCCTGCTACGACCTTCCCGACGCGCTGCCGAACGGCCCGCGCCTTCGGGACCACGACGGCGACGGCCTGCCGCACGTCGACATCGGCGCCTACGAGCGCGACACGATCCTCTCCCCGCCCGAGGTGCAGGACCTGGTCTGGGACGAGGACCGCGAAACGCTGCGCTGGAGCGAGCAGCCCGGGCTCCTCTATCACGCCTACCGCGGCGACGTCACCGCCCTTGCCTTCGACTCCTTCGGCGTCCGGCACGACGAGCTGATCCCCGGCCCCGTCCCGAACTCACTCCGCGACACCGACCCTCCCGCCGCCGGCGCCGCGTGGTTCTACCTCGTCACGGCTGACGACGGTGTGCGTGAGGGGACCCTCGGCAACGCGACCTGCACCGAGCGCTGCAACGCGGCGGCGTGCCACCAGCCGTAACCTCC
Source organism: Acidobacteriota bacterium (assembly GCA_025456425.1). GTDB lineage: Bacteria > Acidobacteriota > Polarisedimenticolia > J045 > J045 > JALOKP01. The sequence continues at coordinate 16,359 of JALOKP010000061.1, read as the reverse complement.
GCATGGGGCGAGGCGCAGCGGCGCTGCTCCGCCTCGTCCCGGGAGCCCGCCGGATCGGCCCGCGAAGCGGAGCCTGCGTCCGGTCCGAAATCGGTTGCCGGCGCTCGTGCCGCGGCGTACACTCCTCCCAGTCACGGGGTCGTTTCCGGGCCTTCGCCACGATCGGATGCCGCCTTCGCACGGCAACCGCCTTCGCGCCAACTCGCTTGAGTTCCGCGCGCGCCCCTTGGGGGGCGGCGACCGGGGAGGCTCCGTCATGAGATCGCACCGTCGTGATTCAGTCCTCGCACTTGCCGCCATGCTCGTTCTCGCGCCGCTGACCGAGGTTCGCGCCGCGGCGCACGTGGTCACCACGCTCGTCGACGTCATCCCCGCGCCGCCGGGATCGCTGCGGGCGGCGATCGAGGCTGCAGAAGGGAATGGCGAGCCGGACCGGATCACCTTCGCCGTGATCGGGGCGATTCACCTCGTCGCGCCGCTGCCGGATCTCACCGAGGGCGATCTTTCGATCGACGGGGGACCGAGCATCGCTGCCGTCCCGAAGGTCCGGCTCTCGGGCGGCAACAGCATCACGAGCGCCTTCACCAGCCGCGGGCCGCGGAATGCGATCGAAAACCTCGAGTTCGAAGGGTTCGCGAAGGCCGCGGTGCGGATTCTCGGTGGTGGCGCGATCGACAACGACGTCCGGGGCTGCCGCTTCGGCATCTTCGGTCCGATCTCGAGCGCCAACCGGATCGGCGTACAGGTCGCGGGGGAGGCGGCCAGCGTCGGGTTCCCCGACGGGGCCAGGCTCTCGCGGCTGGCGTTCGAGGGGAATGACTCCGCGATCCGGGTCGAGGGGAACAACGTACCGATCGATCCCGCGGCCCGCCCGACCCAGATCGTCGACTGCGACATCGGTAGCCGCGGTCTCGTTCCCGCGGGATCGAACGGCGAGGCACTGCACGCCACGGCACCGGTCGTGGTCGAGTCCAGCCGCTTCGCGGCGGACGCGACGGCGCCGAGCGTGCCGCGCGGGGTCTATCTGGGAAGCGGCGCGGACGGCAGCAGGATTCTGCGCAGCAGGATCGGCCTGGGCCGCGCGCCCCGCCCCTCGGTGGCGTGCGGCGGCTGGAACTTCACGCCGGCCGGGATCGTCGTCGAGAATGCGCGGGAGATCGTGATCGCGGACAACGAGATCGGGTGCCACGCCGGGGATGGCATCCTGCTCGGAACCGGGGCACGCGCCGTGGAAGTGCGCGACAACGACATCGGCACCGCGGGCGCCGCGACGTCGGGTGGCAACCGCCGTGACGGCGTCCGGATCGAGGGCGGGATCGAATGCCGCGTTTTCCGCAACAGGGTCCACGATAACGGCGGCTACGGGCTGGCTCTGGCCAGCAACGCCGCGGGGCACCTGATCGCGTGCAACGAGATGCGCGCCAACGTGCAGGGACTCATCTTCAAGGCCGGAGGCCTGGTCGGGCCGCCTCAGTTCCTGAATGCGACGCCGACGACCGTCCAGGGCGCTCTCACGGACCCGGGACCCGGCTGGGTCGACGTCTACTCCGGCTCTGCACCCGACGAGCCCGACGATTTCCTCACCTCCCTGTCGATCGGCAACGACGCGATCGGCTTCCGCGGGCGGGTTCCGGCCGACGGCGTCCGCTTCGTTCCGTCGGCCGCAATCGATCCGCCGTGGCGCTGCCTGCGCTTCGACCTCGACCTCGGTGACCAGAACCTCGGGACCGCATATCGCCGCGACCTGTCCGAGGTCTCGGTCTTCTCGCCCGAGATCGCGAATCCGCCGGCCGCACGGGCCCATGACGTCCTGCGCGGGCAGGTCGAGAACCTCGCGCTCGTCCCCGGCGGCACGGTTTCGCTGGGTCCGCTGGCGTGCGTCGCGTCGAACGTCCAGCCGCAGGAACTGCCGGTGTGCGACGACGCGATGCCGCATCCGGGGTTCGCGCTGTTCTATGTGGTGGTGCGGCGCGATCTCCTTTCCAACGACATCGGCAGCTTTGACGCCTCGGTGTGCGGCCCGTTCCCGACTGGACAGGTTGCGACGCGGGTCGGAACGGATGTCTGCCAGTAGGGCCAGTGGATACGGTTACCCAGCCTCGCGCACCCAGCGCCAGAGCTCGCGCCAGGTCGGCTCCTTGCCGTACATCAGCATGCCCAGGTGGAAGACCTTGCCTGCGGCCCGGCGCAGGAGCGCGATGCCGGCCAGGAGGAGCGCCGCGGCCAGCAGCATCTCCCAGGCGGCCACCTCGGTGAGCAGCAGCCGCACCGGCATCACCGCCGGCGCGGTGGGCGGGAGCAGCCCCAGGACCTTGGCGAGGAGCGTGTCCGGGTCGCGCACAGCGGCGAAGGCGAGGCCCAGGGGCAGCAGCGGGAACATCAGCCAGCCGCCGCGGCTCGAGTTGTTCGGGTCGTCTACGGTGGCGGCGATCGCGGCGAAGAAAGTGAACCACAGCAGGAAGCCGAGGCCGGCGAAGAGGACCAGCGCGGCCAGGAATGCAGGGTCGCCCGCGGCCGCGGGCAGGGCCGGCAGGTCGGCTCCGAACAGGCGCAGCAGTTGGTAGGAGAGGACGGGCGCCCCCACGTAGAGCAGCAGCAGGACCAAGGTCAGCGCCGAGAGGCCCAGGATCTTGCCGTCGACCCAGGTCTGCGGTCGGATCGCGGCCACCACCTGCTCCGTGATGCGCAGCTGCTTTTCCCCCGTGATCCCCACGAGGAGGTAGGCGCTGCCCATGAACACCCCGAGCAGCATCATCGCGATCGCGACGATCGCGGCCAGGGTGCCGCCACGACGCGCGGCCGGCACCGGCGCGAGGGCGACGACCTCGAGAGGTGCAGGGGAGAGTACGGCCTCGAGAGTGGCGGGCGCGATCCCGGCCTCGGCCAGCCTCAGCCGCTGCTGCCGCTCGTCGAGCAGCGACTGGATTTCACCCAGCCAGGCGGGAGGCCGCTTCACGTGCAGCGTCGCGCGCTCCCCCTCGAGCACGAGCACGGCGTCGAGGTCGCCGCGCGCCAGCTCGCCGCGCCGCTCCTCGGCCGACTTCCCGGGGTCGAGCCGCCAGTCGAACCGGCCCTCGCGGGAGGGGAGAGGATCGCCCGCGCCGGGTCCGGCCACGGCGATCCGCAGCAGCTTCGCCCCGGAGCGCTTCACCACTGCGCTCACGCCGTAGCCGGCCAGGCCGACCGCGAGCAGGGTGGCGAGCGCCACGAGCTGATCCTTCAGCTTGAAGAAGCGGAGGAACTCCCAGCGTGCGACCTCGAGCGCCAGCGGCCACTTCACGGCGTGCTCCCGTCGGGTGCCTCGGCCCCGACCGCGCGCAGGTAGATGTCGTGCAGCGACGGCGGCTCGGCATGGATGCTCCGCAGCCGGTAGGCGCTCGCGGCCAGGGCGAGGACCTCGCCGAGGGCGTCGTCGTCGGTCAACTCCACGGTGACGACGCCCCCCTCGCCCCCCTCGGCCCGCGCGACCCCCGGGTGCCGCGCGAGCGGCGCAGGATCGGCGGGCGGGTCCACGACCAGGCGCAACCGTTGCGCGACGCGGTGCTGCCGGCGCAGGTCCGAGAGCGTGCCGCGAAGCGCCTCGCGGCCCCGGTTCACGACCAGGACGCGGTCGGCCACTCGCTCCACGAGCGCCATCTGGTGGGCGCTCAGCACCACGGTCGTCCCCGCCGCGCGCATCTCCTGCAGCAGGTCCAGGAACAGCTCCTGGTTGACGGGGTCGAGGCCCGAGAACGGTTCGTCCAGGAACGCCACGGCCGGCCGGTGCACCAGGGCGGCGGCGAGCTGCACCTTCTGCTGGTTCCCCTTGGACAGGGCGTCCGGCCGCTCGTGCGCCCGATCCGCGAGGCCCATACGCTCGAGCCACGCGGCCGCGGCCCGGTCGGCGGCCCGGCGGTCGAGTCCCCGCAGCACGCCGAAGTACGCCACCGTGCGGCCGACCGGGGCCTCGCGGAAGAGCCCTCGCTCCTCGGGCAGGTAACCGACCTGCGACGCCGACGGCCAGCGCGGGGCCCCGTCGAGCGCGTAGCGGACCTCGCCGTGGTCGGGCCGGAGGATCCCGAGCAGCATGCGCAGCGTGGTCGTCTTGCCCGCCCCGTTGGGCCCCAGCAGGGCGAAGACCTCCCCCCGCACGACCTCGAAGCTGAGCCCGTCCACGGCGCGGACGGGCCCGAACTGCTTCACGAGCGACACGGCCGAGAGTACGGGAGCGGTCACGCTTCGCCTCCTGGGGGCGCATCCCGGGCCGCCACAGTCTAGCCGAAAAGGCCGCCACTCCTTTCCACATCGGCCCCGCGCGCTAGCGGGCCCGCAGCCCGGCGTTACGAGCCCGCGAGTGGTCCGATCCCGCGCCCCAGCGGCACGGCGCAGGCTCTCGCAAGGGTCGACACTCGCCCCGTTCCGTGGAGGGTGACGATGCGCGTTCCTGTCGGCTGCCCCGTCCGCCTCTCACGCGCCGGGATCCTCGCGGCCCTCGCGCTCCTGCCGCCGCCGGCCGCTGCCGGCGAAAGCCCGTCGCCGATCCCGTTCGACTCGCCGCGCTGGACGATCGTCCAGGGGAGCGTCGTCGAGCACCTCGGCCGCAAGGCGCTCGCCGGTTCGGCCCTGCTCGGCGACACCGTCTTCGGGGACGGGGTGATCGAGTTCGACATCGCCGTCAACGGCGAGCGCTCCTACCCCGGCGTGCTGTTCCGGATCGCCTCGCGCGGAAACCACGAGCGGGTCTACCTCCGGCCGCACCACGCCAACACGGCCCGCGTGCCGGACGTCGTGCAGTACGTCGCCGCATTCAACGGCATCGACTCGTGGCAGCTCTACGGCGGCGACGGGAAGACGGCCTACGCGGAGCTGCCGACCGGCCGCTGGGTCACCGTTCGGGTCGAGGTCTCCGGGACCCAGGCCCGCGTCTTCCTCGACGGCGCGGAGCGTCCGTCCCTCGAGATCCACGAACTTCAGCGCGGGAACTCGAAGGGCGGACTGGGACTCCTGGGTCCCGCCGACGGGTCGGCGTACTTCTCGGACTTCCGGTTCCGCGCCGACGACACGCTGCGCTTCGACGCGCCGCCCGCCGCATGGCCCGCACCCGGCTTCATCGCCGACTGGGAGCTGTCCCAGCCCCTTCGCGGCGACCAACTCGACGATGCGAAGCCGCTCGGCGAGCAGAAGCTCCCGCCGCTGGCGTGGAGGCGGGTGACGGCACTTCCCGGCGGTCTCGTCGACATCTCGCGTCACTACGGCCGCCTCGGGCCGGGGATCGACGCGGTCGTCGCCCGCACCCGGCTCACTGCGACCGCCAGGGAGATCCGCCGGCTGCGCTTCGGCTACAGCGACGCGATCTCCGTCTTCGTCAACGGCCGCCCCCTCTTTGCCGGCGACAGCTCGTACCTTTCGCGCGACCCGTCCTTCCCCGGCTTCATCGGGCTCTTCGACCACCTCTTCCTGCCGCTGGAGGAGGGCGAAAACGACCTGACGATCTACCTCTACGAGGGGTTCGGCGGTTGGGGCTTCCAGTTCCAGGACGCGCGCGCGGAGTTCTCCGCGCCCCTCGTCACGAAGCTCTGGGAGACCCCGGCGGAGATCCCCTTTGCCGAGTCGGCCGCCTACGACCCGGCGCGCCGCGTTTTCTACGTGTCGGCCTACGACGCGGTGAATCCCGACCCGGCCGCTGGCCGGCAGTTCCTGGCCAGGCTCGGGCTCGATGGGCGGATCGAGGCGCTGCGCTGGGTCGACGGCCTGACTCATCCCACGGACCTCGTCCTCGCCGGAGACACGCTCCTCGCGGTCGAACCGACCGGGATCGTCGTGATCGACGTTCCGGCCGCGACGATCCGCGAGCGCGTTCCCGTCGCCGGCGCGGTCATGCTCAACAAGGCCGCCCGCGGCGCCGACGGCGCACTGTTCGTCACCGACTCGCGAAAGGGGGTGATCTGGCGCCTCGCGGACGGCCGCGCCGAGGAGTGGCTGACCGGGTTGGTCCGCCCCAACGCGCTTCACCTCCGCGGCGGAATGCTCTTCGTCGGGATCAACGGCGACGGCACCGTCCGCTCGATCGACCTCGCGACGCGGGCCTCGCGCACGCTCGCGCGGTTCGGTCCGGGAATCCTGGTCGGGATCGACTCCGACGACGCCGGGAACCTGCTCGTCTCCCAGGTCGAGGGGCGGGTCTTCCGCGTCGCGCCGGACGGGACGGTGACGCGACTGCTCGACACGAGCGTGCCGGGCCGGGGGGCGTGCAACCTCGCCTACGTGCCGGAGCAGGGACTGCTCGTCGTCCCGACATGGACGGGCAACGCGGTCGCTGCCTATTCCCTGGGGACGGGTGCCGATCCGCGTCCGCGTCAGAGAGCAGCCGACGGCGCGCCCGGAGCGAACACCTCGCCGGTCCGCGGATCGACGACGTAGGTCCGACTTGCCGCGCCCGGCCTTCCGTTCGGGAGCGGCGGCAGGATCAGGACGAGCTTCTCGCCGCTCGTCACGAGCTGGAGCCCCTCGTCGGCGCGATCCGGGACGGGCACGGCGGGATGCAGCTCGATCGGGCCGAGGCTTGCGCCCTCCGTGTTGAATCGCTGCAGGCGGCGGAGCGCGCGCTCGCTGGAGCGGAATTCGAGAGCGTAGAGACACCCGTCGGCCGGGGCATAGGTCAGGGCGACGAGCGGCAGATCCCGGATCTCGACCGGCAGGCGCTCCCACTCCGAGGTGCGGGGGTCGAAGCGATAGAACAGCGTGTAGACGTGAGAGGTCATGACGAGGACGCGCTCATCCGTCGGGTCGAAGGCGATTCCCTTGGGCCACGAGAAGTCGCCGACCGAGGGATCGACGTCGATCTTCATGAAGCGCCCGCTGGCGGGCTCGATCGAGCCGAACTCGTGCGCGGTGAGCGCCCAGGTCCGTCTGTTCTCGCGGTCGAAGGCGACCTGACGAACGCCTCGATCGGTGTCGCGCGCGGAATCGAGGTCGGGCCCCGCTCCGGTGAACCGTGCCACGGCGGCGGTCGCCGGTCCGAGTCCGCCCCAGGTGAAGTGGAGCGCGTGGAACGCTTCGAGATCGCCGGAGGAAATGGCGACGGGTTGGAACTGCGCGACGAGTTCCTGGTTCTCCTGGCGGACTTGCTCGGCGTAGAGCTTGCCGTGCATCCCCGCGCCGGCGAGCAGGGAGATCACGCTCGGCACGAGGATCGCCAGGACGCCCACGACCGCCAGGACGGTGACGATTCGCAGCAGCTTGGAAGTCGTCACGAACAGACCGTAGACGAGGCTCCCCAGTCCCCACGTGAAGAACAGCAGGACGAGGAGGAACGCCTTCCATCCGCCGGTGCGCCGGGAGAGGGCGCACTCGAGGATCGCCCAGAAGGGGAGGATCAGCAGCGTCACGAAGCCCAGGAGCCCGGCCGCAAGGATCCCCAGCAGGCCGAGCCCACCCAACAGACCGCTCGCGATTTCCATCGAATGCTCTCCGGAACTGCCCGAGAACCCATCGGTCCTGGAGTACGGGACGAACTTGGTTTCCGGCCCTGGCCGCCGCAACCCCGGACGCCGCTCTCCATCAGCGCCTCGGGCCGCCCGCCCCTCCGACGCGGGAGCCACGGTGATACCCTCGCGCCACCGTGGACCGCAGCCAGAGACTCGCTCCCGTCGATCGACTGCTCCCCTGGAGGCGGCCTGCGTCCGCGGGCCCGCGCGGCCGCAGACCGGGACGCTTCGCAGCCCGCGGTCTCCGGTCCCTGCCGGCGCTGCTGGTCCTGCTCCTCGCGAGCTGCCAGGGAGACGCCGACTTCAGCCCGATCGCACCGCCGCCAACCGCGCCCGCCGCCGGACCGGCGCCGGCGCCCTCTTCCGCAGCCGTCGACCTCCCCGTCGCGGTCCGCGGGCTGATGTCCGAGCTCGACGCTCAAGGCTCCTCCTACCCGCAGCCTGCGCGCTTGGTCGCGATCGGCGAGCAGCTCCTGCCGTACGGCGCCGCCGCGCGACCCGCCGCGGCTCCGCTTGCCAACTGGCTTCGCTACTACAGCTACAGCTCCCTCGATCCGGCCCACGAAGCGCTGCTCCGGCGGCTGGGCAGCATCGTGAGGGCCCTCGACCCCGAGGCGAGCTACTACGGCGACAGGAGGTTCCAGTACGGGCCCGACAAGTCGGACCAGGATCGCGCCCGGACCATCACTTTCCTGTTCTACGGGCCGCTGCCCAGGGAGCGCGTGGTCCCCGTCTTCGTCGCGGCGATGGCCGACCCCGAGGAGTGGATCAGGGACCTCGCCGCTGCGGGGCTCGTGCAGTACGGCGAGCCCGTGCCCGCCGATCCGCGACCGTTCTCCGAGCGCGTCGTGTCGACCTCCCCGCGCGCGAACGAAGGGGCCCTCGCGGAGTTCCGGTCGCTGGATGCACCGGCCAGGACGCAGCGCATCCGCTCCCTGCTCGCCAGCGGGAACGAGCGGGACGCGGCGGCCGTCGGCCGCCTCTACGACCGGGACAGGGATCCGTTGATCCGGTCCGCACTGCTCGATGCGCTGTCGGATCCCGCCGCCCGCCGGAGCAGCCTCACGGTCCTGCTCGACACCCGGATCGCCGTGCCCGGCGACCGCGTCCCGTTCCTCCTCGCCGGGATGGGGGACGAACAGCCCGAGGTCCGCGAGGCGGCCAGGAGGACCCTTCTGCGGTGCGGCCCCACGCCGCGCGTTCTCGTTCCGATGCTGATCGCGGGCCTGGAGAGCGGCCCGCCCGCGCAGCGGCCATCCGCCGCCGCGGCGCTGAAGGAGATCACCGGGCGCGACTTCGGCCTCGACGCCGAGACCTGGCGTCTCTGGCGCGAAGCGAAGCTGGAAGGCGAGCCGCCGCAGCTCCTGCTGCCGGGCCCGCATCACGGAAGCGAGGTCCCGCTGAACGCCGACGGCGCGTGGTGGGCGATCTGCGGCCCGAAAGGGAGGCGGGAGCTGAAGCAGGTGCCCGTCTTCGTGCGGCTCGTGAACGACGCGGTTCTCGACGCAGCGTCGGAAGAGACGGGCGCAGAGGCCGTGGCTCGCGGCTGCGAAGAGCCCTTGCTCTTCCTGCGGAACGTGGCGGGACTGAAACCGCGCGCGCTGACGGAAGGGACGGTCCTGCCGATTCAGGATGGCGTCGCGTCGCTCCGGTACGGGACGGAGGACCTCGCGGTCCGGCGGTTTCGGACGGGGGAGTCGGGGTTCCGGCTGGAACTCCACTCCGCCGGGCGGACGCAGACCCTCTTCACCGCCGAGACCGGGCTCTCCGGGGACCCGGAGCCGTGGAGCGTGTCCTGGGTCGGCGACCTGGACGGAGACGGCCGGGCCGATCTCCTGCTCGAGGCCACCGAGGACGAGAACGTCGGCCAGACGTTCCTGTTCCTTTCCGGTCCCGCCCCGCCCGGCGTGCCCCTGAAACTCGTGGCGACGTACCGCACCGTCGGCTGCTGAGGCCGCCGAGCCGCATGGACGCGGCCGTCGGGGCCGCCGGCGCTACGCGAACTGCCGCCTGCTCCCAGGGAAGGGAGGCGCTGGACGCGCTCGCGAAGCAGCGCTTCGACGCGGTGGTCACCGGGTGCACTCTTGAGCCGGTCCGGCCGGCACCCAACCGCTGGTATCATGCCGTCATGGCTGCCCCGCTCCCCGACGGCGACGGCCGCTTCCTCGCCGAACTCGACGTCACGCTCGACTTGCCGCTGGCAGGAATCGGGACCCGGGCGTTGGCCCAGGCGCTCGACCTCCTGCTGCTCGGTGCGCTGGCCGTCGTGGCGGTCCTCGCGATCGCCCAGTTCTCCTTCAGACTCGGGTCGGCCGGACCGCTGGTCCTGCTGCCGATCCTCGCGCTCGCACTCCCCTGGGCCTACTTCATCGCCTTCGAACTGGCGCTGGGAGGGCAGTCGCCGGGCAAGCGCGTCCTTTCGCTGCGCGTCGTGCGCGACGATGGCGGAGAGATCGGCCCGCTCGCATCGATCGTCCGGAACCTCCTGCGGCCGATCGACTTCCTCCCCGCGGCCTACGGGGTCGGGCTCGTGGTGATGTTCCTGAACCGGCACCAGAAGCGGCTCGGAGACCTTGCCGCCGGGACGGTGGTCGTGCGCGAGGCGCGCCGCGTCGCCGCGCTCGATTCGCATCGCTGGCCGGAGCGATTCCGGCCGCAGGACGTCGCGCTGCTCGAGGGGTTCCTCGCGCGATCGGCGTCACTGCTCCCGGACCGCCGCGAGCAGCTCGCCTCGCAGCTCCTGCTCTGGCTGCGGCGCGACCATGCCGAGTTCGTCGGCGCGATCCCACTCGGTGAGACGGCCTGGGAGACGATCGAACGGCTCTTCGTCCGCGGTGCAGACTGAGGCGTGGATGGACTACCGGGCATTCCTCGAGCGCGGGCGTGAGGAGTGGGAGGCGGCGGAGACGCTGCTCACCCGCGCGCGCCGCGCCGGACTGGCTGGACTCCACCACGCCGAGCTGGAGCAGCTCGCCGCCGTCCACCGCCGGGTCGTGTCGGACTTCGCCTTCGCGCGCACTCACTACCCTGGGACCGCGGCCGAGGCCCGGCTGCGTGCGCTCGCCTTCGCCGGCCACCGCACGCTCGGCCGGCGCGAGGAGCCGGTACTGCCACGGCTCCGCCGCTTCTTCTTCGGCGGCGGCTACGCGCAGGCGTTCCGCGCCGCGTCCGCCGAGCTGGGAATCGCATCGGCGATCTTCCTCGGGGCGGTCCTGCTCGGGGCGACGATCACGGCGGTGCGGCCGGAGTTCGCGGCCATGTTTCTCGGGCAGGAGACGCTCGAGTCGCTGCGGGACGGGGAGTTCTGGGTCGACAAGGTCTTTCGGATGGCGCCGCCGGCGTTGCTCTCCTCGGCGATCTTCAGCAACAACATCGGCGTCGCGCTCCTGGCCTGGGCCGGCGGGGCACTCGCCGGACTCCCGACGGTGTACCTGCTGGCACAGAACGGGATGATGCTCGGCAGCATCTTCGTCGCCACAGCCCAGTCGGGAATGGCACCGCGTCTCACGACGTTCATCGCCGCCCACGGCCCGCTGGAACTGTCGCTGATCATCGTCGCGAGCGCTGCCGGGCTGGTACTCGCCCGCGGCGCGATCGAGCCGGCCCTGCCGAGTCGGGCGGCCGGCTTCGCCGCGGCGGGCCGCCGCTCGGTGCGGTTGATGCTGGGGACGGTCCCGTGGTTCGTCGTACTCGGACTGGTCGAGGCGTTCGTCTCGCCGGCCGTGGAGACTCCGGCGGTGCTGAAGACGGCGCTCGGATGGAGCCTGCTCGGACTGTTCCTGGTCTGGGCCCTGGAGCGGAGGACTGTATGAACGAAGCGCCCGGGTCACTCTCGTTTGCAGACATCGTCGATCGGCCGATCGGCATCGTGCGACAGCACTTCGGCCGGCTGCTGGCGGTTCCACTCATCGTGGAGCTGCCGCTGGCCGCGCTCAACGCGCTGCTCCAGGTGCGCCTCTTCGGAGTGGTCCCCAGTCCCGAGAACCCGGAGGCGATCCTCGGGATGCTGGGGCCGATGTACGCGCTGATGCTGCTGGCAGGCCTGGTCCACCTCCTCGTGCGGATCGCCGTCTACCAGGCGGTCGGGGCGGCGCTCGACGGCCGGCCGCCCTCGATCGCCGAGGCGTACCGCACGGCGCTCTCGCCGCGGCCAGCGCTGACCGTGATCGTGGGGGCGCTCGCCGTCGGGGTGGGCATGTTCTGCTGCGTGGCGCCGGGACTGATCCTATGGATCTATTTCGCCTTCGTGATCCCCGTCGTGCTGTACGAGCGACTCGCCTTCGGGGCCGCGCTGCGCCGGTCGATGACGCTCGTCGGCTGGAACCCGAGCAAGCGCTTCGCCTACACGACGCAGCTCAAGGTGGTGCTGATCGGGCTGATCTTCGTGCTCGTCTCGTACTCCCTCTCCTTGCTCATCGGGATTCCCGCCTATGGGTGGGGGTTCTTCACCATGTTCAGGACGGCCGCGGAGGGGGGGGTGGCGGCAGAGATACCGCTCTGGCTCCTGCTCCTGGTCTCACTGGGACAGGCGCTCGTCACGTCGATCGTCGGCCTCTATCCCGCGGTGGCGCTGACCCTGCTGTACCGCGACACCCGCGAGCGGATGGAGGGGTCGGCACTCGAAGGCGCGATCCGCGAGCGGCTTGGCGAGGGGCCGTGAGGCGTGTCGTCGCGCTGACGCTCGTTGCGGCGGCCGGCCTGGCCGCCGCGCTCGCGGTCGCAGGAGCGAACCTCGGAGCGGCGTCCATCGCGAGCGGCCCGGACCCCGCGCTCCTTCGGCAGGTCGTGCAGCAGGAGCGCGTCGCAACCGGTGAGGATGCGTCGGTGACGGAGTATCTCGTCTACCTGCGCAACCGGATCCTCGAGCGGCTCGTCGGGAGGATCGTGGGGAGCGACCTCTTCTTCGCCCTGATCCGCGTCCTGCCCTGGGTACTGCTCGCGGTGGTCGCGCTCGGGATCGGCTGGCAGCTCTACTACTGGGCAGCCGGTCGCATCCCGTCCCGGGGGGAGCAGCGCGATCCGCAGGTCGAGGCGCTGACGCCGGAGCGGGCGGTGGCCGAACTGCGCGCGCAGCTCGACGACTGCCTCGCGCGGGGCGATGGCCGGGGCGCATTGGGAGCACTGTGGCGGCTCGTCGCGACCACGCTCGAACTGCGCGGCCTGGGCCGCTTTGCCGAGGAGCGCACGAATCGCGAGTTCGTGGAGACGGTGCGGCAGGCCGCTCCGAGCTGGGGCCGGCTGTCTCGGCTGTCCGATTTCGCCCGCACGACCGATCGACTGCTCTACGGTCAGCACGAGGTCGGGCCGGCCGCCGTGAGGGCGCTGCTCCCTGTGGCCGAGGAGCTGCTCGGGTGAAGCGACGCGCCGGGTTCCTCGCGCTGCTGGCGCTCTTCGCGCTGGCGATGGCGCTGCTCGCCGAACGGCCGACGCCGTCGGCGTCGGTGCGCAGCCGCGCGCCGCGGGGGCTGCGCGCCGCGTTCCACTACCTCGAGCGGCGCGGCGTCGACGTGCGCGCGTGGGAGCGCCCGCTCGCCCGCCTCCCCGAGCAACCAGGGCTGCTGATCGTCGCCATGCCGCTCGCCGCGCCGCCGCTGCGCGAGGACCTCGAGGCGCTCGACCGCTGGTCGCAGCGCGGGGGAAACACCCTGCTGCTGGCCGATCCATCCGGGGCGGGAGCCTACGACGCGGCCCTGCTCGCCGCTTTCGGCCTGTCGCGGGTCGATTCCCAGGCCGAACCGCCGCTCGGCTGGTCCGGCTGGCGGCGCTGGCGTACCGCCGAGAGCGTCCTTGTTCCGGCTCCGTCGCGCGTCGCCGCGGGGCGGACCGCTCGGCCGGTCGTCCTCACGGGCGCAGCCCGCATCGGCGAGCCGCCCAGCACCGAAGCCTGGCTGCTCGACGCGAACGGGACGGCCTTCGCCTTCGAGGTCCCTCGCCAGCGTGGCCGGCTGGTCGTCGTCAACAACGCCACGCTGCTGGCGAACGCCTGGCTGGCCCGCGACGGGAACCTCGCCTGGCTCGAGGACACGCTCGGCGACCTCCTCCCGACCGGGGGGGCGGCGCTCTTCGACGAATGGCACCAGGGGTACCGCGAGGTCAGCGACGAGGACGGGCCCGGGACCGGCGTCCCACTGGCCCTGCTCCTCACGCACCTCGGTCTCATCTACTGCGGGGTCGTCTTCGTGCTCGCGCGACCGTTCGGCCCGCGCCTGGTCGCCGAGGGCGCCAACCCCGGCTCGATCAGCCGATCCCTGCTCGGCCTGGCCTCGCTGCACCGCGTCGGGCGGCACGCCGCCGAGGCCGGGCAGCTCCTGCTCGATCACGCCCGCCCCCTGGTCCCCCAGGAGCAGGGAGACGACCCGCTCCCCGAGCGTTTCGAGGGGGGAGAGGCGGAGTTCCTGGCGCTGGCCCGCACGGTCGGGGAGCGCCAGCGGCGGCGGAATCATCCGCCACCCTTCCGGGAGAGTCCACGATGACGCCGTTCGACGATCGATCCCCGCTCACCCCCGCCGAGGCCGCGGCGCGGCTGGTCGCGCTGCGCGAGGCGCTCGCCGGCGTCGTGGTCGGCCAGGAAGCGCCGCTCGACGAGATCCTCGCAGCGCTCTTCGTCGGCGGACACGTCCTGCTCGAGGGGGTTCCCGGCGTGGCCAAGACGCTGCTCGCGCGCGCGCTCGCCGCGGCGCTGGGGCTCGAGTTCCGGCGCGTGCAGTTCACCCCCGATCTGATGCCGGCAGACGTCATCGGGACGAACGTCTTCGACTTCCAGCGCGGCCTGTTCCACCTGCAGAAGGGGCCGGTCTTCACCGAGGTCCTGCTCGCCGACGAGATCAACCGGACGCCGCCGAAGACGCAGGCGGCGCTGCTGGAGGCGATGCAGGAGCGGCAGGTGACGATCGACGGGGTGAGCCACGCGCTGGCACCGTCGTTCTTCGTGCTCGCGACCCAGAACCCGCTCGAGCACGAGGGGACCTACCCGCTCCCGGAAGCCCAGCTCGACCGCTTCCTGATGAAGGTCCTCGTCGGCTACCCGGCGGCGGCGGAAGAACTCGAGATCTACCGCCGCTTCCTCGACGGCCGCGTGCAGCTCACGTCGACCGACGTCCCGCTGTCCGCCGTGCTCGCGCCGGGGGACCTGCTGCGCCTGCGCGCCGCACTCGGCGGCGTGCGGGTGGAAGAGCCGCTGCTCGGCTACCTCCACGCGATCGTCGAAGCGACGCGGCGCGCGCCGCAGCTCGCCGCGGGCGCCAGCCCGCGCGCCGGGATCGCGCTGCTGGCAGCGGCCCGCGCCTGGGCGGCGATGGAGGGGCGCGACTTCGCGATCCCCGACGACTTCAAGCGGATGGCCCGCCCGGTCCTCCGCCATCGGCTGATCGCGACCCCCGAGACGGAGCTCGAGGGGAAGGGGACCGAGGAGGTCCTCGGGACGCTCCTCGACCGGATCGAGGTGCCGCGCGGATGACGTTCTCGGCGCGCGCCTTCGCGCTCTGGGGCGCGGCGAGCCTGCTGCTCGTCGCCGGCTTCGTCGCGGTCGAGGCGGCCTGGTGCGGGCTGGCGATCGACGCGCTGGTGCTCGGGCTGGCGCTGTTCGACGGCGTGCGCGCGCGGCGGCTGGCGCTCGCCGTGCAGCGCGAGGCCCCCGCGATCTTCCACCAGGGAGAAGCGGCCCCGCTCGCGCTCGTCATCGAGAACCCCGATCCCGAGCCGCTCACCATCCGCGCCCGCGAGGCGCTCTCGACGCTGCTCGTCGAGCGGCCGCTCGACTTCGCAGCGGCGATCCCCGGCCGCTCGCGCGTCAGGCTGCCCTACTCCGTGTGCCCGCTCTGGCGGGGAGCCGGGGAGCTGTCCCCGGCGACGCTCCGCGTGGCCGGGCCGTGGCGCCTGGCGTGGGGCGAGCGACGGTTCGTGGAAGCGCAGCCGTTCAAGGTCTACCCGAAACTGCACCTGGAGGGGGACGCGGCGCTCGCGGTCAAGCACGCCATCGAACGCCGGCTCGGCGCTCACGAGACGGCCGTCCGCGGGATCTCGACCGAGCTGTACGCGCTGCGCGAGTACCTTCCCGGTGACGACTATCGCCGTGTCCATTGGAAGGCCACCGCCCGCCGCCGCCGCCCGGTGATCCGCGAGAATACCTGGGAGCAGCACCAGCAGCTCGTCGTGATGGTCGACTGCGGGCGGCCGATGGCCGCGCTCGACGGCGCGCTGGGGAAGCTCGACCACGCGCTGGCCGCGGTGATCGCTCTGCTGCGCGTCGTCGTGGCGCAGGGGGACGAGGCGACGCTGGTGCTGTTCTCGAAGGAGATCCGCCAGGTGGTGCGGGTGGACCGGCGGACCCGCTCCTTCGGGCCGCTGTTCGATCGGATCTACCGCGAGCGGGCGGATCTCGAAGAACCCGACTACCAGGCGGTCGCTGCCTGGTGCGCGAGCCGGGTGCCGCGCCGTTCGCTGGCCGTTCTGCTGACATCCGTGCTCGATCTCGCCAACGCCGCGGTGCTCGAGCGGGCGCTGCTCGGCCTCGCGCAGCGGCACCTGCCGCTGCTGGTGAATCTCGAGGACCCCGGTCTGATCGCTCACGCGAGCGCGGTGCCGGAGGACCTCACCGCGGCCTACGCGAAGGTCTCGGCGCTCTCGCTCACCGCCGGCAATCGCGCGCTCGCGGCGCGGCTGGCCGGGGCGGGGGTCCAGGTCCTGACCACACCGGCCGACCGGCTGGCCTTCGGCGTCGTGCAGAAGTACCTCGACCTCAAGGCGCGGCGCCGGCTCTGAGCGGCGCGCCCCCCCCCCACGGTGGCCGCAAGCCTGTTGGTGCGGCGGGGTAGGGTCGGGGGATGGTTCGGGGGCGGGGGCGGCGTCGGGGAGCCGGTCTTCGGGCTGGGACCGAGGTCCGAGCAGCGGGCGC
>JALOKP010000060.1 GCA_025456425.1 Acidobacteriota bacterium | reverse complement strand
AAGCCGAAGATCTCGCCCTCCTCGACCGCCAGGTCGAGCGCGTCGACGGCGACGAAGGCGCCGAAGCGCTTGGTCAGCCGCTCGGTGCGGAGGGCGTCGGGCATCGCGCTCAGCGCCCGGTCGCGCGGTCGAGCCGCGCGCCCGCGAGCCGGACCTGGGCCAGCGCGGCGGTCCGCTCGAGGCCGGCCCGCAGCGCGGCGTTCTGGACGGCGAGCAGGTCGGTCGAGGAGATCACGCCGGCGCGGTACTGCTCGCCGCTCGAACGGCGGCTCTCCCGCGCGGCCTCGACCGCCGACTCTGCGACCGGCACCGCGGCGCGGGCGGTCTCCAGCTCGATCCGCCGCGCGACGACCTCGAGCGCGATCGCGTCGTCCAGTTCGCGCAGGCGCTGCTCTTCCGCCGCGAGCTGTGCGTGGCGCCGTGCGACCGCGGCGCTGGTGCGGCCGTTGTCGAAGACGCGGAACGACACGCCGAGCGCGACGTCCCAGGTCCCGTTCCACTCGTCGGTGAAGGGGAGAATCTCGCGGTTGGGGCGGGCGTAGTCGTAGCCGCCGTTGGCGAAGACCTGCGGGCGGCGCGCGGCCTCTTCGATCCGCACCGCGGCCTTGAGCGCCTCGACCCGCGCCAGCAGCGCAGCGCGTTCCGGGCGCGCGGCGCGCGCGTCGGCCAGCAGCGCGTCGAGCGGCGGCGGCTCGGAGGCGGGCGCGCCGAGCGGTTCCGCGGCCTCGATCCGCGAGCCGGGCGGCAGGCCGACCAGCCGCGCCAGGTTGGCCTCGGCGGTGTCGGCCGCGGCGCGGGCCTGCAGCCGGTCGAGTACGGCGCGGTCGCGCTGGACGCGCACGTTGAGCAGGTCGCTTTCGGCGACCATCCCGTAGCGCAGCATGTTCGCGGTGTCGACCAGTTGGGCCTCGAAGACCGCGATCGATTCGGAGAGCACCGCCTCGGCCTCGCGCGCGGTGACGAGGCCCCAGTAGGCGGTCGCCGTCTCCAGCGCGATGTCGCGCCCGGCGGCGAGCCGGTCCTGCGCGGTGGCCTGGCGCTCGCTTGCCGCGGCGTCGACCTGCGCGGGAATCCGGCCGCCGGTGTAGATCGCCTGCGTCAGACCGATTCGCGCGCCGAAGTTGTTCTCGATGCTCGGGAAGACGGTCTGCGGCGGGGCGCCGGGGAGGGCGATCGTCAGCTCGGGGACCGACGAGAGGCGGGCCGCGTAGCCGGTCAGGAACGACTCGGGGCCGCGCTGCGCCCGGGCCTCGTCGACCAGCGCGACCGCGGCCTGCTCGCGCGCGGCGAGCGTCGCCAGGCGCGGCGCGCTGGCCGCGGCGCGCTCGAGCGCCTCGGCGAGCGAGAGGCGCACGGCCTCGGGCTCGGCGGCGGCGGCGGGGAGGAGGGCGGACAGCGCCGCCAGCAGCGGCGCGACGCGGGTGCGGGCGCTCATCGCGAAGCCTCCCGGATCTCGTGGATGAAGACGTCTTCCAGCGCGGGGGCGACGGGGCGGACGGAAGCGGCGCGCAGCCCGGCGGCCTCCAGCGCGGCCTTCATTTCGGCGGCCGCGCGCGCGTCGCCGGCCGCTCCTTCCGCCAGCGTGACGTGCAGCCGCTCGCCGAAGCTCTCGACCTCGGCCACGCCGGGGCGGCCCGCCAGCCAGGCGCGAGCCTCGCGCCGCGGCTCCGCGATCACCTCGAGCATCGCGCGGCCGGCCCGCGCGCGCAGCGCTTCGGGGGTGTCGAGCGCCAGCAGCCGGCCGTGATCGATCAGCGCGACGCGCTGGCAGCGCTCGGCCTCGTCCAGGTAGGGGGTGGTCAGCAGCGTGGTCAGCCCCTCGCGCTGCAGCGTTCCCAGGATCTTCCAGAACTCGCGGCGCGAGACCGGGTCGACGCCGGTCGTCGGCTCGTCCAGGATCAGCAGCTCCGGCGTGTGGATCAGCGTGCAGGCCAGCGCCAGCTTCTGCTTCATCCCGCCGGAGAGGCGCGCGGCGAGCCGGTCGCGGAACGGCGTCAGGCGGACCAGCTCCAGCAGCCGGTCGCGCTTCGGCCGCCAGCCGGCGACGCCGTGCACGGCGGCGAAGAAGGCGACGTTTTCGTCGACCGACAGGTCGCCGTAGAGCGAGAAGCGCTGCGAGAGGTAGCCCAGCCGCCGGGCCAGCCGCCGGCGCTCGGCGGCCGGGTCGAGGTCCAGCGTGCGGACCGTGCCGCCGTGGGCGGCGAGCAGGCCGAGCACGCTGCGCAGCGTCGTCGTCTTGCCCGCGCCGTCGGGGCCGATCAGCCCGAACATCTCGCCGCGCCGCACCACGAAGGACAGGCCGTCGACGGCGACGACCTCACCGAAGCGGCGGACGAGGCGGTCGACCGCGATGAGCGGGGCGTCGTTCACTTCGCGACTCCAGCCGCGGCCGTCAGCCGCGCCGTCGCCGGCATCCCCGGCTTGAACAGCCCGTCGCTGTTGGGGAGCGCGATCTTGACGCGGTAGACCAGCTTCTCGCGCTCCTCGGCGGTCTGGACGTTCTTCGGCGTGAACTCGGCCTGGCTGGCGACGAAGGTCACCTTGCCGGTGCGCGATTGCCCGTCGTCGGTGACGACCTGCGCCTCCTGCCCCAGCCGGATCCGGCCCAGGTCGCGCTCACCCAGGTAGGCCGTCAGCCAGGCGTCGCCCAGGTCGGTCACGACCACGAGCACCGCGCCGGCCGCGAGGATCTCGCCCGGCTCGTGCAGCCGGCTGGTCACGATCCCGGCCCGCGGCGCGACGATCGTCGCGTCCTTCACCTGCTGCTCGAGCTGCCCGATCCGCGCCTCGGAGGCCGCGAGGCGCGCCGCGGCCGCGTCGATCTCCTGCGGCCGGAAGCCGGCCTCCAGCCGCCGCAGCCGCTCGCGCGCGGCGGCGACCGCCTTGGCCGACACGTCGCGGCGGGTCAGCGCCTCGTCGCGCGTCCGGACGATCCCCGAGCCGGAGTCGACCAGCCCCTGGAAGCGGTCCAGCTCGCGCTGCGCGCCGACCAGGTCGGCCTCGGCCTGCGCGACCATGGCCTTCGCCTCCGCGATCTCCTCGGGCCGCGCGCCGGAGCGCTTGAGGCGCAGGTCGGCGTCGGCGGCGTCGCGCTCGGCGCGCGCCGTGGCGAGTGTCAGCAGCAGGTCGGTCGTGTCGATCGTCGCGATCACCTGGCCGGCGGTGACCGCGTCCCCTTCTTCCGGGGAGAGCGTCGCGAGCGTGCCGGGGATCTTCGTCGCGACGCGCACGTCGGTCGCTTCGACGTGGCCGGAGGCGACGATCGCGTTCGGGTCCTCGTGCGAGCGGCAGCTGGCCGTCCCCAGCGCGACGAGCGCGGCGGCGAACGCCAGCGGGACGGTTCGGGTGAGCGATGCGCGGCGCATGTCAGTTCCTCGGCGGCTCGGCCAGCAGGCCGCGGATCGTGACGTCCTTGAGGTGGGCGACGAAGTCCTTCGGCAGCGGGCGCGGCGCGGGGAGGATCCCCTTCTTCTCCATCCGTTCGCGGACCCCTTCGGTGACCAGGAAGAAGAGCAGCGAGCCGACGACCGAGAGGTGCGTGACGAGCGGGTCGACGGGGCGGAAGACCTTCAGCGCGATCCCGCGGGCGATGATCATCCGGATCGAGCCGAAGATCGCGAGCACGTGCGGGAAGAAGGCCTCGTCGAACAGCCGGCCGCCGCCCATCAGCTCGCGCAGGATCATCGGCGGGAAGTGGGGGTTCTTCTCCGTCAGTTCGACGAAGGTCTCGACGTAGCGCGTCAGGGCCTCGACCGGGGGGATGTCGGCGGCCGCCAGCTCGCGCAGCCGCTCGGCGGCCGGGACCGCGGCGGCAGCCAGGATCGCCCCGTAGAGCCCCTCCTTGCCGCCGAAGTGGTAGCTGATCATCGCCTTGTTGACCCGGGCCCTCCGGGCGATCTCGTCGACCGAGACCCCGTCGAAGCCGTGTTCCGCGAAGAGGGCCGCTCCGGCGTCCAGGAGGGCCTGCCGGGTGGCCTCGGAATCCCTTGCGGGGCGGGGCTTTGAGCGTGTGGTGGAAGCCATTCTCGGCTCCTGACTGAATGGACGGTTCAACTGAACGGATGGTTAATATACTTTGTGAGAAGAGAAAAAAGCAAGGCCGCCTCGACAGCACCTGCCGCGCCGAGCCTCGGCGTGTCCGGCCGGTGGGCGTCCGTTCGCCCCGCCACCCGGCGCCGGGACGCGGTTCATGGCCTCCCGCGATCACCGCGAGAGGGTCGTGGCGCAGGGCGGCGGGGCGACCCACGGACCGCAATCCACGGCTGAGTAAGGGGGCTCCCCGCGGCGTTCCTGCTCAGCGCGGGGGTTCCATCCCGACCCCCTCCGGGGTGCCGCATGCTGAACGCGCTCTTCACGGTCGCCCGACCGCCAGTTTACGTGGGGGCTAACCCACTGAGACAAAGCGGTTTGACCGCACCCGGGAAGCGTCGTATCAATCCTGACTCTTGGCCGGGGAGGGCTCGCGTGGCAGCCGGAGAGCGTGCAGGGGACTGCCCCCGATTCGACGCGGCGGCGCTTCAGGCGCAGCTCGAGCGCGCGGTCGTCCGGCTCTGCCCCCGTTGGCTCGCCTCCGAGCGCGACGACCTGGTGCAGGCGTCGTTGCTCCGCGTGCTCGAGACGCTGTCCCGCCGCAGCCCGGACGACACGCGCGAGTTGAACACGACCTACCTCTGGAGCGCCGCCTACAGCGCGGTGCTCGACGAACTGCGCCGGATCCGCCGCCGGCCGCGGCTGGTCCACGACGAGGAGGCGGCCGCGCGCCCGGCCGCGGGCGGCCCCCACGACCGTCTCGAGGCGCGCGAACTGGCGCGGCACGTGCGTGACTGCCTCGCCGGGATCGACGACGCGAGGCGCCACGCGGTCCAGTTGCGGCTGGCGGGATTCGGCCACGAGGAGATCGCCGCGCTGCTCGGCGGGCCGCTTCGTCGCGCTTCGAACCTCGTGTTCCGCGGGATGGACGACCTGCGGAGCTGCCTGCGCGGCAAGGGGGTGCCCGCATGAGCGTGTCCCCGCTCTCCGACGCGCAGCTGATCGACCGGATCGACGACGCGCTGGCCTCGCCGGGACCGGCGCAGGCCCTGCCGGGCTCCTGCCCGGACGACGCCCGGTACTGGGACCTGGCGCGCGGCGGGCTCGATCCCGGGGAACTGGGCCGGCTGCTCGACCACGCGCGAGCGTGCGGTGAGTGCTGGATCGCGCTGCGCGTCGCGCGCGAGGCCTTCGTTGCGTCGGGGCTGCCGCGCGAGGGACGACGCGATTCGCGCCCGGCCCCGGCCGGATGGAGCGCGCTGTTCAGGCCGCTGCCCGCGCTCGCGGCGCTGGCGCTGCTCGCGGCGGCGATCCCGGCCTACCGCTACCTCGCGGACCGGCCGGCCGGGTCGGAGTACCGCGCGCCGGAGCACGAGGGGCTGCGCCCCCTGGTCGCCGACGGCGCGTGGCTGCCACGCGAGCGGTTCCGGCTGGCCTGGGAGCCGGCCGCGGCGGGGGCGAGCTACGACGTCGTCCTGACGACGGCGGACCTGCGCGGGATCTTCGCGCGACGGCGACTCGAGGCGAGCGAGGTGACCGTCCCGGTCGACGCGCTCGCCGGACTGCCCGACGGAACCCGGCTCGCCTGGCGCGTCGACGCCCTGCTGCCCGATGGGACGCGGCAGTCGTCGCCGGCGCGGCTCGTGCGGCTCGGCGGTCCCGGCCCGTGAGCTCCCGGTTCCGGCGGGCGCTGATCCTGGCGTGGCTGGCGCTGGCGGGCGGGTTCGCAACGGAGGCGTCCCCGGAGCCCCCGCGACCCCGAACCCTGGACGACTGCGAGTCCCTGGTCCGAGCGCAGCCCGATTCGTTCGACTCGTACTACTGCTTCTGGGGCGTGGCGCGCCGCGACCGGAGCTTCGACGATGCGGCCCGCCGGCTCGAGGCTCGGCTGAATTTCGCTCCCGACGACCAGAAGGCGCGGCTCTACCTGGGGCTGATTGCCGCCGACCGCGGCGATCCGCGTGCCGTGGACCTGCTGGAGCGGGCCGCTCGGGGCTTCCAGGACCAGGGCGAGGCCACGGGAGAGGTCTACGCGCGCCAGTCCCTGGTGCGGCTCCACGAGCGGGAAGGTCGGAGAGATCAGGCCGAGCAGGAACTGGTCCAGCTCTCCGCCGCGGCCGAGCGCTCGGGCGATCCGGCCCTGGTCGTCCGCGCCGAGCTGCAGGAGGCGTGGCACGCCCAGGGGCTGAACGACCACGGTCGCGCCTACCTGCTGTTTCGACGCGCGCACGAGCGACTTGCGCCCGGAATGCCGCCCGACCTCCCGGGAATGGTGCTCGACGGGCTGGCCGCCTGCGCCTACACGCTGGACCGCTTCGAGGAGAGCGCGACGCTGTATCGCACAGCGCTCGCGCTGGCCGTCGGCAGGGGCGATCGCTACACCGAGGCCGACATCAGGCTCTGGCTGTGGATGCTCGACGAGCAGCTCGGCGCGCGTCCCGAGGATCTCGCGACGGCCGCACGCGAGGCCCTCGCTGCGGCGCGCTCCGCCGGGAGCCGATCGGCCGAGGCGTACGCGCTGCTGCTGGTCGGCCGCAGCGCGCCGGGCGCCGCGGCACGGGAGCACCTCGTGGCCGCCGCGGAGCTGGCCCGGCAGGCCGGCACCGCGCGGGCCCAGGTGATGGCGCTGGGCGAGCTGGGGACGAACCTGGCTCTCGATCCGCCGGCGGACGCCGCGGCCGGCCTGCTGCGGCTGGACGAGGCCGCACGCCTGGCCGAGGCGTCGGGCAACGCGGACCTCGCCGTCGAGGCGCGCGCGGAGACGGCCGTCGTCCTGCTGCGGCTGGGCCGCGACGAGGAGGCGCGCCACGCGCTTGCGGCCGCCCTGCGCGAACTGGACCGGGTGCGCGATCGGCAGCCGGAGGCGTCCACGCGCGCGCGCGTCGTGTCGCGCTTCGCTCCGGCCTTCGGCGAGGCCGCCGGGCTCCTGCTGCAGCGCGCCCACGACGGCGACGACGGGGAGGCGCTGGAGACCGCACTGACGACGCTCGAACGGCTGCGCAGCCAGCAGCTGCGGGAGCGGCTGGGCTCGGGGCGATTCGCCGGGCCCGCGTCCTCACCCGCCCGCGATCAGCTGCTCGCCGAGATCGCGCGGAACCAGCGCCGGCTGGCCGGCGCGAACCTCGGCGACGCCGAGCGCGAGCAGCTGCTGCGCGACCTGGACGCGCTCGAGACGAGAGAGCTCGAACAGCGCGACGGGGCGGCGCGCGAGGGGGACGCCGGTTCCGGCGAGGACCTTCCCGCGGAGAACCTGGCGGCGCTGCAGCGCGCGCTCGGTCCGGACCAGGCGCTGCTCTACTTCGCCCTGGCCGGCAGAGCCGGGCGATCCGGTCCCGGCTCGTGGGTGATCGCGCTCCACCGCGCCGGAGCGTCGGTCCATCCGGTGCCCGATCGCCAGGCGCTGGAGGAGAAGATCGCCATGCTCCGCGCGCTGGTCGAGCGCCGGGACGGAAGCGAGTCGGCCGGGGCCGTGGCGCTCTTTCAGGAGCTGCTCGCGCGATCCCTGGCGTCGCTCCCGCCCACGACGCGGCGGCTCGTGATCGTGCCCGACGGTCCCCTCTTCGCCCTTCCATTCGACCTGCTGGCGCCGGCCCCGGGCGCCGCCCCGGTCGCGATGAGCCACTCGGTCACGCTGGCGCCGTCCGCGCTGGTCTGGCGCGCGGCGGGCCGGCAGCCCGCCCGCGGCCCGGGCGGCGTCCTGGCGCTCGGCGACCCCGAGCTGTCCGGCGGCGCGCGGCCGATCGCGCTGTCGCGCGAGGGAACGCTGCTCGGGGTCGCGGCTCTCGGCCGGCTGCCGCACGCGCGCGCCGAACTGGCCTCGATCCGCCGGGTGATCGGCGATCTCGCCGTGATCCGCGAGGGCGCGGAGGCCACCGAGCACGCGGTCAAGTCGGGAGACCTCGAGCGCTTCGGAGTGCTGCACCTCGCGGCCCACGCGGTCGTCGAGGAGCGGCGGCCGGAGCGGAGCGCGATCGTACTCGGACCGGGCCCCGACGCTGAGGACGGCCTGCTGCAGGCGCGCGAAATCGCGGCGCTTCCGCTGTCCGGCCAGGCTGTCGTGCTCTCGGCCTGCCGCTCGGCGACGGGCGAGCTGCTGGCGAGCGAGGGACCGGTCGGGCTGTCGCACGCCTTCTTCCTGGCCGGCTCCCGCGCCGTCGTCGGCAGCCTCTGGCCGGTGCGCGACACCGAGGTGGTGCCTCTTATCCGGGCCTTCTACGAGCAGCTCGCCCTGGGCTCCAGTCTCGAGCAGGCGCTGGCCGCAGCGCACCGCGAGCGGATCGAGGCCGGCATTCCGGCGGCGGATTGGGCGGGCCTCGTGCTGCTCGGCGATGGCCAGTGGGTCCCCTTTCCGGGCGGTGTGCGGCGCGGCGGGGCGGCGGCGCGCTCGCTCCCCCTGCTGCTCGCCGCCGCCGCCGCCGCGCTGGCCGCCGCCGGGCTCGCCCTCAGTCGGCGATCGGCAGCCCGCTCGGCACGCGCGCGGGCACGTCGCGCCTGAGATCGAGGCTGCGTTCGCTCGTCAGCACGTGCAGGAAGGCGACCACGCGCTCCCTCTCCGCAGCGTCGAGCGAGATCGGCGGCACGTCGTTGGTGGACGCGATCGCCGCCCGCCGCGCCGGGTCGCGGTGGACGGTGAGATCGAGCGCGTCGAGGTCCGGCCGGCTCGGGAGGACGGCTTGGCCGGGGTCGTAGGCCTCGAGCGAGCCGACCGGATCGAGGTGATGGTCGATCATTGCGCGCAGGTCGTCGTAGGCCCCGTCGTGCCCCCACGGCCCGGTCAGCACGACGTTCCGCAGGCTGGGGGTCCGGAAGCGGCAGCGATCGGCCCGCCGGCCCGTCACGCGTTCGCGCCCGAAGTCGTCGCGGCCGTCCAGGCCATCGCCCTTGCCCGGCCCGATCTGCGGCAGCGCGATCGAGTGGAACGCCAGGTCGGTCTGCAGCACTCCGGCGTGGCAGGCGCTGCACCCGGCGGAGCCGTAGAAGAGTCGCATCCCCTCGGCGGCCTCCGCGGACATCGCGCCGTGCTCCCCGCGCAGGTAGCGGTCGAACGGGCTGTCGTCGGCGCGCCAGAAGACGGCCTCGAAGGCGGCGATTGCGTTCGCCGCGTCGACGTACTGGATCTCCTGGGCCGAGCGGATGGAAGGGAAGGCCGCGCGAAACAGCTCGACGTACTCGGGAATCCCGCGCAGTCGGTCCGCGAGCTGCTCCCAGACACCGCCGGGGCCGGCGAGGTTCCCGGCGGCGGCGGCGTCAGCGACGGTGTTCTCTCCGCGCGAGCCCGCCATCTCGGCCGCCGAGGTCACCGGGAACATCGCTTGCACCGCCAGCACGTTGTCCAGCCCGGACGGGAGCGCGGCGCCGGCCGGACTGCGTACGCCCCCCGGTTGCGCGGGGTCGAGTTCGACGCGGCCGTCGTGGAACATGACCGTGAACTGCCGCGCCCCCAGGTTGAACACCGGGGGCGCGTTGCGCGGCACCCGCTCGTGGACCGCCGCGGCCCCCTGGCCCGGGACGCGGGTCATGCCCAACCCCGCGCCCCCCTCGCCAACCGAGAGCGACAGGCCGTCTCCCGTGGCCGCCAGCGGGTGGTGGCAGGTCGCACAGGAGATGTTCCGGTTCCCGCTCAGGATCTTGTCAAAGAAGAGCAGCCGGCCCAGCTCGACCTTCGCGGGCGGTGGCGCGCCGTCGTCGTAGAAGTCGCGATCCGAGAGCGGGGAGGGGAGCGCGGGCGACTCGATCGGAGCGGGCTTCGGCTCTCGCAGTTCGGGAGGGCGCGCCGCGGCCGACGGTTCCGCGAAGGCGCCCGCCAGCAGCAGCGCGGCGAGCAGCGACGAGTTCGAGTGGAAGCGGTTCATTGGGGGCTCCATCAGCGGTGCAGGATCACGTGGAAGGAACCGAAGGCCGTCCCGGCGACCACGTCGGGCAGGCCGTCGCGATTGAAGTCCCCGAGCACGAGCGACTCCGAGAAACAGTCGACGTCATAGGTCTCGAACGGGCCGAAACTGCCGTCGGCCGCCTGGCGGAAGATCACCATCCCGAGCGAGTCGTCCGTTCCGACGATGTCCAGCCGCCCGTCGAGATCGACGTCCGAGGTCGTGGCGGAACTCATGACGCCGCCTCCGGGGGGCCGGACCGCCGCATCGAACGTGCCGTCGCCGCGGCCCCGCAGCCAGGCGAATCCGAAGCGATACGACGCACCCAGCAGGTCGACGATCCCATCGCGGTCCAGGTCGACGATGCGGAGATCATTGAAGTCCGCAACCTCCGTGACGCTCGTGCGTCGATCGAACGCGCCGTCCCCCGTCCCGAACAGCAACTCGAGCGCGTCCCGCGTCGAGACGGCGAGGTCGGCCGTCCCGTCGCCGTCCAGGTCGCCGACCGCGAGCTGCCGCGGGCGGATGCCGGTCGAGATCGCCACCGCGCCCGCGAAGGAACCGGCGCCGTCGCCGCGCAGCAGCGAGATGGTGAATGCGGACTCGTTGGCGGTGAGCAGATCGATCACGCCGTCCCCGGTCACGTCTGCGGCGTCGACGTCGACGGGCCCGTCGCCGGTGGGGAGTGTCACCGGCGTGCCGAAGTTTGCGCGCCCGTCGTTGAGGCTGAAGCTCACGCGATCGAAATCCGCCTCCGCGATCACGATGTCGACGTCGCCGTCTCCGTCGAGGTCGGACAGCGTGAAGTCGACGTCACGCGCGTTCCCGTCGAACGGAACCGTGAGGGGCGGCTGGAAGGTGCCGTCGCCCCGGCCGAGGGCGATCGCCACGTCCACGTCGTCCTCGACCACCCCGGCGACGTCGGCCGTTCCGTCCCCGTTGAAGTCGGCCGTGTCCACCTCGGGGACGAAGTCGCTCAGCGGAATCCGCTCCACGCGCTCCCACGCGCCCAGTGTCGTGCCGCGATTCACGATCAGCGAGCCGAGGTTGTCGTCGCCCACGACCAGGTCGATGAGCCCGTCCCGGTCCGCGTCGTGGGGGAAGACGGCTTCCGGCTGGCAGCCGATGATGTACTCCTCAGAAGGTGCGTAGCTCCCGCTGCCACGCCCGAAGAAGACCTCGACCTGGGCATCTCCGGCGACGACGACGTCCTGCGTGCCGTCCTGGTCGAGATCGACCAGGGCGAGGTCCTTGGCCCTGGTGGTGCGGCTGGGCTGGCTCTCCGCGGGCGCGAACGTGCCGTTGCCGTTGCCGCGGATCGTCACCAGGTTCCGGTTGCGCTCCACCGAGAGCACGTCCAGGTCGGTGTCCCCATCGAGGTCGGCGACGAACAGCGAGTCGAACAGCAGGCCCGCGGCGACCGGCTCCGGGCTGGCGAAGGTCCCGTTGCCGATCCCGCGCAGCACGTCGAAGCCGCCCGTGATGTCCTGCCTCGCCACCAGCAGGTCGAGGGTGCCGTCCCCGGTCACGTCGCCGGACACGACGTCCCGGGGGCGGAACGCGGTGATCGCCGGTGCCGAGATCTCCGTGAACGCGCCGGCGCCGTTGCCTTGCAGGATGCGGATCGTCGAGCTGCGGCCATCCGCGACGGCCACGTCTCGCGTCCCGTCCTGGTCGAAGTCACCGCTCGTCAGGCGCTCCGGGAAGGAGATCGTGGGGGGCAAGGACTGGATGGAAGTCCCGAAGCGCCCCTCCTCGAGGCCGCGCAGGAACGATACCGAGCCCGTGTTGGTGTCGTTCGCCACGACGACATCGGGTGTTCCATCGTGCGTGAAGTCGGCCAGCTCGATTCCCGTCGGGCTTGACCCCGCGCCGAACCCGACCGGGGGACCGAACCTGCCCTCGCCGTTCCCGCGCCAGACGTCCACGGTCCCGCTGCCCGAGGTGATCACGTCGATCGTTCCGTCGCGATCCACGTCGAACTGGACCCCGCTGTCGATTCCGCCGCGCCCCCCCCGCGGCATGACCGGGTTCGGGTAGAGGAGGTCGGATACCTCGCGCAGCGTGATGTCGCCCAGCTCGCGCACCTCGCCCGCGGCGAGCTGCAGCCGGGCCGAGAGGCCTCGGGTGAGCTTCGGGCCGACGCTGCCCGTCGCCAGCACCGCGTTCCCGACGCAGGCCGCCGCCCCGGCCAACGAGAACCGGCCGTCGCTCGCACTGGACGCAGTGCCGGTGCCGAAAAGCGGAGCGATGTCGGCGCCAGCCACTGGCGCTCCGGTCGGGTCGACCGTGCGGCCGGTCAGGGTCGCCGTCTGCCGCACGAGCGGATCGCACCCGGTACGCAGCTCGAGCCCGTCGGGAGCGCCGTCGTCGTCGCTGTCGTTGTCTCCCGGATCGAGATCCCGGCCGAGTTCGTCGAGGTTCGTCAGGCCGTCGCCGTCGCAGTCCTCGTCGCGGTCGGGCGTTCCGTCCAGGTCAGTGTCGGGCACATTGGGGGCGACGCAGGGAGAGAGGGCGCGCTCCAGGTTGTCCGAGAGCCCGTCGCCGTCGGAGTCGAGCTCGTCGGGAACCTGTCCGACGAAGAGGAACGGCGAGGCCGTGATCAGGTCGATGCCGCGGCCCGCCGGGTCCGTCACCCTCAGGGTCACGAGCAGGAAGAGCGGCCGGCCGGCCGGGGGGAGGTTCGCCGGGGTGAACGAAACGGTCCGGCGGTCGGGGAGCAGCGCGGCCGTGCCGTCGATGGAAGCACCGTCGAGAGCCTGGACGGCGGCGGTCACCAGCGAGAGGGTCGGGGTGTCGAGCGGCTCGCCGAACTCGGCAACGACCGGCTGCCCGACCCGGACCCGCGGCGCGACCCGGGGCCCGGCGACGATCTCGGCCGTCACCGGAACGCTCGGGGCGAGCGGGCCGTCGAGCAGCGCCGTCAGGACCGAGCGGCCGTTGAACGTGCGCAGCAGCCGCCCGTCGGGACCGACCGGGCCGTCGAGGACGAGCGAGCTGGCGCCCTCCAGGAGGAAGTCGGCGACGAACTGGTCGATCGCGCGCGACGCGCCGGAGGCGTTGCGCCCCTGGACGCTCAGCGCAATGCCGGACAGGTCGAAGCGGGTCAGCGTCACCGACTCGCTGCCGAACTCGGCGGAGACCACCGAGGGGCTGAGACCGGTGAAGAAGGACGAGAGGTCCTCGTTGCCGAAGGGGCCCAGGTCGAGCGGTTCGCCCGAGGCGCTCTGCAGCGCGGCGGACACGCGCAGCACGAAGATCGCGCGCTCCGGCAGTTCGCCGGCGGGCACGAGTTCCAGCCGCGTTCCCGCCGCGTTCAGCACGCGCGCCAGCGGGACGCGCTCGCCTGTGTTCAGTTCCACGAGGCGGACCGTCTCCTCGGTCAGCGTGGCGGGGTCGACCGGCTCCGAGAACTCGAGAAAGAAACGGGCATTCGGCGGGACTGCCGCGTCGATCTCGTTCGGTTCGTAGTCCACGACACGGAACCCGGAGGCCCGTGGCTCCGGGAGCGGCGCGGAGGGGAAGGGAGGAGCGCCCTCCGTTCCGGCCGGGTGCTCGTCACCGTGGCGGTACAGCCAGTTGACGTGGATGTGATGGTGATGGGCGGCCACCCGGGAGACGCCGGTGATGGCCGGATCGTTGAAGATCACGGCTGCCGCGCCGGTCAGGTTCCGGATCTGGTCGATGTGGGCCTGAGTCTGCGTGCGGCTGTAACCGGTCTTGATCTGCCAGGTGCGACCGGCGGCGATCGCGTCGTCGACCGTGGGAAGGTTGCTGGCGCGGTCGGCCTCGGTCCACTCCTCGAACGGCTCCGGGACCCCCTGCGGGCTCACGGAGACGCTCAGGGTGCACTCCCGGCTCGACGTGTCGAAGGTGCCCTTCAGGCAGCGGTAGAAGCTCCCGGGGAAGATCGTCCCGCTGGTCGAGACCATGTTCATGTCGACGGCTCCGCCGGCCTGGTGGTTGTCTCCGGCGCTGCAGCGGCCTTCCAGGCAGCGGGGGCCCCCGGTCGCGCGCGTTCCGCAGTTGAGCCCGGTCCGGGCAGTGAGCTGCTGGAGCTTGAACGGGATCGTGGCGTGGAACCAGTCATTCCGGTTGACCAGGACGTACTCGTAGCCGTTCGAGGCGACAAATGGTCCGTTGGTCGACCAGATCACCCCGCGAGGCGTGTTGAGCGCCTCCAGGACCTCGGCGGTCACCTCGCCGCTGGCGGTCTGGAACCGCGGCCCGTATCCGCCGCCGAACCAGATCGCTTGGAAGACGCGGACGGCGTCGTGGATCGGCTCGCCCCGGGCGTAGGTCTCGGTCGGCCGGAGGAACTCCCCCGCGTCGTTCTCCCGGAAGCCCAGCGCCGCCAGGCGGCGCGACAACGCCTCGATCTCCTGCTTGTAGCGGGTCGAGGAATTGACGAGCAGGACATTCCCGTGGCGGATGACGTGGGAGAGGTCGTCGCGGATCCCGTCCTCGTGCAGCAGAAGCTTGCCGTCCCGCTCGACCGAGTAGTCGGTGAGCCGCAGCGTCGGGCCCGGGAGCTCGTCCGGCAGGCCGCCGTCGGGGACCGTCGGGTCCGCGATCGCGGAGATGTCGATGATCTCCGTGGCGTTGTACACGTTCCCAGCCAGGTCGCGCGCGAAGGCCCGGACCTGGACGGGCACGGGCACGAACTCGCTGAACGTGCCGTTGATCTCCTCGTTGAACCCTACGAGCTGCTGCGAGAAGCGATAGCTGCCGTCGAGGCTGCCGTCGAACACGACGCGCTCGTTCTCGACGACGTAGTCCGTGTACACCGATTCGCCGCCCGTGCTGGTCACCGCGACGCCGTGAAGCGGGTTGTCTGCCGCGTCGAACACCCTGCCGGAGATCGCCTTTCCACCGCTGCCCCCGATGTCGCGGACGACCTCGGTCCGGGTGACCACGGCGCCCCAGCCCGTGAAGGGGAGCCCCTGTCCGGGGTTGCTCGTCGCGGTGACACCGTCGGGGTTGACCGTGGCCTGGGCATAGTTGACCCACTCGTTGGTCGCGTGGTCGAACGACCAGAGGTCGACCTGGCGGCCCGGGCTCATCCGGACCGGCAGCGGAACGGTGATCTTCGCCGGGGGATCGAGCAGCAGGCCGCCGGGCTGGACCGTCCAGTAGAACGAGCCCGGTCCGGGGAAGGGCATCGGCACGTCGGTCGGAATCACGGAGCTCAGCGTCACCTCGCCGGTGAACAGCGCGCCGGTGGGCTGGCGCGGGACCACGCCCGTCCAGTCGATCGAGAGGCCCGGGATGTTGGGGTTGTGAAGCACGACGCTGCCGGGGATCTCCACCGCGCCGGTCCGATCGACGATCGTCAGGATGATCGGGCCGCCGATGGTGGTCGGGAGCGCCCCGCCCTGGACGTCGACCAGGTAGTGCATGGGCGTGTAGATCACGTCGCTGACGATCGTGTCCGTGTCGATGAAGAGGTCCTGGCGGCCGGGCGGGACGTTCTCGAAGAAGAAGCGGCCGCTGGCGTCGGTGAGCTGCACCTGGCCGGCGCAGCGCACGGTGACGAACTCGAGCGGCTCGCGCTTGGCGCCGACGACCTGGCCTGCAACCAGCCCGAACGGCTGCTTCGGCGTCTGAAAGACCGTGGTGAAACCGGAGAACGAGAACGGACGCTGCGTCGAGCCGATCCCGCTGACGTCGAGCTGGTAGAAAGAGTCGAACTGCAGCGGGGCGTCGGGCGTCAGCGTGAGCAGGACCAGCTCGGCATCGAAGGCGCGGGTGCACGGGACCGGGACTCCGTCCCGCGTCAGGCGGACCGTCTGATCGTTCAGAGTGGCGGGATCGACCGGCCCCAGGAATCCGACGAGGATCTCCGAGACCGGGTCGACTTCGCTGCGGAACGACCTCGTGAAGCGGACCTCGTCGACGCCGACGACCACCGGCTCCGGTTCCGGCAGGGCGTCGGCGGTCAGCGTCACGCGGGCCGGCGCGCTGGAGCGCGCCGGGTCGCTGACGACGAGGGAGAGGACGTAGCTGCCGGCGAGATCGGGGCTCACCCGCTGCGTGGCCTCGGTGGGGGCCGGAAGCGTGACGGCGCTGCCGGCCGGCTTCGACGCGAGCGTCCAGTTGAAGCGGACCGGTCCCAGGGCGCCGGAAGCGCTCCCGGCGAGGATCGCGGTCTCGCCCAGGGTGACGCGGGCGTCCCCGCCAGCGCTCGCAGCCAGCGGCGGATCGGGCCGGTCCCCGGCGATGACCACCGTCCCGAGGCGCGGGGTTCCAAGCGAGGCGCCGGCAGAGGGTTCGCTGAGCACGAGGAGGAACGTCTCGCTGGTCTCCGGCGTGCTGTCGCGCGCGATCTTGAGCTTGAGCTTCTTCTGGGTCTTGCCCTTGGGGAGCTTGACGACGAAATCCACGCCCGTGTAGTCGGAGCCGGCCCGCGCCGAGCCGTCGACGGTGCGGAGCCGGACCGAGACCGCCTCGGTCTTCGAGCCCCCGCGCAAGATGCGGACGGCGACGGTCTTGGTGCTCTCCGTGACCCGGTAGATCTCCGCGTCCAGCGTGAGGATCGGCCCGCCCTCGTAGTCCGTCGTCGCGGACGGCTCCTGGCAGAGGGCCGGCGCGGCGCACAGGCAGGAGAGGACCAGGAACCACGGCAGCAGAGAACGGACGAGAGCTTCCCGAAAGACCATCGCACCCTCCCCAAAAACAGCGGGTCATTCGGGAGTAACGCCGAATCGGTCGCCGCTACTCAGGAGTGCTCGGCCAGGCCGCGAGAACAACTCGAGAGCGCTAACTTACCGGTCAGGGGGCTGGGCTCCGGACGTCCCCGAAGTCGAAGGCTCCCTGCGGATCGCCCCCCTCGAGGAACTCGACCAGGTGCTCGGCCGCCTTCCGGCCGCAGCGGCGCTGGGCCTCGGCCAGGACCTCGTGCAGCAGCGCGCCGCCGTTTGCGCGCCAGGCCTCGATCGGCTGCGCCTTCCCGGGGCCGCGGAAGGTGCAGCTTCCTTTCCAGAGGCGCTCCGGCAGGGCGAGGGTCCCCGAGCCCGAGGCCGCCTGCACGGCGGGCTCGAGCTGCGCGTTGAGCCAGACCTTCATCGTGTAGTGGTCCAGCGAGAGATCGTAGTAGAGGCGCCACTCGCCCGTGTGGAGGTAGAAGACCTGGCCCGCGCCCCGCTCCTGCAGCGTCGCCACCGCGTCATCGAGAGCGAGGACGCGGAAACGGATCGTTGCGAAGCGCGGCTGCTCGCGGAGCGCGGACACGAAGGCCTCGGCGAAGCCGGCGGTCGGCGACGGCAGCGCGAACTCGGCGCGCAGCCGATCACCGGCATCCACGCCGGTCGAGAGGGTCAGCGCGCCTCCAGCGGTGACGAAGGCGAGCGCGGCGCGCGGATCGACGACGACCAGCAGCTCGGGCTCCTGGACCAGGGTCTCGAGCTGGACGCGCCGCTGCGGCTGGTCGAGCGAGAAGCAGGCCGCGGCGAACAACACCCCCAGCGTCGCCGCGCACCACCCTGCAGCGCGCAGGCCTCGGCCGCTGCGTCCAAGGCGGCTCGAGGCCAGGATCGCCGAACCGGCCCGGAGCACGAGACGATCCTAGCACCGAGGCCCGGGCTCCCACCCCGGCTCGCGCTACGCGGTATCTTTCCTTCGGTCCGCCCGGGGCGGGGAGGAGGCGCGGCGATGCCGGCGCAATGTCGACTGGCGGTCAGGATGCGGCGAGCGGCCGAGACGCTCCTCCTGGCGACCCTCGCCACCGGGGCAGGCCCCGCCGCGGCGCAGATCCCCGCCTTTCCCGGCGCCGAAGGTTTCGGGGCGATGACGCCCGGCGGCCGCGGCGGCGCCGTCGTCGAGGTCACCAACCTCCACGACGCCGGGCCGGGCAGCCTGCGCGAGGCGCTGGAGGTCCGGACCGGGCCGCGCACGGTCGTCTTCCGGGTCTCGGGCACGATCGAACTGGCCGACTGGATCGTGATGAAGGCGGCCAACAGCTTCGTCACCGTCGCCGGCCAGACGACGCCGGGCGAGGGGATCCAGCTCAAGAACTACGGCCTGATGCTGCGCGACGGGATCCACGACGTCGTGATCCGGCACCTCAGGATCCGGCCCGGCGACACGACTCCCGGCGACTGGAACAAGGACGGCGCGACGGTCTACGGCTACGGCGGGACGCCGGTCTACAACATCCTCTTCGACCACGTCTCGTTCGAGTGGGCGATCGACGAG
>JALOKP010000172.1 GCA_025456425.1 Acidobacteriota bacterium | reverse complement strand
CCTGCTCGGCCTGCTGC
The DNA here is from genome assembly GCA_025456425.1 of Acidobacteriota bacterium. GTDB lineage: Bacteria > Acidobacteriota > Polarisedimenticolia > J045 > J045 > JALOKP01. Next base: position 7,898 of record JALOKP010000172.1, on the reverse strand, counting down.
TTCTTCGCGTCCTCCAGCGCCTTCTTCATCTCCTCGCGGATCTGGGCGAAGGTCTTGACGCTGTACTTCTTCTTGTCGAACTGGATCGTGTAGACCTTCTCGGCGGCCAGGTCGATCAGCTCGCCGCTGTCCATCGTCTTCGACATCAGGCGCTCGCCCTTGAGGGCGTCGAGCGAGGTGACCCCCTCGCGCGCCGCCTTGCCGCCGAAGGTCCGGAACATCGACCCCAGGAACCCCCCGAACTCGACCTTCGTGAGCTGCTCGACCCGCGCGTCGGCGAGCGCGGGAGAGAGCCCGAGCGGAAGCGCCAGCACCGGAACCAGGAGAACCGAGAACCACCTGCGCGCGTTCATGGCCGTCGTCGCTCCTTTCGTGTGCGTCGTGTCCGCCATTATGATCCCGCCCATGACCAGCCGTCCCGGCCGCGCCGCGGTCGTCGCCGTCTTCCTGCTCCTGACCCTGATCTGGGGCACGACCTGGGCCGCGATCGTCTTCAGCCTGCAGGGGATCCCCCCCTTCCTCGGGGTCTCGCTGCGCTTCCTGCTGGCGGGCGCGCTGCTGGTCGGGATCGCGCTCGTCCGGGGCGTTCCGCTGGGGCGATCGCCGGTCGAGCGCCGGCTCTGGGTGGCCAACGGCCTGCTCTCGTTCTCCGCCTCGTACGGACTGGTCTACTGGGCCGAGCAGGTCGTCCCCTCCGGGCTGACCGCGGTCCTGTGGGCCACCTTCCCGCTGATGGTCGCGGTGCTGGCCCACTTCGCCCTGCCGCACGAGCGGCTGACCCTGCGAGGCGTGGTGGGGGTGGTCGTCGGGTTCCTCGGGCTGGCGGTGATCTACTCCGAGGACCTGGCGCGGCTGGGAGGCCCGCGGCTTGCGTTCGCCTCGGCGGTGCTGCTGCTCTCGCCCCTGGTCTCGGCGTTCAGCAACGTCGCGATCAAGCGCTGGGGCAAGGGGATCCCGCCGCTCTCGCTGGCCGGCCCGCCGATGCTGATCGGCGGCGCGGTGATGGGGCTGCTGTCGGCGTGGGCCGAGCGCGGCGCGCCGGTCACCTGGGGCGCGCGGCCGGTCGCGGCACTGCTCTACCTGGCGATCGCCGGGTCGGCCGTGACCTTCAGCCTCTACTACTGGCTGCTCTCGCACACCACCGTCGTGCGGACCTCGCTGATCGCCTACACGACGCCGGTCGTGGCGCTGGCGATCGGCGTGCTGGCGTTGGGCGAGCCGATCACGGCCCGGGTGCTGGCCGGGTCGCTGCTGGTCGTCGGGGGAGTCGCCCTGGCGACGGCCTGAGCGGACCCCCGGGAGCGGCAATCGTCACCGCGAGTTCACCCGGCGGCCCCGGCGCTGTCACCGCGGTCCGCCAGACTGCACTCAATTCCCACGGCACCCCGCTGCGCCCCTCGCGGCGGGTCGATACCGCGGCCCGGCTTCCCTCCCGGCCCGTCTCGGGGCCACCACCCACCCGGGCCCATGGCACCAGGGCCGGGCAGGTCCTCCTCCGGGGCCTGCCCGCTTTTCTTTTTCCTCCGAGCACCCCGGGAACTCCCCGCGCGCGGGCCGGTCCAACCGGTCGGGAGCACACAAGGAGACCCAAGCCATGACGACCCGCCGCGTCCCCGTCCCGCTGCTCGGCCTCGGCCTGCTGGCCGCCATCCTGCCGATCCCGTTCCTGGTCGCCGCCGCGCCGGCGACGGCCTGCCAGGCGGCCCCCTGCCCCTACTCGATCGAGGTGCTCGTCGACGGCCGCCCGCTGGCGACCTATGCCGCGCGCGGCACGACGTACGTCGAGGCGCTGCGCGGCCGCGAGTACGCGATCCGGCTGCGCAACAACACCGGCCGCCGTGTCGCGGTCGCGCTGTCGGTCGACGGCCTCAACTCGATCGACGCTAAGTCGACCACCGCGCGCGACGCCTCCAAGTGGGTGCTCGGCCCATGGGAGACCGCGGTGATCAGCGGCTGGCAGACCAGCTCCGACCACGCGCGCGCGCGCCGGTTCTTCTTCACGAGCGAGGAGAAGTCGTACGGGGCGTGGCTCGGGAAGACCGACGACCTGGGCGTGATCTCGGCCGCGTTCTTCCGCGAACTTCAGCCGAAGCCGCAGCCGCTGGCCAAGCGCGCGCTGCCGCGGGCGCCGGAGGCCGACGCCGGCGCGCGCGACCGGAACGAGGCAGCGGGGGCCAGCGCGGCCCAGTCCGCGCCGACCGAAAGCAAGGCCGAGCGCCAGGCCGAGAGCGCGGCGCGCGACCAGGCCGCGCTGTCGGACGATTACGCCGCGACGGGAATCGGCCGCCAGGTCGACGCCCCGGTCTACTCGGTCGACCTCCAGCTGGAGCGGAACCCCGCGGCGACCGTCGCCGTCCGCTACGAGTATCGCGACGCGCTGGTGCGGCTGGGCGTGCTTCCCGCGCCCCGGCCGACGCCGGACCCGCTGGCGCGCCGCGAGCGGGCGCGCGGGTTCCAGGAGTTCTCGCCCGATCCGTACCGATAGGGGCCGGCCTCCGTGCCGGCCCGGATTGCGCCGCGCGCGAACCGTAGGGGCCGGCCTCCGTGCCGGCCCGCTCCGCACGACACGCCGTCATGGGCGCGGTGGTCTGGGTCGATCCGCCCGGCCGCCGCGCCCGCTGGCGCGGCACCCCCTTCACCGCAGGTCCACCGCCGTGAACTCCGCGACGACCTTCCTCTCCGCGTCCAGCAGGTCGAGTTCGTCACCCGCGATCCAGTACGAACGCGCGTGGCGCAGGGCCTCGTGGAAGGCCCCCTCCTGCTCGGAGCCGGGGGAGCACTCAAGGGTCGTCGTCGCGACCGGGCCGAGCGTGATCGCAGCACCGTCGCGCCGGTACCACCCCGTCAGGTCGTTGCACCCGCCGGAGCCGATTAGCTGGCCGCCCAGCTTCAGGATGAGGTGTGGCTCGCGATGCCCCGGAACGGCTGCCGCGGGCGCACCGCCGCAGCGGATCAACTTCCAGTAGGTCTCCACGAGCGACCGGTCGGGCCGCGCCTCCTGCCCCGCGTCGGCCCGCGACTCGGACTGGAGCGTGACCTCGCGGACCGCGTCGGGCGGCAGCGGCATCCGCTCGCTGAGGCTCGCATGGCCGGGAATCGTCGCGGCTGCCACGGCGGCGGCCCCCCCGATTCCCAGCAGCACGAGCAGGGCGCGGACCCGAGAGGCCGTCCCGGAGCGGCGCGTCCCTCGTCCGGTCCGGCACCTCGGCGCCGCCGCGACGACCCCGTTCATTCCGGGACCCTCGCCCAGCTCCAGGCGCCCGATCCGGCGTCGTAGGTCAGGATCGACGACACCTCGTGGCTGGTCAGCCGCGGGAAGTACTGCTTCTCGTGGCAGCACCCGATCCTGAGAACGGAGTCCTCCCGCGTGGTATCCCTGTCGAGGACCGTGAGGCAGGGACCCGCCGCCACGATCGACTGCAGCACCTCGTCGGGAGGCCCGGCGACGGAAACCGGCGATTCCTCGTCGTCGCTGAGCAGGGCGACCGCGTACTCGGCGAGCAGGCGCCCGAGATGGGCCCGCACCGCGCGGGGTTCGCGCCACTCGACGGAGAGGTAGCAGTCGTCATGGGAGTTCAGGTAGACCCTGGAACGGGGCAGGCCCGCGAGTGGGCACCGCCCCCCGGGAGAATCGTCCCTGCCGAGTCGCTCGACCGCTCGGCGGATGGCGGTCATGTCGGGATCGTCCCAGTCGATGGCCGAGAAGTTGTAGTTGCAGGTGTCCTCGGCAAGGCGCCCGAGGTCCGTGGTCGGGAGGACGATGACCTCGGGACTGATCGCGCGGAGATCGAGATCCAACGAGGCGGCGGTCTCGGCCAGCGTGAGGTCTTCCGGATAGGTGATACTGCAGCCGAACACGCAGAGCCAGGGGAAGCCGAAGCGAACCAGCGTGTCGGCCGCCTCCTCGATGGCCTGCGGGCACAGAAACGCGTCGACGATCCCGTCCTCGCGGAGATCGAAGCGGAAGTTCAGCGGAAACAATCCCTTGTGGATGTCGGCACTGTTGATCTGGAAGGCGTTCGGCATGGTGCACCCCACGGGGCGTGGGCGGCAAGAGGAGCCCGTGCGGCGACACCCGCGGCCCTCACAATGGAGGATACACCCCGGTGGGGTCGTGCCCTAGGGAGAGCGACCAGTTCCGGCGGCTGGGAGCGACGCGGGAAGGCAGGGCCGTTCGGCGCCTACCGGAAGATCAGAGCGTACGACTCCCCCGACAGCCGATGCAGTCCCAGCAGGGTCCGCCCCTTCTGCAGTCCCAGCCGGTCCTTGATCCGCCCCTCTTCGATCGGCTCGTAGACCGGCAGCACCAGGTACGACGGCTTCGGCCGCTCGCCCAGCGAGACCGTGACGAACAGGCTGTCTCCCGCCTCGAGCGGGAGGACCTGCACGACCTCGCGGCCGTCCTTCGCCTGCTGGTTGAGGAATTCCATCAGCGCCAGGTCGTCGACGTAGGTCGCGCGCAGGACGGCGGTCTCCTGCTTCGCCGCGTCCTCCTTCGGCGCGCTGGTGATCGAGATGCTGCGTCCGCCCGCGCGCGCGACGCCGCCCCCCGCACCCGGCGCCCCGGAGGCGGGCCCGATCGCCGCCAGCGGCTGCGGCTTCTGCAGCGCGACGTCGAGCGTCGCCCCCTCGGCGCCGACCGTCACCGCGCCGAACTCGCGCGAGACGAAGCCGGCCTTGCGCACGCCGACGCGGTAGGTCCCGGGGGCCAGGCCCGAGACGCGGTAGACCCCCAGCGCGTCGGTGCCGACCGCCCGCGGCGCCTGCTCGGAGTCCTCGAGCATCGCCATCACGACCGCCCCCTCCACCGGCTTGCCGTCAGCGTCCTTCACGGTGCCGCGCAGCACGCCGCTCCCGGGCGCGCCGGCGACGGCGACGAGCACGGCGAAGACCAGCGCAGCGGCGATCGCGCCGAGCGCGCGGACAAAGACGGAGAGCAGCGACACGGGGTACCCCTCCAGCGGAACCGGGCTTCTGGGAACGATGGCGTCCCCGGCGCCGGCTGTCCAGCGGGGTACGGCCGGCCGGCCCCGCGCTGGCGTCGCCGCGGGCGCGGCCTAGATGAACTCCTTCGTCGCCGGCCAGAGCTCGGCGAGGGGCCGCTTCCAGCCCCGCCCGACGAAGATCGGGATCTCGCGCTCGAACGGCATGCAGAGCGCCGCGCGGTGGGTCGCGACCAGCTCGACCGACTCGAGCGCCTCGCGGTGGTCCTCGATCCGCCCGCCGACGAGCACGATCACCCGCGGATCCTCCCGCGGCGGCCCCCACAGCCACCACGAGTTGTGCCCGGACGCGACCGGCGGCAGCCCCCACCGCTCTCCGTACAACTCGATCGCCCCGGCGCGGCCGTAGTTGGTGGTGTAGATGACGGCGCCCGCGCGATCCTCGGGTGGCAGCGCCTCGACCACCCGCGCCACTTCGGCCGCCAGCTCCGGCCAGCCGAGCCGATCCGCCAGGTGCTGCGGCAGCTCGCCGACCGCGTTGCGCTCCTGGGCTGCCGGCTGGATCCCGATCGCCCGCGCGTAGGCAGCGTACGAAACGGGCGCGAGCACCGGCATCGCCATCGGCGCCAGCGCCACCCCGGCCGCGCCAAGCGCGACCAGGTAGGCCGCGGCCAGCACCCCGCGCCGGTGCGCCAACCGCGAAAACGCGACGCCCCCGGCGGCCAGCAGCGGCGGGAAGGCCGGGGCGAGGTAGTAGGGTTTGGACGAGCCGCTGGCTGCAAGCAGCAGGAAGACCGCGAGGAAGATCACCGCCAGCGGGCGCCAGCGGCGCGCCGACGGCGCCAGCAGCAGCCAGAGCAGCCCGCCCATCCACAACGGCAGCGCGACCGGGTTCAGGAAGAGCACCTGCTGGCCGAGGAAAACGGACAGCGGCATCTCGGCGTTCTTGAAACGCGCGGCGTGGCTCATGAACTCGAACGTCGGCCAGCCGTGCGCAACCTGCCACGCCAGGTGCGGCAGCGCGAGCAGCCCCGCGATCCCGGCCGCCAGCCACGGCCCGGGCGTGAAGAGCGCGCGGCGCTGCGCGGTCAGCAGCAGCGCCGCCGCCAGGCCGGCGCCGAACCAGAGGACGCTGATCTTGTTGAGCAGGCCCAGTCCCAGCACGAGCCCCAGCCAGGCCCACCAGCGCGTCCCCCCGGTGTCGATCGTGCGGACGACCAGCCAGAACGCGACGGTCCAGAGCAGGAGGTCGAAGGCGTTCATCGAGTAGAAGCCGGAGAGCGCCAGGTAGACCGGTGCGCAGAGCGCGGCCAGCGACGCCGCCGCCTGCGCCCAGGCCCGGCCCCCCAGCCGGGCCGCGAGCGCCCCGACCAGGTAGACCGTCGCCGCCCCGGCCAGCGCCGGGAGCAGCTTGAGCGCCAGGACCGCGTCGGGGAGGACCAGCCGCTGCAGCGCCAGCAGCGCGATCGACAGCGGCGGCTGGTCGACGTAGCCCCAGGCGAGCCGCTTCGCGCACGCGATGTAGTACAGCTCGTCGCGGAAGATCCCGTAGCCGGGAGCGACGAGGAACTGGACCAGGAAGGCGAGCGAGGCGAAGGCCGCGGGGGCGCGCAGCAGGCCGCCCGGGGCGGGCTTCTGGACCGGCGTGCTCACGGGTCGAGTGTAGCCCCGATGGACCGCCCCGGGGCCGGACCGTACAATCGCCGCATGGCAGCGCTTTCCCCCGGGGAGTCCCTCGAGCTTCGCGCCCTCGTGGACGAGTATCGCAGCCGGTGCCTCTGGTTCCTGCGGATCGACTACTATCCCGGCACGATCGAAGAGATGCTGCGCGTGCTGGACGCGATCCAGCGCGGCGGGGACCGGGCGGCGTTCCAGCGCGCCGCGGAGATCAAGCGATGGCTCTCACGCCCTTCCAGCGCGACGTCTGCCGGCTCCTAGCCGACCACCGGATCCGCAGCGGGGAGAGCTACGTCGCCGGCGGCGCGGCGCTGAACGAGCTGCTGGGCGCACCGCGGCGCTCGCGCGACCTCGATCTCTTCCACGACTCGCGCCAGGCGCTGGAGTCCGCCTGGACGGCGGACCGCGAGGCGCTCGGCCGGGCGGGCCTCACGGTGAGCGTCGTCCGCGAGCGCCCCGGCTTCGTCGAGGCCGAGGTCCGGCGCGGGAGTGACTCCGTGCGGCTGGAGTGGGCGCAGGACAGCGCGTACCGCTTCTTCCCGCTGGTCCGGCACGACGAGATGGGGCTCGTCCTGCACCCCTTCGACCTGGCGACCAACAAGGTCCTGGCGCTGGTGGGGCGGGTGGAGGCCCGCGATTTCGTCGACACGCTGGCCTGCGATCGGGAGCTGCAGCCCTTCGGCTACCTGGCCTGGGCGGCCTGTGGCAAGGACCCGGGATTCAGCCCGGCTTCGATCCTCGAGCACGCGGCGCGCGGCGCGCGTTACTCGCAGGCCGAGCTGTCCAGCCTCGACTTCGACGGAAGCCCACCCGACGCGAGCGAGCTGTCGCAACGCTGGCACGCCATCCTGGAAGCAGCCCGCGAGACCGTCGGCCTGCTACCCTCCGAGCGGGCTGGACACGCCGTGCTGGCGCCGGACGGGCAACTCTTCCGCGGCGCGCCCGCGGGGCTCCGCGAAGCCCTGGCGCGCGACGGACTCGTCTACCACGAGGGGCGGCTCCGCGGCGCGTTCCCGCGGCTCCTCCCGTAGCGGGACGACCGCTCAGTCCACCGTCAGCGTCTTGCTCAGGTTGCGCGGGAAGTCGGGGTCGAAGCCGCGCGCCACGCTGGCCCGGTAGGCCAGCAGCTGGAGCGGGATCGTCGCCAGCAGCGGGTTCATCAGCGCCCCCGCCCGGGGGAGCGTGACCAGGTCGTGGGCGTTGATCTGCAGCCGCGGGTCTTCCTCCGCGATCGCGATCGCGCGCCCGCCGCGGCAGGTCGTCTCGTTGATCCCGCTG
>JALOKP010000059.1 GCA_025456425.1 Acidobacteriota bacterium | reverse complement strand
GCTGTTCGGGATCCTGGGCGGGATGGCCGCGCGCGGCGTCGCGGCGGGGCTGTCGCGGACCGGGGTCGCGACCGCGGCGCTGATGATCGCGATCTCGGTCGCGGTCGGGGTCGGCGTGATGATCGCCAGCTTCCGGCAGACGGTGATCCGCTGGCTCGACTACTCGCTGGCGCCCGACGTCTACGTCACGGCGCCCAGCACGATCGGCTCGCGCAGCGAGACGCCGCTCGACCCGGCGCTGGTCGCGGCGCTGCGGGACGCGCCCGGGGTGGCGGCGGCGCACACGCTGCGCGGGACCGAGCTGGAGACCGCGGACGGGCCGCTGCGCGTGGTCGCGATCGCGATGACCGAGCGCGGGCACCGGGCCTTCTCGTTCAAGGAGGGGCGGCCGGAGGCGATCTGGCCGGCCTTCGAGCGGGGCGGCGCGGTGATCGTCTCGGAACCGTTCGCCTTCCGGCGCGGGATCGGGGCGGGGGGCACGGTCACGCTCCCGACCGATCGCGGGCCCCGGGGCTTCCCGGTGGCCGGCGTCTTCTACGACTACGGCTCGGACCAGGGGGCGGTGATGATGGCGCGCGCCACCTGGGACGCGGCTTTCGACGACCGCGGGGTCAACGCGCTGGGGCTGTTCGCGGCCGCGGGGCAGGACCCCGACGTGCTGGTCGAGGCGCTGCGCGCGCGCGTCCCGGCCGGCCAGGAGGTCGTGATCCAGTCGCAGCGCGCGATCAAGCGGATCTCGCTCGAGATCTTCGACCGCACCTTCCTGATCACGGCGGTGCTGCGCTTCCTGGCCTTCGTCGTCGCCTTCGTCGCGGTGCTGTCGGCGCTGATGGCGCTGCAACTGGAGAAATCCCGCGAGCTGGGGGTGCTGCGCGCCAACGGCCTGACGCCGGGGCAGGTCTTCCAGCTCGTCGCCGCCGAGACCGGGATCCTCGGGGTGGTGGCGGGGCTGCTGGCGCTGCCGGTCGGACTCGTGCTGGCGGCGCTGATGATCTTCGTGATCAATCGCCGCTCGTTCGGCTGGTCGCTCTCGATGGCGGTCGACCCCTGGCTGCTGGCGCAGGCCTTCGGCGTCGCGGTGCTGGCGGCGCTGCTGGCCGGGCTCTACCCGGCGCTGCGGATGGCGCGGACCTCGCCGGCCGTCGCGCTGCGGGAGGAGTGATGCGCGCCTGGCGCGCGGCGGCGCTCCTGCTGGGAGTCTTCGCGCTGCTCGGCGCGCTGGCCTGGCGCGCCGCGGCGCGCCCCGCGGCCCCGCTGGCGGCCAGCCTGTCGCTGCGCGAGACGATGGGCGCGCGGGCGGACGACGCGCTCTACGCGCGGGCCACGGCGCCGCGTGCCTTCGCCTTCCCGGCCGACCACGGGCCGCACCCGGAGTTCCGCACCGAGTGGTGGTACTTCACGGGGAACCTGCGCGCGGGGGACGGCCGCGCGTTCGGCTACCAGCTCACCTTCTTCCGCCAGGCGGTCGCGCCGGAGGAGCCGGGGGCCGCGCCGCGCGCCTCGGCCTGGGCGACGCGGCAGGTCTACCTGGCGCACTTCGCGCTGAGCGACCTGGACGGGCGGCGCTTCCGCGCGTTCGAGCGCTTCGCGCGCGGGGCGGCGGGGCTGGCCGGGGCGGAGCTGACGCCGGCGGGGCGGCTGCGCGTGCACCTCGAGGACTGGCGCGCGGAGGGGCCGGCGGGCGAGGCTGGCACTACCGGCGCCGCAGCCGCGATTTTCCCGCTCCGTCTGCGCGCCGCCGAGGGGGGCGTGGCGATCGAGTTGACGCTGGAGCCGGGGAAGGCGCCGGTCCTGCAGGGGGATGCGGGGCTCTCGCCCAAGGGCCCCGAGCCGGGGAACGCGAGCTACTACTACTCGCTGACCCGGATGCCGACGCGCGGCACCGTCACCGTCGACGGCCGCGGCCACGCGGTGACGGGCGACTCCTGGATGGACCGGGAGTGGTCGACCAGCGCGCTCCCCGACGGGGTCGTCGGCTGGGACTGGTTCGCGCTGCAGCTCGACGACGGAAGCGAGCTGATGCTCTACCAGCTGCGACGCGCGGACGGGACGATGGACCCGTTCAGCAAGGGGTCGCTCGTCGGGCCCGACGGGGACGCGACGCCGGTCGCCGCGCGCGAGGTGACGCTGACGCCGCAGGGGAGCTGGCGCGCGCCGTCCGGGGCCTCCTACCCGGCGCGCTGGTCGCTGGCGGTCCCTTCGCACAGGCTGGCGCTCGAGGTGACCCCCGCGCTCGCGGACCAGGAGCTGCCGGTCTCGATCCGCTACTGGGAGGGGGCGGTGCGGGTCGCGGGGACGCGGGGCGGCGCGGCCGTGGCCGGCGTCGGATACCTCGAGATGACCGGCTATGAGGGGGAGCGGCCCCCGGACGCGCCGCCGTCTCCCGCGCCGGCTACGCCAGCCCGCGAGGGCTCCTAGCCGAGCTTCTTCCCCGCCAGCGACGGGACCTTGTCGGTCCGCGTGCCGAGCTTGACGGTCGTCGCCAGCCGGACGACCCCCTCCGCGTGCAGCGTCTCGTGGACCCGCTGGATCGCGGCGAGGATGTCGGCCAGCTCGCCCTCGACGTTGGTGCCGTAGGCGTGGGCCTCGACCGTCAGCCCGGACTCGACGAGCAGCTGGTGGGCTCGCTTGACCTGCGGCCGCACCGAAACGCCGACGCCGATCGGGATGACCTGAATTTCCGCGAGGGCTCTCATGCTCTCCATTCTAGCGTTCCGCCGCTCGACTGCTCGACCGGCGAGTCAGCCGCGATCTCCGGCGAGCGGGGCGTCGTTGTCACTTGCGCTCCGAGCCAGGCTCCTTCGCCCGCGCCCGGATCGCCGCCGCGCGCTCGTCATCCCGTTGCGCGGCCGCCTCGCCGCCGCGGCGGCGCAGCAGTCTGGCTCGCAGCTCCAGCGACTCGGCGATCGACGGGTGGGCGGGACCGAGCGCCTCCTCCTGGATCGACAGAGCGCGCTCGACGGCGGCCATGCTCGCGTCGATCTCCCCCAGCGACGCGAGCGCACCCGCCAGGTTCACCAGGCCCTGAGCGACGTCGGGGTGGCGCGGGCCGAGCGCCTGCTCGTAGATCGCCAGGGCGCGCTCGAGGGCGCGGCGGGCCTCGGCGAACCGGCCGAGCGCCTCGTCGGCCAGCCCGATGTTCATGAGCACGCCGGCGATGTCGGGGTGCCCGGCGGGGAGCGCGGCCTCGCGCATGGCGAGCGCCCGCTCCCAGGCGGCGCGCGCGTCCTCGAAGCGCTTCTGGTGCCAGTAGAGCGCGCCGAGGTTGTTGTACAGCGCGGCGATGTCGGGGTGACCGGGCGCCAGCGTCTTCTCGCGGATCGCCAGGGCGCGCGCCAGGAGCGCGTGGGCCGTCTCGTACTCGCCGAGGTTCTGCTGGACGACCGCGAGGTCGGAGAGCGCCCAGGCCAGGAAGGGGTGGCCGGGGGGGAGCGTCCGCTCCATCGTCGCGACGACCCGCTCGTAGACCTTCCGCGACTCCTGGTACTCGCCCATGAGGTTGAGCAACCAGCCGAGCTGGTAGAGCGTGTGGCCCACGTCCTGGTGGTCGGGGCCGAGCAACCGCTCGCGGATCGCGAGCGAACGTTCCAGGGCGGCTCGCGCCTCGGGATACCGTCCCAGCTCGCGCAGGCTCTTCCCTTCCGATGAGTAGGCGTACGCGAGCGACAACTCGTCGGGCGCCTCCGCCCCCTCCAGCAGGCCGATCGCCTCGCGCTGCAGCGACAGCGCCTCCTCGCTGCGAGCCTGCTCCTGCCGCAGCCACGCCAGGTCGAGCAGGGCGCCGGGGAGGTTCCGCGGGTCGTCCGGGGCCGCGGACCGGAGGGTCGCAACGGCCTTGTCGAGCAGCGGGTCGGCGTCGCGATAGAGACCGAGGCTGCGATAGACGCTTCCCATCGTGCGCTGCAGCCGCGCCCGGACCACCGGCTCGTCGGCCAGCTCGCGGTCGATGCGCCCCACGCCCTGGTCGAGGATCTCGCGTGCGGTCACCGTGCTGCCGCGCGACTCGCCAGGATCGGACACCTTGAACAGTCCGACCAGGAAGTCCGAGACGCGCTTCGCGGTCGCGGCCTCTTCCGCGGCGCGCCGCTCCGCGCGCCGGGCCTGGACCATGCCCGCGGTCGCGGCCGCCAGGCCGAGGACCAGGGCCAGCGAGACCGCGGCCGCGGCGAGCACGCCGAGCCGGTGACGCCGTGCGAACTTCCCGAGCCGGTAGGCCGGGCTCGGGGGCCGCGCGGCGACCGGCTCGTGACGCTCGTAGCGGCGCAGGTCGGCGGCCAGCTCGCTGGCCGCGGCGTAGCGCCGCGTGCGGTCCTTGTCCATCGCTTTCAGTACGATCCAGTCGAGATCGTGCGCCAGCGTGCGCGTCAGCGCGTGCGGATCGGTGCGGCGGCGACGGGCGATATCGTCGGCGTCCGTCCCCGGAGCGGACAGGCGGCGGCTGGGGCGGGGCGGCTCGACCTCGCGCAGCTGGCGCTGCAGCTCCGGGAACGACAGCTTCCGCAGCGCCTCGGTCGGGAAGGGGAGCGAGCCGGTGAGCAGCTCGTACAGCATGACGCCGAGCGAGTAGACGTCGCTGCGGGTGTCGACGTCGAGGCCGCTCATCTCGGCCTGTTCCGGGCTCATGTACTCGGGCGTCCCCAGCGGGCGGCCGAACTCGGTGTGCGCGGCCGGCGCGCCGAAGGCCGGCGAGGTCGCCTTCGCGACCCCGAAATCGATCACCTTCGGCGCCGGGACGCCGTCGACGACGGTGACGAGGACGTTCGACGGCTTGAGATCGCGGTGGATGATCCCCTTCTGGTGGGCGTGCTGCACGGCCTCGCAGACGGCGAGGAAGAGCCCGATCCGGTGCGCGGTGGCGAGCCGTTCGCGATCGCAGTAATCGGTGATCGGCACCCCGGCGACGAAATCCATCACGAAATAGGGGCGTCCCTCCGGGGTCGCGCCGGCGTCCAGCACGCGCGCGATGTTCGGGTGGTCCATCAGGGCGAGCGCCTGGCGCTCGGTCTCGAAGCGCGCGACGAACTGCTCGGTGTCGAGGCCCCACTTGACCAGCTTGAGCGCGACACGGCGGCGGATCGGCCGCACCTGCTCGGCCTCGTAGACCACTCCCATCCCGCCCTCGCCGACCTTGCGCACCAGGCGATAGGGTCCGATGACGATCGGCGGTGCACCGGTCTCGACGCGGGCGACCGTGGTGTCGTCTTCCGGGAACGTCGGGGAAATCGGTTCTTCGGCCATGACCGCCTCCCTTCGGGGCGCGGCACCGGCGAAGCGTCTGGACGCGGTCAGAAGTGTACGGGCCGCAGACGGCCGGGGACAAGGGCAGCCGGGAGGCTCTGCGGACCGGCCGAGGTTGACCCGTACCCCGGTGCGCCGTACAAGACGGACGTGCCGCCCCCTCCTCCCCGTTCGCGCGTCGCCGCCCTTGGGCCGCTCCTGGCCGTGGTCGGCGCGGGCCTGGCCGGGGCGGTCGCGCCGCCCCTTCGTGCCGAGGGCCCGCCGGCGCCCCAGTACATGTGCATCGTCAACGGGGTCGACGACTTCACCCGCGACTTCCCGCCCCCCGCCCCGGCCGACTCCCGGATGGCGTGCAGCGGCTCGATCCACTACACGCTGCTGCGCACGCCCGCGGAGATCACAGCGGAGATGAACGCCGTGCTCGACGGCGCGGAGGCGACCGGCTACCCGGTCTTCGTCAACCTGGACGACTGGAACTTCCCGCGGGGGGAGTGGGCGGGCGACCCGGAGATCGTCGAGTGGACGGCCTGGGACGGCACGCTCGCGACCCACCGCGACATCGAGTGGCGCGCCGACAATCCGCAGAATCCGCCCCCCAACTTCGAGAGCCCACAGTATCGCGCGGCGGTCGGGCCGGTCTTCGACGCGGCGTTCCGCGCGCTCGCCACGCGGCTGGCGCGCTGGACGACCGAGGGCAGGGCGCATCTCTTCGCGGGCGTCGCCGTCGGCTGGGAGTCGGGCTACTACACCGAGTTCGACGGCACGGCGCCGTTCCGCACCGGCTTTGCCGCGCTGACGGCGCGGGGACTGACGGATGCCACGATCGCCGCCGCCGCGGCCGGCCGCGGGGTCAGCTACTGGGAGGAGCTCGACGCGCGGATGTACGGCGTCGTGCACGACTACGTCGCCTGGCTGTGCGAGCGTGCCGTGCGCGCCGGTCTGCCTCGCGAAAAGGTCACCACCCACTTCACCGGCGTCCCGGACGACTGGCAGCCGCCCGACCCGGCGCGCCGCGACGGGCGGCTGGTACCGTTCTCGCTGGCCGGGAACGCCTTCGCGCGGCCCGGGCACACCGCGACCCCGGAGTGGATCGACCTCGAACGGCTGGCGCGCGAAGCACCGCTGCGGGACACGCCCGACTGGGCGGCTCCGGAGTGGGAGGGGACCGCGATGAAGGGAAGCCGCGCCTCGATGCTGCGCTACCTGTCGCGGATCCACGGCTTCGGTGCGCAGGTCAGCTGCAACTGGGGCGGCTGGTGGGGCGCTCCGCTCAATCCGTACGAGATCCACGACACGCCGGGCATGGAGGGGATGCAGGCCTGGCTGGCCGGCGAGACGCAGCCGGGGATCGGCGTCGCGGTCGGGCAGTCGACCGTCGCCGGCCCCCTCGACTACAGCGACACCTTCACCGAGGGGGTCAAGGGCCGGGTCGCCGACGGGCGCTTTCCGGTGACCGGCGCGGCGCTCGAGGTCGAGAACGACTACGGCAACCCGCCCCGCTCGTGGAGCGGTGCGAAGTGGAGCCTGCGCAAGGACGGCGACCTCTTCTGGACCGCGACGAGTCCCGACCCGCAGGGAAGCTGGTCCGGCTCGCGCTCGGGCGTCACCGAGACCGGCGGAGCGGTCGATTTCGGCATCGAGTACGGGCTGCGCGACGACTTCGTGCTGCAGGCCGACGCGGTCCAGTCCGACGGGCGCGTCACGCTCACGACGGCGGCGGTGCGAGACACGACCGAGGACGCTGCCGGCCTGTCGGTCTTCTTTCGGCCGGCCGGCCGCACGATCGAGGTCGGGCTGTACAACCGGACCATCGGCGAGCGCGACACCGGCTTCCGCCCCGCCCTGGCGGCAGCAAGCTGGCACAACTATGCCGTCCGCTTCGACCTCGCACGGGGGCTTGTGACGGTCTACTCCGACGGCATGCGGCTGGGCACGCTCGACCTGGCGACCTTCGCCGGAGGAGCGTTCGCAGGCCTCGTTGCGTCGAACGGTGCGGTGAGCGTGGGGGTCCGGCACGTCCTGGGTGACCGGGCCTGGACCGACAACGTGGCCGTCGGCGCGCCCTGCCCGGAGCCGCCACCGCCCGGCGACGGGCTGCGCGTCGCACGGGAGGGCACCGATCTCGTCCTCGACTGGCGGCGCGAGCAGGGACCCGCCTTCGCGTGGCGCGTTTACGAGCTTGCGGGATCGAGTTTCTCGAACCGCACGCTGCTGATTGATACGCTCGACCGCCGCGGTCGACTGGCCGGAGCCGCCGTGCCCGCGGGTGGTTCGCGCTATTTCAAGGTTGCCGCGCGAAACGACTGCGGGGACGAGTCGCCCTGACGCCGATTAACATCGCGACTATCGCAGGTTATCTATATGTTTTTTTCCAGATTACCGATCCGGCATTTTCCTCTAGCAATGCCCGGCACAGTCACCGTATAACTCGGCAACCCGGTACGCAGGGACGGTCGTCCGGGATACGGAGGAGAGGTCATGACCTGCACTTGTAGGCGCGCGGCGTGGTTCGCCGCGGTGGTCGTCGTCGTGCTCGCCGCGTGTCCGGCCGCGTTCGCGCAGCAGTTCCCGTTCAACGTCAAGATCGAGAAGATCCTCGACAACACGGTCGAGCTCGGAGAGCTGGTCCAGGCTCCGACCGGCGAGCTGTGGATGCTCGAGCGGACCACCGGGACGATCCGCGTCTACACCAACGGCAAGCAGAGCACCACGCTGACGATCCCGGTGACCAATGCCTGCCAGTCGGGCCTGCTCGACGTCGCGTTCGCTCCCGACTTCGCGACCAGCGGCGTGGCCTTCGCATCGTACGTGGACTCCGGCAACAAGCTCCGGGTCGACCGCGTCCTTCGCAGCGGGAACGTCCTCTCGCTGGGGGGTCAGGTCCTCGACCTGGGCTCCGTGCTCGACAACTGCCGTCCGGGCGGCGGCCTGCAGGTCGGCAAGGACGGCAAGCTGTACCTGGGAACGGGTGACCTGGGGGCCTCGGGCAATGCGCAGGTCGACACCCACACCTCGGGCAAGGTGCTGCGCGCCAACCTCGACGGAACGGTCCCGTCCGACAATCCGTCGGGCACGCTGACCTGGTCCAAGGGCTACCGCAACACCGCGGGCCTGGCCTACAACCCCGACACCGCGCGCGCCGGTGGCACGTTCTACCTGACCGACGTCGGCTCCGCGACGACGGCGATCGCCTCGGACGAGGTCAACGCGGTCACGCCGTCCGGCAACCACGCCTGGGACATGGGCTCGGGGATGTACGGCAGCGGGACCAACGACCCGCTCGTCGCCTGGGGCACCGCGGCCCTGGTCAACCCCGAATCGGTGACCGTGCTGCGCACCAGCAAGTTCGGGTCCACGCACCAGAATTCGCTGCTCGTCGCAGCTCCGACCAATACGACGGGTGTCAAGGGCAAGGTGCGCCAGATCACGCTGACCGGCCCGGAACTGGCGACCCTGGGCCAGACGAGGGGCTTCCTCGACCCGCAGCTCGAGATGGACGGCACCGGTGACCCGCAGTGCCCGGCGCGCATCAACACCGTGATGATGGGGAACGACGGCTGGGTCTACTCCTCGAATCTCGGGGTCAACCCCGGTATCTGGCGCTTCTGGTACGACGGGCCCGGGCCGCGCGAGGTCTCCAGCACCGGCTCGCCCTTCCCGCTGACGGTGGCACGGAATGGCAGCCAACTCGAGTTCGGTTGGGAGAACCTGACCTCGATCGACGCCATCCGCGCCAAGCGCTTCGCGACGGGGCAGCGGGCCGAGGCCTACCGGCTGTTCGAGGGCGCCCTGCCGATCGCTGGCGGTTCCTACAACCACGCCGCCGTGCTCTCGACCAACGGTGCCGCTGACGGTCCGGCCCGGCTGACGGCGACGCTCTCCGCGCCGGGGGCCGGCAACCGTTATTACCTGATCGGCGCGCAGAACGACAACATCGAAGGGACGCTCGGCGCCGCCAGCAGCGGGACCGCCCGCCCCGTCCCGGGGACGACCGACTACTGCACCACGATCGGCTATGGCAAGACCGTCAACAAGTGCGCCCGCGACTTCCAGAACGAGACGACCGGGGCCCCGCTGCGGCTGAAGGACTACAACCCCAAGTCACCGACCTACCTCCAGACCTTCAGCCTGGCCGACTTCCGCGGCAAGGTCCTCAAGCTGGCGCTGACCTCCGAGAACTGCTTCTGGTGCGAGGAGGAGGCCAAGGAAGAGGGCGCTCTGGACAAGCAGTACCGCGATCGCGATTTCCTGTTCGTCTCGATCTTCACGCTGGATTACGGAATCTGGCACGTGCCCGCGAGCGAGGCGGAGTGCCAGTCGATGATCACGACCTGGGCCAACACCTACAACACGCCGTCGATCATTCTGTGCGACATCGACGCCAACGGCGACGGCTATGGCGACGTCTCCAACTGGTACGACCAGTGCAACTGCGCCCCGCAGAACTTCTACATCGACCAGGGCGGTGTGATCTACAACTACGTGCAGGGTGCCCAGTTCTACGACGATGTGACGGCCGCCATCGGCCCCGAAGTCAACGCCCCGACCTGCGACTGATGACCCCATGAAGAGCTTCTGCTCCCGCCCCCGCGCGCGGCAACGCGCGCGGGGGTTCTTCCTGCTCGGACTGCTCGCCTGCTCGCTGCTCCCGGTCTTCGGCCAGCAGGCGCCCCCCGCGCCGCCCGCCGAGCCCTCCGCGGACGCCACCGCGCAAGCCCCGACCCCGCCGGACGACCAGGGGACGGTCGAAGTCGATCAAACCGCGGGATCGGTCGTCGGGGGCCTGCAGGGCCAGGGCGGCGTGCGCGTGCAGACGATGTGCACGCACTGCAACTCGGCCAACGTCCAGGTCGGCGGCCTGTCGCAGGACCTGGTGCCGCTGTTCTTCGGGCCGAACCCGCTGATCGGCGGGTTGGCGGTTTCCTACGTGCTGAACATGCTGCCGCCCGACTCGGTCGCGGAGGCGCGCGTCACGCGCGGCCCGGGCGAGGCGGTCAAGCCGGCGCAGGCGGCCGGAGGCGTGATCACCTTCGTTCCGGCTACGCCGAAGGAGCTGCCCTGGCTGACCTTCGAGCCGGAGATCGGTTCGTTCAACCGCTGGGCGGCGACGCTGCGCGCGGCTGGGCCGCTGGCGAGCTGGCTCGACGGGATGGTGACGCTGGGCCGCGAGGAGGCTGATCCGGTCGACGGTGACGGCGACGGCCAGGTGGATGCCGCGGGCGTCGACCGCTTCGTGGGTGGGGCGAGCCTGCAGGCGCGCACGAAGGACCGCGCGCACCGCTTCGACATCGGGGCGTCATACATCGACGAGACCGATTTCGGCGGGCGCGGGGCGTTCGACGTGAGCGCCTTCATCAAGACGCAGCGCGAGGGGAAGTTCGTCCCGGCCTGGACGCGGGAGGATGCCGAATTCACGCGAAACCAGTACCAGGCGGGATGGTCCTGGCTCGGAGACGATGGAGGCAGGGTCTCGCTGAACGTGCTGCGGGCTGCGCGCGACCAGACCGTGTTCTCGCAGAACACAGCCTCGCCCGATGAGCCGGCCTCCCGGCGTAAGCTGGAACCGCGCTATGTGATCGAAGAGACCGACTGGTGGGGCAAGCTGCAGTGGGACCGGCCCTGGGGCCTGGACTGGAGCACCTCCGCGGGCGTCGACTCCAACTACCAGTACGTCTCGGCGCTCGACCTGGGTGGCTCGCAGTTCGAGGAGCCCAAGCCGGTCGCCGACTGGGTCAAGATGTGGGGCGGTTTCGCGCAGGCCAACTGGACCCCCTCCGGCTCCCGGTGGGGCGCCCACTTCGGCGCGCGCTACGACAGCGATGCGACCTACGGCTCGGCCTTCGAGCCGCGCGCGACCCTCTTCTTCTACCCGGCACGCGGCTGGACGCTGCGCGTCCTGGCGGGCCGGACCTTCCGGCCGCCGGTGCCGATCTTCAGTGAGGTCTGCTGCGGGCAGCGCTACTTCCCGAACTTCGAGACCGGAGTCACCGGCGAGACGGCTTGGACCTATGGGTTCGAGGGGATCTATCAGCCGAACCCGGATTTCAAGATATCGCTCTACCTGGCACAGACCGACTTCGACGACTACATCCTGAGGCTTGCGGCGCAGAGCCAGGTCTACATCCAGGCCTACACCAACGCGAACATCCCGAGCGCCCGCTCGCAGGTTGCCGAGATCGTGGCGCGCTGGACGCCGATCCCCGCGCTGACCTTCGACGCCAGCTACGGGATTCTCAACTTCGAGAACACCGGGGACGAGTTGGTGACCATCCGCTACAACCCGTTCTCGAGCACGGAACTCGTGGAGAAGCAGATCCCGATCGACACCATCCCGTACAAGCCGGAGGATACGGCGTCGTTCGGCGTCAATTGGTCCGTTGCGCCGCAGCTCAGCCTTCTGCTGCAGGCGATGTACACCGGATCGCAGCTGATCCAGCAGTTCGAGTACCTCGAGCCGCCTCGGGTCACGGCGCGGGACCTCCTGCTCGACGACCTCCGCGAAGTCCCCGCCTTCTGGCTGCTCAACTTCTCGTTCGCCGCGCCGTTTTCACCCGGGTTCGAGGTCGTCGGCGGGATCGACAACATCAACGACTACGTCCAGGAGGATTTGGGCGACCCGACGCGCGACTACAACTGGGGGCCGCTGACCGGCCGGGCGTACTGGGCGGGCGTGCGGATCGCGCTGCCCCGGTGAGGATTGAAACGGTGAAGAGCATGATGCTCTCGAGGGCGTGGCGGGGGCGGATGGCGCAGCTCGCGGCGCTCGTTCTGCTCGCGGCGCTCGTTCTGCTCGCGGCGCCGGCCCTGCTGGCCGCGGAGGCCGGCCCCGAGCCGGCCTGGATCGAGGACGCGGGGGCAGGCCTGTCGCAGGCGTCGAAGTCCGGCAAGCCGATCCTCGTCGACATCTGGGCGGTCTGGTGCGCGCCGTGCAAGGAGATGGACAAGACCACCTACCGCGACGCCAAGGTGCTTGAGGGGATGTCCGCGTTCGTGCCGGTGAAGGTCGACGCCGACCGGGCCAAGACCTTCATCGAGCGCTACCAGATCGAAGCCTATCCGACCGTCCTGTTCCTGGACGAGAAGGGGAAGGAGATCTCGCGCCTGCTCGGCTTCATCGGCGTCGAGGAGATGATCGTGCGGATGGGCGCGGTCTCCGGCGGCTACGCCGCGTACCGCGAGGCCCTCGCCAAGGGGGACGACCCGGCCGGCCTGGCGAGCGCCGGGCGCTACCTGCTCGCGGCCGGGAACGGCAACGACGCGCAGCGGTTGCTTGCGAAGGCGCTGAAGAAGGCGCCGGCGGCCGAGCGCGAAGCGCTCGAGCTGGACCTCGCGCGCGCGGAGCTTGCGGTCGGCGATTCGAAGAAGGCGGCCGAGCGGTTCGCAGCCCTGGCCGAGCGCGGCTCGTCGCGCGAGGTGAAGGCGGCCGCGCTCGAGGGGCTGGCGTCCGCGGAAGAGCAGCGCGGACGCGCCGGTGCGGCGCTGATGGCCCGGGAGCGGTTGAAGAAGCTGTAGTCTGGAGCCGTCCCCGAGCGGTCCGTGACCGCTTCGTGACATCGCGTAGTACAACGGGTTCGACCCTCGGGGGCCGAACCATGCGGGCTCTTCTCGTGAACCCGGCCGGACCCGACGCCTACTGGACCGGGCGCGCCTCGCTGCCGTTTGCAAGACGCCGCGCGCTACTTCCGCCCCTCGGACTGATCACGGTCGCGGCCCTCCTGCCGCCGTCCTGGGAGTGCCGGCTGGTCGACATGAACGTCGAGCCGCTGCGCGACGCCGACATCGCCGCCGCGGACGTCGTCCTGGTCACCGGCATGCTGGTCCAGCGACCGTCGATGCAGGAGGTCCTGGGCCGCTGCCGCGCACTGGGCGTGCGCACGCTCGTCGGCGGGCCGTACGCGACGGCGCTCCCCGGCGAGCTGGAGGGAGCGGATCACATCGTCCAGGGCGAGGCCGAGGACCTGGTGCCGCGCGTCGCCGCCGCGCTGGAGCTGCGCGACGCCGCGCGCATCTACCGCGAGGAGCGGAAGCCGGACCTCGCCGCCGCACCGGTGCCGCGCTACGACCTGCTGGCCCGCAGGGCCTACCACCAGACGGCGCTGCAGTTCTCGCGCGGCTGCCCGCACAGTTGCGAGTTCTGCGACATCGTCGCCCTGTTCGGCCACACCCCCCGCGTCAAGACGCCGGCCCAGGTGGTGGCCGAGCTGGACGCGATCCGCGCGACCGGCTTCTCGGGCGACGTGTTCTTCGTCGACGACAACTTCATCGGCAACCGGAGAGCGGTACGCTCGCTCCTGCCGGTGATCTCCTCCTGGCAGCGACGCACCCGCGCCAGGCTGGGTTTCTACACCGAGGCGAGCATGGACCTCGCCGACGACCCGGCGCTGGTCGACGCGATGGTCGACGCCGGATTCTCGGCGGTCTTCCTGGGGATCGAGACCCCCAACCCCGACGCGCTGCGCGAGACCGGCAAGCGGCAGAACCTCAACGGCGACCCGATCTCGCGCGTCCACGCGCTGCTCGCGCGCGGCCTCGACGTCTGGGGCGGCTTCATCCTCGGCTTCGACAGCGACGGACCCGACATCTTCGACCGGATGGTCGAGTTCGTGCGCCGGGCCTCGATCCCGTACGCGATGGTCGGGATGCTCGGCGCGCCGCCGGGGACGGCGCTCTGGAAGCGCCTGAAGGGGGAGGGGCGGCTGCGCGCGGGAACCGCCTTCGAGGGCGGCGACCAATTCGGGCTGACCAACGTGATCAGTCGGCTGCCGGCCGAGCAGCTCGTCGACGGATACCGGCGGGTGATGGACGCCCTCTATGCCCCGGACAGCTACTTCCAGCGCTGCCGCGACAACCTGGCCCGGTGGAGCGGCCGGCGGGCCGGGGCGCGGCCGGTGTCGCTGGCAGACCTGCGGGCCGGCCTGCGCGCGATGATCGCCCAGGGGGTCCGCGGGGCGTACCGGGGCGAGTACTGGCGCTTCCTCGGCTGGGCCGCCGCCCACCACCCGCGCAAGCTGGCGACCGCGATCCGGCAGGCCGCGGCGGGCCACCACTACATCACCTACACCCGCGAGACCGTCCTTCCGGCCCTGCAACGGACGCGCGCCGAACTCGCGGCCGCCGCGGCAAACGCCGCCGCCGCAGCCACGGCCGCCGCCGCGCTGGCCGCCGGACGCCGCTGCGCCCGCTAGCCCGGGGCGTTCCCCGGCGCCGGTGGCGGGCTACCCCCTCGACAGCACCGTGTCGTGGCGCTCGCGCGCGTCGTCCGGCTCCGGGTAGTCCAGCGTGTAGTGCAGGCCGCGCGACTCGTGGCGGCGTTGCGCACACTCGACGATCAGCGCTGCCACCAGCGCCAGGTTGCGCAGCTCGATCAGGTCGGGCGTGACCTTGTAGTCCCAGTAGTACTCGTTGATCTCGCGCTGCAGGTTCTCGATCCGGGCGGCCGCCCGCTCCAGCCGCCGGTTGCTGCGCACGATCCCGACGTAGTCCCACATCAGCCGCCGGATCTCGTCCCAGTTGTGGTTGACGACGACCAGCTCGTCGGGGTCGGCCGCGTCGCCGCTCTCCCAGGCCGGGAGCGGCGGCACGGTGCGGCCCAGTTCGTCCAGTTTCCGCGGGGCCAGCAGCGCGGCGCGGTGCGCGACCACGACCGCTTCCAGCAGCGAGTTGCTGGCCAGCCGGTTGGCGCCGTGGAGCCCGGTGTGGGCCACCTCGCCTGCCGCCAGCAGGCCCGGAATGGCGGTCTCGCCGTCGACCGAGGCCAGCACGCCGCCGCACTGGTAGTGCGCGGCCGGCACGACCGGCAGCGGCTCCTTCGTCATGTCGAAACCGAAGGCCAGGCACTGCTCGTAGATGTTGGGGAAGCGCGAGCGGACGAACTCCGGGTCGCGGTGCGTGATGTCGAGCAGAACGTGGTCGGCGCCCTGCTTCTTCATCTCGGCGTCGATCGCCCGGGCCACGATGTCGCGCGGGGCTAGGTCGGCCATCTCGTGGTAGCGCGCCATGAAGGGGTTGCCGCGCAGGTCGCGCAGCACCGCCCCCTCGCCGCGGACCGCCTCGCTGATCAGGAACGACTTGGCCTTCGGGTGGTACAGGCAGGTCGGATGGAACTGGATGAACTCCAGGTTGGCGACCGGGGCCCCCGCGCGGTAGGCCATCGCCACGCCGTCGCCGCTCGCGATGTCGGGATTGCTGGTGTAGAGGTAGACCTTGCCCGAGCCGCCGGTGGCGAGCAGCGTCAGGGGGGCCGCGAACAGCCCGACCGCGCGCGCACGCTCATCGAGCGCGTAGCAGCCCAGGCAGCGGTTCGGGCCGGGCAGGCCGCGGCGGCCCGAGGTGATCAGGTCGATCGCGATCACGTCCTCGTGGATCGTGATGTTGGGCTCGGCGCCGGCGGCGGCCAGCAGCGCGCGCTCGATCTCTCGGCCCGTGATGTCCCCGGCGTGCAGCACGCGGCGCTTGGAGTGGCCGCCCTCGCGCCCCAGGTCGAACCGTCCCGCCGCCCCCGTCTCGCGCGAGAACTCGACCCCCCAGTCGAGCAGGCGCCGGACGACGGGCGGACCCTCGGCCACGATCGTGCGCACGACGCGCTCGTCGCACAGGCCGGCCCCGGCGCGCAGCGTGTCCTGGACGTGCAGCTCCAGCGAGTCGTCGTCGCCCATGACGGCGGCGATCCCGCCCTGGGCGTAGTTGGTGCTGCTCTCCGCGCGGTGCTTCTTGGTGATGATCGCGACCCGGCCGTGGGGAGCGGCCTCGAGTGCGAAGATCAGGCCGGCGATCCCGCTGCCGATCACCAGAAAGTCGACGTCGTGCCGGGTGGTGTCCATGGGGCGGGATTATGGGCCCGTCCGGCGGCGGGGGGGAACGGCTTGACAACCCCGGCCCGGCGGCCGGAACCTCCTGACCGGTGCCCCTCTTCCGGCGACACGACGGCGACCTGGTGCGCGGCGAACCGGCGATGCGCCGGGTCATGCCGTACGTGATGCGGACCCGGAACGAGAGCGTGGTCTTCCACGACTCGGTCTACCGGATGCCCGCGGCGCTGGAGTGGATGAAGGCCTACAACCGGACCCACGACCGGCGGGCCACGCTCTTCCACCTCTTCACCTACGCCTGCGGCCAGGCGCTGCACGCCCGGCCCCAGCTGAACCGCTTCGTCTCGGGCGGCCGGCTCTACCAGCGGCGCGGCGTGCAGGTCGCGTTCCTGGTCAAGCGCGAGCTGAGCGACGACGGCGTGGGGACGACGGTCAAGCTGGAGATCCTGCGCGAGGAGCCGTTCCCGGAGTTCGTCGCGCGGATCCAGCAGGTGATCGAGGCAGCGCGCGGCCCGGACCGCGCGGTCGACAAGGAGACGGTGCTGGTGATGCGCCTGCCCGGGCCGCTGGTGCGGGCCCTGGTGGCGTCGGCGCGGGTGCTCGACGCCTGGAACCTCTATCCGCGCTTCATGACCGCCCACGACCCGATGTACGCCAGCCTGTTCCTGGCCAACCTGGGCTCGGCCGGGATCAGCGACGCCTACCACCACCTCTACGAGTACGGCACCGTCTCGATCTTCGGCACGATGTCGGCCCTGCGCCGCATGCCGTTCGTCGAGGGGGACCGGGTGGTGGCGAGCGAGGGGCTGGCGATCCGCTGGACCTTCGACGAGCGGATCCACGACGCGTTCTACGCGGCCCGGTCGCTGCAGATCGTGAAGCGGATCGTCGAGCACCCCACGCGCCACCTCGGCGCGCCGGAGGGGAACCCGGCGTTCGTGCCGGGCGAGCGCTCCGAGGCGGCCGTCGGCGCGCCATGAGGGCCTCCGAGCGGCTGACGCTGGTTGCCGTCCTGCTGCTCTCTGCGGTCACGGCGGCGGCGCGGCCGGACGGCGGCGCGCTGCGTCTGCTCTGCTTCCTGGCGATCGCGGCGGCGACGGTGCTGCTGGCGCGGGTCGCGCCGGACGCCGGCGCGGGCGGCACGGGGCGCGCTGGCGGCGCGGCCGGCTTCCTGCGTGACTGGTTCCCGGTCGGCGTCGTGCTCGCGGTCTTCCTGCTGCTGCAGCCGATCATCGAGGCTGCGACGCCGTGGCGGCTGGACGCGGCGCTGGCGGCGCTCGACGCGCGCTGGCTGGCGGGCGTGGTGGCGGGGTGGCGCGCGGCGCTCGGCCGGCCGGCGCCGTTCACCGACGCCGTCTACCTGGCCTATGCCTCGTACTACCTGCTGCCGATCGTGGTCGCTGTGCTGGCCTGGCGGCGCGGCCCCGGGCCGTTCGAACGGACCACGTTCGCCCTGCTGCTCGGCTTCTACCTGGTCTTCCTGGGGTACCTGGTGCTGCCGGCGTCGGGGCCGCGCCTGGCGCCGGACGAGGAGGCGCGGCTGCTCGGTGGCGGCGCGATCAGCGGCGCCGTGCGGGCCTTCCTGCGCGCCGCCGAGTCGACCACGCTGGACGCGTTTCCCAGCGGCCACACCGCGATCGCCGTGATCTCGGGCGCCCTCGGGACGCGGCTGCTGGGCGGGGGCCGGCGCGGCCGGGGCCGGGCGGCCGGGCCAGGAGCTGCCGCCGCCGCCGCGCTCTGGGCCTGGGCGGGGGCGATCGTCTTCGCGACCGTCTACATCCACGTCCACTACGCGGTCGACGTGCTGGCGGGGCTGGCCCTGGCGGCGTTCGTGCTGGCGGTCTGCCCCTGGCCGGACCCGCCGCCGCGGGGGGAGTGACAGCGCCCCCCGGGCCGGGGATAGGATGACGCCCATGAACACGACGCCGACCCGCGCCCTGCTCGCTGCCGGTCTCGTTTGCCTGGTCCCGGCCGCCGCGCCCGCCGCCCTCGCCGCCGAGGACGGCCCGCGCTACTTCACCTTCTACGCCCAGCAGGCCTGGCCCAAGCAGACCAACACGAACGCCCAGATCCAGCAGATCAACGACACCTTCGGGACCGACTTCGAGGACTGGAGCGACGTCGCGAACCTGAGCGTCGGGGCGCACCTGTTCTGGCGC
>JALOKP010000058.1 GCA_025456425.1 Acidobacteriota bacterium | reverse complement strand
ACCCTGGCGCACCTGATCTGGGCGCGCGCGACGGGGATGCCGCTCGAGCGGCCGAAGAGCGTCACGACCGGCTGGGTCAAGAAGCAGATCGCGGCGGCGCCGCCGGCCTGACGCGCCGCTTCCGCGTGATGGATACCGCGCGCCCGGTCCCGCAGGGGGCCGGGCGCGCGCCTTTTTCGGGGACTGGGCGCAGGGAGAGGCGCGCGGAGCAGGCCGTGCCTCGGGTCACTTCGGCGCGGGTCGTCCGACGTGCGCCTTCTCGTACGGCGTCGGCCGGCGCAGGATCGTCAGCGGACCGGTCGGTGGGCCGTCGAGCACGAGGGTCGTCGTCCCTTCCTCGTCCTGCGGGTGGCCGACCTCGAGCGTGATCGGCCACGCGCCGGGGTCGACACGCAGCGTGAACGACCCATCGCCGGCCGTGAGCGGCTCCCGGTCCCAGCGCTCGGTCGAGCAGCGCCAGGCGGCGCCGTCGTCCGCTCCGGGCAGCACGGGCGCGGGCCTCGCCCGGACGATCTCGCCGCGCGCGGGCCGGCCCGACGACGTGACGATGCGTCCGGTCACGGTCATGGGCTCGCGGTAGAGCAGCTCGACCCGCGTCTCGCCGGCCGCCAGCTCACCGAGGTCCCTGGCGCACGCCCAGCCGGGCTGCTCCCACTCCAGGACGTCGAGCGTGTACCGCCCGGGTGCCACCGGCCCGAGCCGCTTCTGCGTCGCCCCCTCCTCCGCGCGATCGCCCGAGAAGCGCGCGCTCGCGCCCGCGGTCCCGTCGTCGCGGAAGAGCAGAGCGTGGACCTGTCGTGCGGCGTCGCGCGGCGCCAGCGCAGCGATGACGATCGCCCCGCGCTGCATGCGGCAGACCGCACCACCCTCGCGGACCGGCACCTGCACGGGGAGCACGTCGCCGTGCGGCATCTCGCAGCGGACCTCGACGCATCCGTCGGGCACCTGGACGCGGCCGTCCGGGCCCGTGAGGTCCGCGAACTTCGCCCCGGTCCAGCAGAGGGCGGTCACGTCCGCGACGGGTGCGCCGTCCGCGGCCAGGACGCGAACCTCGGCCGCACCAGCAACCCCGAGGGCGGACGGTAGGGCTGGAGCGAACGCCGCGAGAAGCAGGGCGACCGGCCGGATACCTGGCCCGAGCCCCGCTTCGCGACGACCGACGACTGGACGCACCGGGAGATTGTAAGTCACACGGCGCGACGGGTACGATGCGCGGGTGATGCGATCGCCTCGTGGTCTGGGGAGCAGACTGTTCGTTCCAGTCGCGCTCCCGGCCTTCTTTGCGGGTTTCGTCGCGGTCCTCGCGGGGGGCTGCGCTTCGTCGCCCCGACCGGCACTCGCCGAAGTCACTCCCACCCCCCTCCTGCCCACCGCGCCACCCCCGCGCCTCGGCCAGAGCGCCTACCGGTTCCTGCCCGACCCGTCCGCGAAGATGCCCGAGTGGGCGGCGGACGAGGGCGACTTCCAGAAGCCGATCCCGGTCAGCGGCCGGCAGCCGCTCCCGGAGTACCCGGAGCCGGCGCTCGAGGACGGCGTCGGGGACGCGTGGGTCACCGTGCGGATCCTGATCGGCCTCGACGGGACGCTCACGGCCGTGACCGACAGCCCGCTCGAGGCCTCCTATGCGGGCCCGCACGCCCTGGCCTTCCGCCAGTCGGTCGAGCGCGCGCTGCGCCGCTGGCGGTTCGAGCCCGGCTACTTCGCGAAGCGAGGCGCCCCGATCGACGCGGACGGCGACGGAACCCCCGACGCGGCGATGGTCGACTCGTGGACCCGCGTCCCGGTCTACTACGACGTCCGATTCGACTTCCGGATCGTCGAGGGGGCCGGCCAGGTCACCTCCACGGGCCAGGCGGGCCGATAGGCGCCGGACCGGGTACCATGCCGCGTTCCGCCGCCGGACGGCGGCCCCGGAGGAAGATCGATGAGGCCCCGCTTTCCGTCCCTTGCCGCCGTCGTGCTGGTCGCCCTGGCCCTTCCGGCCGGCGCGCAGACCGCGCCCCCGCCCTCTCCGCCGCCCGCCGCCCCGCCCGCCGACCGCGTCGCCGCGCTCGAGGCCCAGGTCCAGCAGCAGGCCGCGGCGATCGAGCAGCTCCGGCAGCAGATCGCCGTGCTGGAGCGCAAGGTCGCGGAGTCCGCGCGACCCGCCGTTCCCGCGGCCGACCCGGTGCTCGAGGAGAAGGCCAGCCTCGCGGTGTCGCAGATCAACCAGCTCGTCGCCGCCGGCGACATCGCCGGCGCCAAGGCGAAGCTGGCCGAGGGGCAGGCGCAGTTCGCCTCGACGCAGGCCTGGAAGTCGATGGGGCGGCTCTCGCAGGAGCTGGCGGTAGTCGGGCGCGACGCGCCGGCGACGATCAAGGTCGAGAAGTGGTACCAGGGGGAGAAGCAGATCGACCCGTCCAAGGCCAAGGCGATGCTCGTCGTCTTCTGGGAGACGTGGTGCCCCCACTGCCAGCGCGAGGTCCCCAAGCTCGAGGCGATCTGGCAGAAGTACAAGGACAAGGGGCTGCAGGTCGTCGGCCTGACCAAGCTGACCAAGAGCTCGACCGAGGAGCAGGCGCTCGCCTTCATCAAGGAGCGGGGCGTGACCTATCCGACCGCGAAGGAGACCGGCGAGCTGTCGGCCTACTTCAACGTCACGGGAATCCCCGCCGCGGCGATCCTCAAGGGCGGAAAGGTCGTCTGGCGCGGGAACCCGTCGCGGATCGACGACGCGATGATCGCGAAGTACCTCTGACGCGGCCCGGCCGGCCGACCCCGCGCCGGAAAGCCCCCTTCCCCGGCTGACGAACGCCCCTGAACGCGCGCGACTGAGCCCCGGCCCGCGGCGACGGTCGTCCCCGCTGCCGCCTCCGCCATCGGCCTCCCCTTCGGCGACCGGTCCGTCGTATCCTCGGTCTGGTTGTCGCGGATCGCGGCCCGGGGCCCCGGACCGTGTCTCCGCCGCCTCGCGGCAGCCGCGACGCGCCCCGCGTCGGAGGCCCCCATGAGCCGCACCGTCCGCGCCGTGAGCGTCCTCGCCGCTCTCGCCCTCGCGGCCTTCGCCGCCCTCGCGGAGCGGCCCGTCGTCACCTCCGTCGAGCCGCCGCAGGGAATCGCCGACGAGTCCACGCCGATCGAGATCCGCGGCACGGGATTCGAGGCCGAGGCTCGGGCCTCCCTGTTCCCGACGGTGCCGCTGGAGCTGGCGATCGACGGCTTCGCGCACGAGGTGGAGCTGATCGGGGACTACGCCTACGTCGCCACCGTTGGCGACGGCCTGCGCATCTTCGATGTCCGCGACCCCTTCGCCCCGGTGCCGGTCGGCAGCATCGAACTGCCCGCCAGCGTGCAGGGCCTCGCTTCGTCCGGGTCGCGGCTCTACGTCGTCGGCTTCACGCGGGAGCAGATCCCGCCGTGGGGGACGTGGCGGGAGTACGGCTGGCTGCTCGTGCTCGACGCCAGCGTCCCCGAGGCGCCCCGCCGGCTCGGCTACTTCGAGAAGTACACCGGTCGCTACACGGTCGGGATCACCGTCGCGGGTAACTACGCCTACCTGCCGAACATGTCGCGCGGTTTCGAGGTCGTGGATGTTTCCGACCCGGCCGCGATGTTGGTCGTGGCCAGCCTGGGCGGCTTCTACGCCTGGGACATTGCGATCGACGGCGGCTTCGCCTACGTCGCCGGAGGCCTCGACGGGCTGCGGGTCGTCGACGTGCACGAGCCGACCGTTCCGGTGCTGCGTGCCACGGTCGACACGCCCGGCTTCGCGCTCGGCATCGCCGCCAAGGGCCGCTTCGCCTACGTTGGGGACGGCGAGGCCGGCCTGCAAGTCATCGACATCTCACGGCCCGAGGCGCCCCGGCTCGTGTCGGCGCTCGACACGCCCGGAGACGCGATCGAGGTCCTGCTGGACGGGGCGCGCGCCCTGGTCCTGGACCGGTACTCCGGCGTGGTTGTGGCGGACGTCAGCGA
The DNA here is from genome assembly GCA_025456425.1 of Acidobacteriota bacterium. Classification (GTDB taxonomy): domain Bacteria; phylum Acidobacteriota; class Polarisedimenticolia; order J045; family J045; genus JALOKP01. Next base: position 14,776 of record JALOKP010000058.1, on the reverse strand, counting down.
TCCGCTTTCTCCCTGGCAGGTCAGCCGGTGCGACACCCCCCACCTCGCCTACGACGTCGCCGCGAGGGGCCCGATCCTCTTCGTCGCCGACGGCGAGCGGGGACTCCAGATCACCGGCGACGCCTGCGTCGATCCGCCGCCCGTGGGAACGCTCGACCTCCCGTACGCGCCGGAGGAGATGGCGCTCGAGGGGACGCAGCTCTACCTGGCCACCAACTGGGACGGTCTCGCGATCATCGACGTGTCCGATCCGGCCGCGCCCGCGCTGGCCGGGACCTTCGCGACCACCGACCAGAGTGCGCTGAGCGTCGACGTGTCCGGATCGGTCGCGTACGTCGGCCTGGTGGGCGGGCTCGACATCGTCGACGTCGGCAATCCGGCGGCCCCCTCGCTGATCACCCACCTCCCGTACGAGTGGCTGGTGAACGGCGTGGTGGTGGACCCGCCCCTGGCCTATGTCGCGGTCTCGGACGGATCCGAAGTGAGCACGCTCCACGTCCTCGACGTCTCGGACCCGAGCCGGCCGCAGGAGATCGGGTCCTGCGTGACGCCGGGCGGCGGCGGGCGGTTGGCGCTGGCGGGATCGCTGCTCTTCGTCGCGGCGGGCTCTCCCGGCCTGCACATCGTCGACGTCGGCGACCCGACGGCGCCGGCGCTCCTTTCCACCGTCCCCACCCCCGCCGGGGGCTCCGCCAACGTGGCCGCGGCGGGATCGCTGGCGTACGTCACCTACTACTGGGGCGGGCTGCAGATCGTCGACGCCTCCGATCCGCGTGCGCCGCGCGTCCTCAGCACCTTCCCGACGACCCGCACCATGGAGGACGTCGCTGTCTCCGTCGACCGCGTCGTCCTGGTGGGTGGTCTCGCCGAGGTCCTGGTCCTGAATGTCCGCGAGCCGGCGTTCCCCTGGCTGGAGGAGCGCCGCGAAGACACCGAATCCGTCGGGTGCGTGTCCGTGTCCGGCGACGAGATCTATGTGGGACGTTGGCCCGGCGGGCTCCGCGTCCATCGTTTCACGCCGCCGCTCGAGAACGTGTCGTCGGCCTCGGGGGAGCGCCTCTCCGCCGTCGTGCCCCCTGGCCGCGCCCTCGGCCCCTACTCCGCGCGGGTCGTGAACCGCGAGCCCGAGGCCGCGACGGCCCGCGACGCGTTCCGGGCCTGCGCACGTCGCTCGCTCGACGCGCGGCTCACGCCGTGGCTGCACCCCCTCGCGCCCGGCGCGCCGGTGCCCGTCGAGCGCAGCCCGCTGGCCTGGCGACTCGGCGTCGAAGGGGACGAAGCCCTCACCTGCCCGCGCCCGCGACACGAGGCGGCGCTGCTGCTCCCGGAGCTGCCGGCGAACGTGGAGATCCAGCACGAAGCGGCCGTCGAGCCCGGAACGATCCGCATCGAGCTGGCGCTCCTGCCGGAGCGGAACGCCGGGATCGTACGGCTCGCGTCCGACGACCCCGCGGCGGCCGAGGCGCTGTGGGCGACGATCGCGGCGGCGGGCCGGATCGCCTTGCCGCGCTTCGACGAGCGGAGCTACGGCGAGCTGCAGCTCGACGTCGAGCGCTCCGGAAGGGGCGGCAGCACGATCGTGGTCGGCATGGTCGATCCCGGCGTGAGCCCTGGGCCCGTCGCGTCCGTCGGCGGCTCGCGCCGCCCGGCCCCCGGCGCCGCGCCCCGCATCGACTCGTTCGAGTACCGCTTCGTCGACGGCCGCCTCGTCGCCGCCCGCGCCGCGGGCCGCGAGGCCGACCTGGTGTTCGCGGTGGTCGGCCGTGACCCGTCCGGCTGCACGACGGACGCCCGGACGAGCTTCGTCGAGACCGTCGGAACGGACCGGTCCTGGCTGATCGGCGGCGATCTCGACGCCGACGGCGCCGGGGACTTCGCCGACAACTGCCCGATCACGGCGAATCCCGGCCAGGCGGACGGCGACGGCGACGGCTGGGGCGATGCATGTGACAACTGCCTCGCGGATCCCGATCCCCTGCAGGCGGACGCCGATCGCGACGGCGTCGGCGACGCGTGCGATCTCTGCACCACCGTGAAGAACCCGTGCCAGGCCGACGCCGACGCCGACGGGCGCGGAGACGAGTGCGACAACTGCCCCGCCGGCGCGAACCCCGACCAGGCGGACGGCGACGCGGACCAGCGCGGCGACGCCTGCGACAACTGCCCCGCCGCCGGTAACCCCGGCCAGGCGGACGCCGACCTCGACGGCCGCGGCGACGCCTGCGACGCGTGCACGGACGTCGATCGCGACGGGTTCGGCGAGCCCGACTTCCCCGCGTCGACCTGTCCGCTCGACAACTGCCCGACGCGGCGGAATCCGGACCAGGCGGACGCGATCCACCCCAACGGCATCGGCGACGCGTGCGACGATCCGGACGGAGACGGCGCGGCCGATCTGAACGACAACTGCCCCGACACCGCCAATGCCGCCCAGCAGGACGCCGACCGGGACGGGGCCGGAGACGCGTGTGACACGTGCACCGATCCCGACGGCGACGGCTTCGGCAGCCCCGGCTGGCCCGCGTCGACCTGCCCGCAGGACAACTGCCCAACGACGGCCAACCCCACGCAGGCGGACGGCGACGTCGACGGCACGGGGGACGCCTGCGACCTGTGCAACGACTCGGATGGCGACGGGTTCGGCGATCCGGAGTGGTCCCCCGCGCTCTGTCCGGTCGACAACTGTCTCCGCCTCGCGAACCCCGACCAGGCGAATCGGGACGGCGATCGGCTGGGCGACGCCTGCGACCCCTACCCGGACCTCGCGCTGGTCGTCGTGGCGAGCGGCGCGGACTTCAGCCTCGCCGGCACCCCGGTCACCGTGACGTACGAGCTGCAGCGGCGCGACGACGGCGCGCCCGTCACCGACCTCCCGGGCGTGCGCACGACGCTGACGCTCTCGGGATCGGCGACGTTTGGCGAGGTCGCTCAGCACGGCCTGCTGCTGGCCGGGGGCGGCACGAACCGTGCGCTGGTCGAGTTCGTCGACGGGCGCGTGACGCTGGCGGTCGACGACACGGCCAGCGAGACGGTGTTCCTCGAAGGAGAGGACTCCGAGGCGAACGACGTGCTGGTCCGGACCTCCCGCGAGGCGTCATTCGAGGAGTCCGACGGCGGGTTCACGACGTCGGGGACCTGCGAGGCCTGGGAGTGGGGCGAGCCCCGTTCCGGTCCCGGTGTCGCGCACTCGGGCCGCAGGGTTTGGGCCACGATGCTCCCTGCCTCCACCCCGTACTATTGCGCCACGTACCTGACGATGCCGCCGGTCGAGCTTCCCGATCACTCCCGGCCGGTCCTCGAGTTCTGGCACTGGCTGGCTATCGCGGACGAGGGCTTCAACTTCGGCGCGGTCGAGACCAGCTCCGCGGAGCAGCCGTACTGGTGGTGGGAGACCTCGTTCTCGGGCGAGCTGGGCGGCTACGCGCCGCACCGGATCGACCTCTCCCGGTACGCGGGCCAGACCGTCCAGATCCGGTTCTTCTTCAAGGTCCAGGCGCAGCTCGCTTATCCGGGCTGGTACCTGGACGACGTCTCGATCCGCGGGATCGGCGCGTCGATCACCTTCGTCTCCCCCGAGGGGGACGAGGACGGGGACGGCCTGAGCAACGCCGACGAAGTGGCGGCCGGGCTCGATCCCTACAAGCCCGACACCGACGAGGACGGCGTTCTCGACGGGGCGGACAACTGCCCGAAGGTCCCCAACGAGGAACAGGCCGACACCGGCGGCGTCCCTGGCGTGGGCGACGCGTGCGAGGACAGCGACGGCGACGGCATGATCGACGTCGCCGACAACTGCCCCGGAGTCGCCAATGCTGGCCAGGAGGACGCCGACCGCGACGCCGTGGGGGACGCCTGCGACGCGTGCACCGACACCGACGGCGACGGGTTCGGAGACCCGGACCGCCCGCTGGTCTCCTGCGCGCCGGACAACTGCGCCGCGGTCTGGAACCCGGACCAGTCGGACGCGGTCCACCCGGGCGGGCCAGGCGACGCCTGCGACGACCCGGATGGCGACGGAGTCGCCGACCTGGTCGACACCTGCCCGGACCGGCCCGACCCCGCGCAGCAGGACGACGACGGCGACCGCCTCGGCGACGCGTGCGACAACTGCCCGGCCGCCCCGAACGTGGAGCAGTCGGACACGGACGGCGACGCGATCGGCGACGCCTGCGACGCGTGTCCCGGGCTGGCGACCCCGGACAACGGCAATCGCGACGGCGACCGGCTGGGCGACGGGTGCGATCCCTTCCCGGACGACGCGCTCGACGTCGTCCCGGTCGCGCGGGGCTACACGCTCCAGGGAGAGCCGGTTCCCGTGACGTACCGCCTGCAGCGGCGCGCCACCGGCGAACTGGCCGCGGATCTAGCGGGTGTGCGGACGACGCTGACGCTTTCCGGCTCGGCGGTCTTCGGTCACGCAGCGTCCGAAGGCGTGCTCGTCGCCGGCGGCGGGACGAGCCGGGCGTTGGTCGAGTTCACGGGAGGGGTGGTCACGCTGGAGGTGCGCGACGACGTCCTCCAGGACGTCTTCCTGGCCAGCGAGGACACCGAGTCCAACGATGTCGCGGTGCGGACCGCGCTGGAGCGCGACTTCGACGCCGAAGACGGCGGCTTCACCCATTCGGGAGCGGCCGATCCTTGGGAGTGGGGCAAGCCCCGCTCGGGCCCGAACGGCGCGCACTCGGGCACGCGGTGCTGGGCCACGCGGCTCGACGGCGACTACCCGGCGAACGTCTCCGCGTCGCTCGTCTCCGCGCCGGTCCGCCTGCCCCGCCGATCGCGACCGCAGCTCTCGATCTGGCACTGGTTCCGGTCCGAGTACTGGAGCGACCGCGGCCGGATCCAGGTCTCGTCCGACGGCGGCGCGAGCTGGGACCCGCTCGACGAGTTCACGGGCTACCTTGGCGGCTACGCGCTGGCGTCGTACGACCTGACCCCGTACGCCGGGCGCGAGGTCCTCGTCCGGTTCGTGATGTCGTCCGACGGCTCGGTCCAGTACGCCGGCTGGTACATCGACGACTTCGCGATTCGCGGGCTGACCGAGATAGTGCAGGTTCTTGGGCCGGACGGCGACGAGGACGCCGACGGCCTGGCCAATGCGGACGAGATCGCCGCGGGCCTCGACCCGCTCGATGCCGACAGCGACGCCGACGGCGCGCCGGACGGCGGAGACAACTGCCCGACGATCGCGAACCCCGCGCAGAAGGACGTGGACCGGGACGGCGTGGGAAACGCCTGCGACAACTGCCCGTCGGTCTCCAACCCCGACCAGGCCGACTCCGACGGGGACGGGGTGGGAGACGCGTGCGACACGGGGTCGCCCTGAGCCAGGGGCCTGCAACGCCACCACCCGTGCAATCGTGCATTCCAAATGCAAGATTGCACGACTCAGCGCGCGCCCCGGCTCGGCGCGCTACGACCCCCTACCGCCCCCCCTCCACCGCCTCCTTCAGCCGCGTCGCCGCGGCGCGCACTTCCGCCGTCGCCCGCGGCATCACCATCGGGCCCGCCAGGCTGGCCAGGAAGCCGGGGACCTGCGCTTCCGCCTCGATCACGAGGTGCGTCCCGGTCCCGGCCGGGCGGAGCGAGAGGTCGAGCCGCAGGCCGACGCCCGGCGGCAGCCGGCCGCCCGCGAGCTCGAGCGCCAGCTGCCGCCCCGGCTCGCACGCGACGACCGACGCCTCCTGCGCCTGCTCGATCCCGTCGGGCCCGGCCCGCAGCACGATGCGGCAGGTCTCGCCCGCGCGCAGCGCCGGCGGCTCGAGGCGCGCCAGCGCGTCGTTCCAGGCGGCCAGGCCGCGCTCGCTGGCCAGGTAGGGCCAGACGCGCTCGGGCGGCGCGTCGATCTCGATCTCTTCGGACACCCTGAGCGGCATGGCCTGCCTCCCTCCCGGTGGCGCCCGGCGCGGTGGCCGGGCGTCGCCCCTACTCCTGCGGTTCGCGCACCGACTTGAAGGCCAGGAAGGCCGGGAACAGGTCGAAGTGCTCGCGCAGCACCTCGTCCCAGCCGGAGCCGGGGAAGATCTCGGTGTAGTCCTCGTAGGCCTGGAGCAGCGCGGCCATCAGTTCGCCCATGTCCTCGGCAGCGAAGGCGAAGTAGCCGCCGGTCGGGCGCAGCACCCCGTCCAGCTCGACGACCCGCATCGCAACCAGCTCCTCGGGGTCGAAGCGGTGCGCCAGCAGCGAGTCGACCACCTCGACCGTCCGGCCGCGCGGCAGGTCGGCCAGCGTCATCGCGCGGCCGGGGGCGATCGCCTTGACGCGGTACAGGCTGACCGGGCTGGCGGCGGCGCGCTGCAGCGCGCGCCGCTGTTCCTCGTCGAGCGCGGCCCCCGGCTCGTCCAGGAAGAGCGCGGCGAGCGTCCGGCCCCGGTCGTCGCGGTGGTCGAACAGGACCCACTCCACCAGCGCCTGGGCCGCGCTGCGCGGCTCGAACCGCTCGAGCAGGTCCTGCAGCGTGAACTGCGACAGCTCCTCGTCCATTGCCTCGGCCAGCGCCGCCGCGATGCGCGGCGCGTGCAGGGGCTGCGCCGCGAACTCGAGCAGCGCCGCGCGCGCGGAGCGGAAGGCCGCGCCCTCCTCGCCCTCTCCGGGCAGCTCGGGGGCGCCGATCTCCAGGTCCGATTCGGCCTCGGCCGCGACCAGCCCCATCAGCTCGTCGTCGTCCTCGTCGTCGATCGCCTCGTCGTCGTCGTCGAGCGCGAGCAGCCCGTCCAGGTCCTCGTCGGCGTCCTCCTCGCCCGGCCCACCGCCGGCGCGCCGGCGCGCGTCCGCCTGCTCCAGCGCGGCCCGGCGCTCCGCCAGCGGCGCCGCTTCCGCCGCGCGGCCGGCGCGCGCGAGCAGCGGCGCCAGGCGCTCCAGCACGCCGATCTCGAAGGCGGGCGGGATCTCCTCCGCGTCCAGCAGCTCGCGGTAGACCGCCTCGGCGCGATCCGCCCGCCCTGCGGCCTCCAGGGCCTGCGCGGCCAGGAACATCGCCCAGCCGTCGCGCCGCGGGCTGGCCAGGACCGCATCGGCCTCGGCCGCCGCCTCGTCCCCGCGCCCCGCCTTGGCCAGCACCAGCGCGCGCCGCGCCAGCGCCTCCTCGCGCCGGTCCAGCTCGGCCCAGCGCGCGAGCAGCGCCGCCGCCTCGTCGCTCAGCCCCAGCCGCGGCGCTTCGCCGGTCAGCCACTGGCGCAGCCAGTAGCTCCAGTGCGAGTCGGTGAGCATCTCGACCGCCGCGATCCGCCGCCGGTCCACCGCCGCCCAGTCGAGCAGCTCCCCCAGCCGCGCCAGCGCGGCGCGCGGGTCGAGCGGCCCGTGCTCCGGGTCGAGCTCGCCGACCGTGCCGCGCCGCACGATCTCGTCCATCGCGGCCGCGTGGACCAGCGCTTCGCTGCGCAGCCGGCGGGTCGCCTCGGTCGCGTCGGCGAACACCGGCGGTCCGTCCGGATCGTCCCCGGCCCGCCGCGGGTAGCTCGCGCGCGCGTAGGCGACGCGCAGCCGGTCGGGCACGATCTCGGTCCCGATCCCCTCCCCCGCCCGGTGCCAGATCCGGCCACCCAGCTCGTCGATCACCTCGCGCAGCGGGAAGAGCGCCGCGACCTTCTCGTCGAGCACGAAGTCGGGGTCGTCGAAGTCGGGCGCCTCGTCGCCGGCCAGGTCGAAGGCGTAGCCGCCCTCCCCCGGCACGCCCAGCGCGGAGGCGATCGCCCAGTGCAGGTCGGAGAGCGCGTGGTCCTCGCGCAACTCGAGCAGCAGCCCGTCCATCGGGCCGCGGGGGTCGTACACGCGCAGGACGAAGGTGTTCACGGGGATCTCCTTGGCGCCGGCGGTCAGTCCAGACCGTGGCGGCGCAGCAGGTCGTGGTCCGCGAGCAGCGCCGCGGTCGGGCCGTCGGCCACGACGCGCCCGCGGTCGAGCACCAGCGCGCGCGGCGCCAGCCGCGCGACGAACGACAGGTCGTGGCTGGCGACGACGATCGTCGCGGGCAGCCCGTCGAGCAGCTCGGCCAGTTCGCGCCGGCCGCGCGGGTCGAGCCCGGCGGAGGGCTCGTCCAGCAGCAGCAGGCCGGCCCGGCAGGCCAGCACGCCGGCCAGGGACAGCCGCCGCTTCTCGCCGGTCGACAGGTGGTGCGGGAAGCGCTCCTCGAAGCCCGCCAGCCCGACCGCGGCGAGCGCCTCGCGCACGGCACGCTCGACCTCCTCGGCCGGCCAGCGCCGGGCGCGCGGTCCGTAGGCGACGTCCTCGCCGACGGTCAGCCCGATCAACTGATCGTCGGGATCCTCGAACACGATCCCGACCCGGTCGCGGATCGTGCGGATCGTGCGCGGCGTCAGCTCGGTGCCGTCGACGTGCACGTGCCCCTGGGCGTCGTGCCGGTGCGGCGCGTCGAGCGCGGCGTGGCGGTGCAGGTAGCGCTGGCGCTCGGGCAGCAGGCCGGCCAGGTGCAGCAGCAGCGTCGACTTGCCCGCGCCGTTGGGGCCGAGCAGCGCGACCCGCTCGCCCGGCGCGACCGAGAACGACACGCCGTCGAGCGCCGGCGAGCCGTCGGGATAGTGGTAGGTCAGGTGCTCGACCTCGAGCGCGACCGGCGGCGTCACGCGTCCGCCCCGCCGCGCGCGCGGCGCGCGCGCTCCAGCGCCTCGGCGCGCTCGAGCGAGCGCAGCAGCAGCGCCCCCGCGAAGCGGCCGAAGCCGGTGACGGTGGCGCCCGGCTCGCGCGCCAGCGCGCGGAACGCACCGAACGCCGGCCGCCGCGCCTCGCGCGCCCGGAGCATCGCCCGGACCTGGCGCAGCACGCCGGCCAGGCTGCCCAGCGCCGCCTCCAGCACCTCGACCAGCCGCCGCGGCACGCCCAGCGCTGCCGCGCCGCGCACCAGGCCGAGCGGGCCCAGCCGCGTCGCGAGCCCCGCCCCCGCCGCCGTCGCGGCCAGCGCCCGCACGGCCAGCGCCGCGGCGATCTCGAGCCGGCGACCGGACGGTGCGAGCAGCGCCGCCGGCAGCGCGAACAGTGCGACCAGCGGCAGCAGCCAGGCGACGCGCCGTACCGCCTGCGCGGCAGTCAGCCCGGCCGCGCGCATCAGCAGCAGCCCGGCGGCGAAGACCGCGCCCCACAGCCCCCACGCCCAGGCCGGAACCGCGCGCGGACCGAGGCCTGCCGGCGTCAGCGCCGCCGCGACGACGAGCGCGAGCCCCGCCGCGAGCACCGGGCCCGGGCGGCGGACGAAGCGCACGCCGCTCAACGGTGGCCAGTCCGGCCGCGCGCCGACAGCCCGCGCGAGAGGACCCAGGCCAAGCCCGCGGCGGCGATCGTCCCGCCCAGCCCGGCGAGCGCGGGAGCGAACCGCCCGAGCGCCGCCGCCAGCGGCAGCTCGTAGTCGGGCGCGGGCGCGGGCCAGAGCGCGCGGGCCCGCCCGGCGAAGCCCAGCCGCTCGGCCGTCGCCTCGAGCCCGTCGGGCAGCGCCGACGCGAAGGGCGCAGCGAACGCGGCGACCAGCAGAGCGAGGCCCAGAGTGCCGAGTGTGGACGCGACCGGGTGCGCCACCGGGCGGCCGTCGCGCTGCAGCCCGGCGGCCAGGTCGGGCCGCCAGAGCAGCACGGTGGCGAGGATCGCGCCGGTCAGCGCCGCCTCGAGCAGTCCGATCGGCACGTGCGTCAGCAGCATCACCGGCAGGATCCCCCTGGCCGGGTAAAGGCCGGACGCGGCGAGCGCGGCGGCGATCACGGCGGCGCCGGCAAGCGTCGCCAGGAACGCACCGACGACCGCGCCCGCCGCCAGGCCGCGCACGCCGCCGACGCGGCGCGCGATCGCCTGCGTCGAGGCGTAGCCGACGAGGACCGCGACCGCGCCCATCGCCAGCAGGTTGACGCCGTAGGCGGTGATCCCGCCGTCCTGGAACAGCAGCGCCTGGACCGCCAGCACGACGGCCATCACCACGACCGCGCGCCACGGCCCGACCAGCGCCGCCGTCAGCGTGGCGCCGACGAGGTGACCGCTGGTGCCGGGCGCGACCGGGACGTTGACCATCTGCGCCGCGAAGACGAAGGCCGCGAGCGCGCCGAGCACGCCGGCCGGGACCGGCTCGGGATCGCGCCGCTCGGCGCCGAGCGCGCCGCCGAGCGCGCCGGCACCCAGCGCCCACGCCCCCGCGGCGACCGTCGCGCTCAGGAACCCGTCCGGCACGTGCATCGATCGGCCCTCCTCGCCGCGCAGGGCCAGCCCGCGCAACGGAAGCAGGATACGGGAGAGCGGCCCGGGAGACACCGTCCGGGGGTGCGGCCGGAACGGGGACCGTCCCGCGGTGGCGAGGCGGGCCCCGGGCCCGGGCAGAGCGTCCCCGTGCGGGGGGGCGGGACAGGTCCGCTATGATGCCGCCGTGAGGCCCCTTTTCCGTCCGGAGTGGATCGCGGCCGCCGCCGTCCTGGCCCTGCTGGCGCCCGCCGCCGGGGCGCAGGAGCCGCCGCCCGCACCGCCGGCGGCTCCGCCCTCCGCGACCGCCCCGGCCCCCGCGGCCGCCGGCCACGCGGTCCGAATCGGCCGCACCCCCGGCCCGACGATCTACGCCCCGCTCGGTCAGCTCAGCGCGACGGAGCGCGCGCAGATCGCCGCGGTGCGCTTGGACGAGGCGCTGGCGGATCCCGCCTGCACGCCGGAGAGCTTCGCCCTGGGGGACGCCGACGGCCGTCCGGCGGTCTTCGTCTGCGGCCGCGAGTTGCTGCGCGCCGGGCCGAACGACGCGCTCGTCGCCGGCCTCCCGACCGAGGAGGTCGCACGGCGCTGGATGGACGAGATCCGGCCGCGCTTCGCCCGCGAGAAGGCCGCGCTCTACTCGTCCGGCCTGCTGCGCAGTGCGGCGCTCGGCGTGGTCATCCCGGTGCTCTGGCTCGCGGCCCTGATCGCCGCCCGCTTCCTGTTCCTGCGGCTGCGGCTGGTGCTGCTCCACCCGCGCTGGCACCGCCACCCGATCGAGCTGGGCGGCGTCACGCTGCTCGGCGCCTCCGGCGTCCGCCGGCTCCTCTCGTCGCTGCTGGCCGTGCTGCGCTGGACCGTCTACCTGACCCTGACCTACGGCTTCGCGGTCGCGATGCTGCGGCTGATCCCGACGACCTCGGCCTACGGCATGCGCCTGACCGAACTGGTCTGGCGCACGGCGACCGAGGCGGGGGCGGGGCTGCTCGGGCTGCTCCCCCGCCTGGCGCTGCTGGTTCTGCTCGCGCTGCTGCTGCGCGCCAGCCTGCGCGCGGTGGCGCGGTCGTTCGGCGGCCCGGCGGACGGGGGCTCCACCCGGCCCGGCACACCGACCGGACGAGGCCCGCGGACGACCGCGATCACGATCCAGCTGCTGCTGATCGGGCTGTTCGTGCTGCTGGCCGGCATGCTGCTGCCGGGGCCGCCGGGGATCGCGCTGCTCGCGCTGTCGGGACTGCTGGCGCTCGTCTTCCTGGTCGGCGCGCGCGACCTCGCGACCGATTTCCTGGGCGGGCTGGCGCTCCACTACGGCCGGTTCGTCGCGCGCGGAACGCGGCTGCGCGCCGGCGCGCTGGAGGGGGTGGTGGTCGGCGACGGGCCGCTTGCGCTGACGCTGCGCCGGGACGACGGCGTGCTGGTGCGCGTCCCGTACGGCGCCCTGGTGCGCGTGCCGCTGGAGTTCGACGGGCCGCTGCTGGACGCCGGGCCGGCGGACGGGGCCCGCGGGACCGACGACGCGGCGTGAAACGCGAGGAACGCAGCCGGGCCGTCGCGCGGATCAACGCCGCGATGGCGGTCCCCGCGCTGACCGGCCTGGGGGCCGCCATCCTGGTCTACGGGCTGCTCGTCGGGCCGCCCTGGGAGGGCTGGCTGACCGGCCTGCAGTTCTCCTGCGTCGTCGCGTTCGTCGCGTTGCAGCTTTCCAAGCTGCTGGTCGTGGGCCGGCCGCTCGACTACCTCGCGACCCACTGGCTCGACTTCTCGATGCTGGCCGTGCTGGCCTCGCAGGCCTTCGTCTACGTGGGCCTGAGCGAGACCCCGGAGGCCGCCTACCTCGCGGCGCGCCACGTCCCCGACCCGAGCTGGGCGCTGCTCGTGGCGGTCGTCCAGTTCTACTTCCTGGCGATCGTCGCCGCGCGCTCGGCCCTGGCCAACCACCTCATGCTGCGGCTTCGGCTGGCGCCCGCGCAGATGGCGGTGGCCTCGTTCGGGCTGCTGGTCGCCGCGGGGACCGTCGCCCTGATGCTGCCGGGATGCCGCCGCAACGCCCCGCTCCCGCTGGTCGACGCGCTCTTCACGGCGACCTCGGCCGGCTGCGTCACTGGGCTGGCCGTGGTCGACACCGCGCAGCAGTTCTCCAAGCTCGGCTACGGCGTGCTGCTGGTGCTGATCCAGGTCGGCGGGCTGGGCGTGCTGACGCTGACGACCGCCTTCGCGGTCTTCGGCGGGCGGCGTTACACGGGCGGGCAGGAGCAGCGGCTGGCCAAGGCGATCGCCGAGGGGGACGCCACCGACTCGACCGACGTGCGCGCCCTGCTGGGCCGCGTTCTCGGCGTGACCTTCGCGATCGAGGCCGCCGGGGCAGCGGCGCTGTTCTGGGCCTGGGACCGGCTCCTGCCGGACGCCGTGACGCGTGGCGGGTGGGCCGTCTTCCACGCCGTGTCCGCGTTCTGCAACGCCGGCTTCGCGCTGTTCGCGAAGGGCGCCTCGCTGACCGGCCTGGTCGGGGACCCCGCGACCAACCTGGTGATCGCGGCGCTGATCGTCGCCGGCGGCCTCGGCTTCGTGCTGCTGCTCCGGCTGGGCGCGCGCGCGACGCGGCGCGACCTCACGCCGCTCGACTGGGAGCAGCGCGCCGCGCTGGCCATGACGGCGATCCTGGTCGTGGGCGGGACGCTGCTGTTCCGCGGATTCGAGGCGCACCGGACGCTCGCGCCGCTGGATGCGCCCGCGAAGTGGCTGGCGTCCTTCTTCCAGTCGGTGACCCTCCGGACGGCGGGGTTCAACTCGGTCGACGTGGCCGCCTTCGGCCTGCCGGCGGTCGGCCTCGCGATCGTCTGGATGCTGATCGGCGGCTCACCGGGCGGCACCGCCGGCGGGATGAAGACGACGACCGTCGCGGCGCTGCTGCCGGGCGCGCGGCGCGGCAGCGGCCCCGGGGCGCCGGCCCGCCGCCGGGCGCTCCGCGTCGCGCTGGCCTTCCTCGGGACCTACGCGCTGATCACGGGGCTGCTGGCGCTGGCCCAGGGGGCGCTCGACCGGCGCGTCCTGTTCGAGTCCGCCTCGGCGCTGGGCACGGTCGGCCTGTCGATGAACCTCACCCCGGAACTGACCACCGCCGGCAAGCTGATCGTCACGGCCGCGATGTTCGTCGGGCGCGTCGGCCCGCTCGTGCTGGCCAGCGCCCTGCTCGAACGCGAAAACCGGGGACAGCTACCGTAATTCGGTAAGCCGCTCCCGCCGCGCGCGACTACCGGGCCTCGGAAGCGGTCCCCGGCCTGCAGGGGAGGTCCAGTTCGACCGTCTCGACCGTCGAGGTGCCGACGTTCTTCAGCGCGTGGGCCTCGGGGCCGCGCAGCATGACCTGGCCGGCGGCCAGGTCGACGGTGTGCGCCGAGCCGTCCGGGCCGGCCACCTCGAGCGTCCCGCCGGAGAGGACGACGACCAGGCGCGGCGCGGGGTGCTCGTGGAGCGGCGCGCCCTCGCCCGGGTCGTAGGTATTGCGCAGCGCGACGACCCCGAACCCCTCGGCCGCTGCGACCGAGGTGCCCGCACCGGCCGCGCTGCCCCCGCCGGCCGCAGCCGACGCCACGCCGGCGGCCCAGCCGGCTCCGAAGACTACAACCAGCGCCGCGAGCGCGAGCGCGACCACCATCCTGCGCGGCATCGAACGGCCCCTTTCCCGGTGCGTCACTTCGATTCTGCCACCACCACGCCGTCCCAGCCGGCCGGCGGCTGCTCCTGGTACTTCCGCGCTTGCTTCAGGTAGAACGCGGCCGGGCCGTCCGCACCGCCCGTTGCGCCGGCCACGGCCGCGAACCCCTCTGCCGACTCCGCGAAGCGCCCGGCTTCGAACTGCTTCAACGCGGCCTCGAAGCGCGCCACCGTCGCTGCGTCGGGCGTGGTCGCCTCTCCCGCGTGTCCGATCAGCTCGTGGACTTCCACCGGCTCGGCGCGGCCGACGACGCGGATCCGCCCCAGCCGGCGCACAGCGAACCGCCCGCCGGACTGCGCCAGCGCGTCGCCCGAGATCATCGCGCGCGTGCCGAACATCTTGTTCAACCCCTCGAGCCGCGCCGCGAGGTTCACCGCGTCGCCGATCGCGGTGTAGTCGAAGCGCTGCGCCGAGCCGAGGTTTCCGACCAGCATCGGGCCGCTGTGGACGCCGATCCGCGTGACCAGCTTCCGCACCGGGTGGTCCGGGCCTTCGGTCCCGTCGCCGCCCGCCTGCATCCGCGACATCGCCAGCGCCGCCTCGCAGGCCCGGGCCGCGTGGTCGTCCATCTTCAGCGGCGCGCCCCAGATCGCGAAGACGGCGTCGCCGATGTACTTGACCAGCGTGCCGCCCGTATCGAAGACGTGGCGCGTGGCCTCAGAGAAGTAGCGGTTGAGCATCGCCGCCGTCTCCTTCGCGCCCATCGCCTCGGCCACGGTCGTGAACCCCTTGATGTCGGTGAACATCGCGGTCGCCACGATCTCCTCGCCGCCGAGGTCGAGCTTCGTAGGATCCTCGGCGATCTGCTTGGTCATCGCCGGCGAGAGGTAGAGCGAGAAGGCGCGCTTGATCCGCTCGCGGTCGCGGACCGTCGTCAGGTAGAACCAGATC
>JALOKP010000171.1 GCA_025456425.1 Acidobacteriota bacterium | reverse complement strand
CGACGTCGCCGACCTGCGCGGCGGGACCTTCTCGATCACCAACGTCGGGCCGCTCGGCGGCAAGGGGCTGATCCCGACGATCAACTACCCCGAGTGCGCAATCCTGGGGATGGGCCGGGCCGAGCAGCGCCCGGTGGTGCGCGACGGCCAGGTCGTGGTGCGCACGATCCTGCCGCTGACCCTGACCTTCGACCACCGGATCGCCGACGGCGCCGACGCAGCGCGCTTCATGTCGGCCGTGATCCGCCGCCTGTCCGACCCGCTCGGCTGGCTGCTGGAGGCCTGACGATGGTGATGGGCAGCCTCTCCCAGGAGACCGAGGTCGTCGTCGTCGGCGGCGGGCCCGGGGGCTACGTCGCCGCGATCCGCGCCGCCGACCTGGGCAAGGAGGTCGTGCTGGTCGAGCAGCGCGAGCACCTCGGCGGGGTCTGCCTGCTCGAGGGGTGCATCCCCTCCAAGACGCTGATCCACGCGGTGGAGGTGATCCACGGCGCGGCGACCGCGAAGAAGATGGGGATCTCGTTCGCCGCGCCGTCGATCGACCTGGCCGGCCTGCGGAGCTGGAAGCAGGGGGTCGTCGACGGCCTCTCGACCGGCGTCAAGGGCCTCCTCAAGCAGCGCGGGATCGAGGTCGTGCGCGGCCGCGCCCGCTTCACCGGGCCGCACGACCTGGCGCTCGAGGACTCCGACGTCTCCGGGATCCGCTTCAAGCACTGCATCCTGGCGACCGGCTCGCGGCCGATCATGCCGTTCGACGAGAGCCTGGGACTCTGGACCTCGCGCGAGGCGCTCGAGCTGCCGGAGATCCCTCCGCGGCTGCTGGTGATCGGCGGCGGCTACATCGGGCTGGAGCTGGGGTTCGTCTACGCCGGGCTGGGCTCCAAGGTCTCGGTGGTCGAGCTGCTGCCGCAGTTGCTGACCGGCGCCGACCCGGACCTGGTTGCGATCGTGCACCGCAGCGCGAAGAAGCGCTTCGAGAGCGTCTGGATCGAGTCCAAGGTGACGCGGGTCGAGCGCAAGGGGCCCGGTTACCTGGTCTCGATCGAGGCCAGGGGCGAGACCAAGCAGCACGAGTTCGACCGCGTGCTGGTCGCGGTCGGCCGCAAGCCCAACACCGAGAACCTCGGGCTCGAGAAGACGGCGATCCAGCTCGGGCCGAAGGGGCTGATCGAGGTCGCGCCGGACTGCCGAACGCGCGAGCCGCAGGTCTTCGCGATCGGCGACATCGTCCCGGGGCCGGCGCTGGCGCACAAGGCGAGCCGCGAGGGGAAGGTCGCCGCGGAGGTCATCGCCGGGAAGCCCTCGGCGGTGGACAACGTCTCGATCCCGGCGGTGGTCTTCACCGAACCCGAGCTGGCCTGGACCGGGCTGACGGAAGAGGAAGCGAAGCAGAAGGGCGTGCAGGTCAAGGTCGGCAAGTTCCCGCTGGCCGCGTTGGGCCGCGCCCGGACGGTCGGGAGCATCGACGGGATGGCGAAGGTGATCGCCGATGCCGGAACCGGGCTGGTGCTGGGGGTCGGCCTCGTCGGGCCGCACGCATCGGACCTGATCGCCGAGGCGGCGCTGGCGCTGGAGATGGGGGCGACGCTCGAGGACCTGATGGCGACGGTCCACCCGCACCCGACCTTCTCGGAACTCCTGATGGAGGCGGCCGAGGTGGCCGCGGGCGAGCCGGTTCACATCTTCCTCAAAAAAACGTAGGGGCCGGCCTCCGTGCCGGCCCGAACGGATGGCGAGTCGACGCCCGCCGCGGGCCCGGCCTCCGTGCCGCTGACGATCGGTCGCTACGACGCCGACGACGCGCTGCTGGCCGCGGTGCGCGCCGACGGCGTGACGCGGCTGGCCGTGACGCGGCCCCCTGGCCCGCAGGTCGTGCTGGGCGCCGGCAGCCGGCCGGAGCGCGAGCTGCACCTCGGCGCGATCGCGGCCGACGGCGTGCCGGTGCTGCGCCGCGCCGGCGGAGGCTGCGCGGTCGTGCTCGACCCGGGCAACGTCGTCGTCGCGCTCGCGGTCCCGGCCGACGGGCTGCCGTCGTCGCGCACCGTCTTCGACTGGATCTCCGCCTTCGTGATCGAGGGGCTTGCCCGGTCGGGCGTCCGCGGCGCGACGCGCGAGGGGATCTGCGACCTCGCGCTCGACGGGCGCAAGATCGGCGGGGCCTGCCTGCACAAGGACCGCAGCCTGGTCCACTACTCGCTCACGCTGCTCGTCGACCCGGACCTGGCGCTGCTCCCGCGCTACCTGCAGCACCCGCCGCGCGAACCGGAGTACCGCCGGTCGCGCGATCACCTGCAGTTCGTCCGGGCGCTGGCCCAGCTCGACCCGGCCTGGACCGCGCCCCGGCTGGCCGCCGCGCTGGACGCCGCGCTGGCGCCGGCCGAGCTGCTGGCCACCCCCTTCCCGGAGCCGCGCCCGGCCCGTTGAGGCGGCGGCCGGTGAGCGTCCCCGGCCGCGCTCAGCGCCCGAAGTGGCCCCAGGGCCCCGCGCCGTCCGGTCCCATGCCCTGCACGATCCAGCAGGCGAAGGGGCCGCCGAACGGATCCTGGAAGGTCGTGTCGGTGTCGTCGTCGTCCAGCGCCGTGACGTCGGTGAAGTTCTCCGCCGCGCGGCAGTCGGTCGCGCGCCAGACCCGGTAGCGCTGCGCGACCACGTCGCGCTGGAAGCTCAGCACCGTGCGGCCGGCCGACCAGTCGGCCGAGGCGATCACGATCTCGCCGGGGATCCCGCAGGGGTGGACGTCGCAGCCGACGAAGTCGTTGGTGAGCGTCACGTCGTCGACCCACCAGCCGCTCCCCGACCCGTTGATCGAGCCGAGACGGAAGCGCACCTGGACGGTCTTCCCCGCGAAGGAGCCCAGGTCGGCCGTCGTGCGCACCCAGCCGCCGCTGCTGCCCGACCAGCACTGGCGCGCGTCGGTCCCGTTGCCGCAGGTGTGGGTGTAGGGGTGCTCGGCGAAGAAGAGATGGAGGTCGGTCCAGCTCGCTCCGCCGTTGTCGCTGATCTCGACCATCGCGCCGCTCTTGCCGGCGGTCAGCTCGTAGCGGCTCCAGAAGGTCAGCGTGGCGGCGCCCTGCGGCGCCAGCGGATCGGTCACCAGCACGACGTCGCGCTGCATCGCGCGGTCGCTGGCGTAGTAGCTGTAGCGTCCGCCCGCGGTGTGGTTCTGGGTCGAGACGACGCGCCACTCGTCGCTGCCGAACAGCGCCTGGTGGCTCCAGCCCGGGGCCTCCGCTCCGCCGTGCTCGACCGCCTCGTCGTGGGACTCGACGCGGTGGTCCGACTCCAGCAGCTCGGTGAAGCCATCCTGCCGCGCGGTGCAGCCAGGGCAGCCCATCCCGACCGTGAAGAGCGGCGTCGCCTGGCAGCCGACCCCGGCGCCGATCCGGGCGTGGAACGTGACCTGTGCGGTTCCACCCGCGGGGATCGTCCCGGCCGGGCGCAGCGAGTCGAGGACCGCGACCTCGGTCCCCGCGGCCAGCGTGGCCCACGCCTCGGGCGCCGCCTCCGAGCCGATGTTCTCGATCGTCACCTCGATCTCCACGGTCTCGCCGACGTCCGGCACGCCGTCGGCGTCGCAGCCGGCGCCCGCGTCGTCCACCGCGTGCGCCGCCAGGCGCAGCCATGGGCCGTTCATCGGGATCACCTCGGTCGTCCCCTCGTACGGCCGGTCGTCGTGGCCGGTCACCGTGACCTCCATCGGGCCGGGGTTCATCGGGGGGGGATCGAGGCGCAGCACCGCGACCCCGGCCGCGTCGGTGTAGCCGGCCGCCAGGATCCCCTCGTCCTTCTTGCGCGCCGCGACCAGTTCGCCCGCGGCCGGTGCGCCCGCGCGCCGGACGGTGACCGTCAGCGCGTCGCTTCCCGCCGGAAGCTGGGGATCGTGCGCGACCTCCAGCGGGCGCGGAGCCCTCGTCCACATCGTCAGCGTCGGCTCGCTCAGCAGGTTGTACATGTCGACGTAGTAGGCGACGGTCCCGGTGTTGCCGTAGTGGGTGTAGAGGTCGGCCTTGGCGCGGTTGTTGACGACCGCGATCGGCGGCGTGGCGTCCATCGGGAAGAGGTGGGTGTTGAGCCGGCGCTGGAAGTAGTCGTCCTCGTTCCAGTACGAGTTGTTGCTGGCGCCCAGGTAGGCGATCGCCCCCTTGTGCGCGACCCGCTGCCAGGTCTCGGCAAAGCACTCCGTGTCCTGCAGCGAGCCGGTGACGCAGGCGTTGGCGATCACGAAGGGGTACATCCCGTCGTTGGTGTTGGCCCGCACGTCGCTGGCGCCGTAGCCGCCGTGGCTCGTCGGACCCTGCCAGGAGGTGTTGCTGCCGTGGCCGGAGTAGTTGACGAAGGCGCGCCCCTCGTCGATAGAGGCGGCGATCTCCGAGGTGTCGGCGTCGTAGCTGTTGTAGTGGCGGTCGCAGGCCGGATAGCCGTGCGACCAGGCGGTCGCGGCGTAGCCGTTGGGCCGGTAGAAGGTGTCGATGCACCAGTCGTGCGTCCCCTCGATCATCCCGATGTAGCCGCCGTCCGCGGTCCCGACGAAGCCGGTCCGCTTGATCCAGGCGGTCGCCGGGAAGGTCGCCCGCTCGTAGGTCATCAGCTTGTCGACCACGTCCTGCGCCTGCTGGGTCGTGCGGACCGAGATCCGCGCCACGGCCAGGTCGGCCAGGTAGTCGGAGCCGGAGACGCAGGCGTACCAGTTGTCGGTGACCTGGCTGTTGCCGCCGCCGTTCCCCTGGTGGATCGGCGTGAAATCGGTGTCGCCGACCAGCAGGACGGCGGTGAGCCGCGGCGCGGTCCAACTGTCGTAGGCCTGCTGGATCACCTGCTTCACTTCGGCGTCGGTTGGCGTCCCATCGGCGATCTCGGAGGTCCGGCGCGTCACGACCTTCCAGCCGGTCCGCTCCTTCCAGTCGAGGAAGGGGGAAAGCGGGTCGTAGAACGCGTCGTGAACGATCACCAGCAGCCCTTCGGCGCCCGAGGCCGCCTCGGGCGCGAGCGGCGCGAGGGGCGCGCGGCCGGCGCACGCGGGCGGCGCGGCGAGCGGCGGGTTGAGCGCGAGACCCGCCGCCATCGCGCGGCCAGCCGGGGTGTCGGCGCGCCCGAGCGCGCAGGCGTCGCCGCCGAGCGTCTCGACGATCAGCCGGGCGCGGGTCCAGAAGGACAGCGCCCCCTGAGCCGCGTTGTAGGCCAGCGGTCGGATCTCGACCAGGGCCAGCTCGCGGTCGCGGATCCGCACGCGGTCGATCACCTCGACCGGCTCCGCGGGCAGGAACGCGCTCGTCCCGTAGTGCGAGCCCTCGTAGGCGAAGGCGGGGGCGGGCCCGTGGCCCGGCGTCTTCACGCGCGGCGGCTGGACCGGCCAGACGCGGGCGGGCAGGCCCCACGCCGACAGTGCGCGGATCTCGGGCGCGCCGAGCCATTCGAGCCGGACGCGGACCTGGGCACCCGGCGGCACCTCGACCAGCCGGCGAAGCACCGGGATCTCGGGGCGCCCGAGTACTCCGGCCAGGTCGCCGCCGTCGAACGCGAGCTGCACGAAGCCCCCTTCCGCGCTGTCGCGGACCTCGGCCCGGAGCCCGGGCACCTCGACGATGGCGGTGGTGACGCCGGCGATTGCGGACTCCAGCCGGACCTCCGCCGCCGTCCCGGTCGCATCCGCACGGAGCGGCAGCCAGTCCGCGGCGCGCGCGGACGCGGCGGACACGACGAGGAGGGAGCAGACGGCGAGCGCGATGCGGAGGGCCGCGAGGGGGCGAGAGCGCATGGACGGACTCCTGCGCGCGGCCGGACGGGGCCGCGGGGCGTGTGCGCCCTTCTTACTGCGTTACCTGCGCGGCAACTGCCTTATTCGTCCGGGTATGTCCGGACCACGGACCGCAGCCCCCACGGTGGCCTTTTCGCTTGGCTTTCCCTCGCGACAAACCCGGCCCCCCGTCCTCGTTTATCTCCCTTCTCTCGGCCGTCGGAATGGTCCACAATACCGCCTCGTTACTTCCTGGTTTGTTTCGCTTAACCAACCGCAGAGGGAGAGTCCGCATGTCCACGCTCAAGGAGAAGTTCATCGACAAGGCCAAGACGCTTCGCGCCGAGGTGAAGGACATTCTCGCGAAGCACGGCAACATGAAGATCGCCGACGTCACCCTGGCCCAGGCCTACGGCGGCATGCGCGACATCAAGTGCATGGTCTGGGAGCCGTCGGCTCTCGAC
>JALOKP010000057.1 GCA_025456425.1 Acidobacteriota bacterium | reverse complement strand
AGGTCGCGGTGCGTCGCGGCCACGATCCGCGCGTCGGTGCGCATGGTGCGCGAGGAGCCGAGCCGCTCGAACTCCCCCTCCTGCAGCACGCGCAGCAGCTTGGCCTGCAGCTCGGGCGGAAGCTCGCCGATCTCGTCGATGAACAGCGTCCCGCCGCGCGCCAGCTCGAAGCGCCCGACCCGCTGCGACAGGGCCCCGGTGAAGGCCCCTTTCTCGTGGCCGAACAGCTCGCTCTCGATCAGCGTCGGCGGCAGCGCGGCGATGTTCAGAGTCACCAGCGGTCGGCCCGCACGCGGACTCCGGGCGTGGATCGTCCGGGCGAACAGCTCCTTGCCCGTTCCGGTCTCGCCCGTCAGCAGGACCGTCGTGTCGGTCGGCGCGACCTGGCCCGCCAGCCGCAGGGCGCCCCGCAGCTCCGGGCTCTCGCCGACGATCTGCTCGAACTCGTGCGAGTTGGCGATCTCGGCGCGCAGCGCGGCGTTCTCGGCCTCGAGCAGCGCCGTCAGCTCGCGCACGCGCCGCGCCCCGCGCGCGCGGACGATCGAGCCGGCGAGGACCTCGCCGACCAGGCGCAGGCGCGGGATCACGGCGTCCGGGAATTCGACGTTGCGCGCGAATGCGCCCAGCGCGATGTGGCCGAAGGGGCGCCCGGAGACGAACAGCGGAAACGAGAGGTTCGAGCGCATCCCGCTGCGCAGGACGTACTCGCGCTCCGCGGCGGCCGCGTCCGGAAGCCCCTCGGGAAGGTTGGAGAAGGCGATCGTCTCGCCGCGCCGCAGGGTCTCGACGTACCAGGCGAGCCGCACCGGGAGCGGCCCGAGCGGCAGCCGCTCGATCCCCGGAACGGCCCAGCAGGCGAGCGTCTCGGACTCCCCCTCGCCGGCGCCGAACTCCGCCAGGCTGCTGCGATCGACCCCGAAGAAGCGGACGATCCGCTCGAGCGCCTGCTCGATCGCCGGGAGAATCTCGTCGGCGTCGAGGTTGACGAAGCGCGCCGAGAGGTCGGCCAGCAGCCGTTCGAACTGGAACTGCAGGTCCGGGGGCGGGGGCGTGCTCACTTCAGCATCCTCTCAGCGGGCTGAGAGAGTATCAGTATTCTGACGGCCCCAGCGGACCGGAAAGGGACAGCCCCCACCGAGCTGCCGGAGAAAGGCCTACCATCCGGAGCAAGTAGCTCGAAATAAACAGATTAGCCGTCCCGAGAAGCGCTGGTATCAGGATTGCAATAACCACCCCCGTGAAGCTGTTTATCTCTCGACGAACGCTGCAGCCGGGCACGGTGGTCAAGGTCGACGGGTGGCTCGGCGCAGCCGGGGTCCCCGCCCTGCTCGAGGCCTGCTCGGAAGCCGAACGCCCCCTGGTGCTCGATCTCCGCGACCTGCGCGACGCGGAGCCCGAGGGGGTCGCCGCCCTGCGCCGGCTGGTGGAAGCCGGGGCCGCGGTCGACGCCCTCCCCCCGTACATCGCGCTCCTGCTCTCCGGACGCTCCGCGTGACGCGCGGCGCTCACGAAAGGAAACGACCCATGAAAGCAAGAAGGCTCCAGCTCGTGCTCGCCGCGCTGGCCGTGCTCGCGTTCGCCCTGCCGGCGTTTGCGCAGTCGGCGGCGCCGGCCGCGAAGAAGCCGAACATCCTGGTGATGTTCGGCGACGACGTCGGCTACTGGAACGTCAGCGCCTACAACCGCGGGATGATGGGCTACCGCACGCCCAACATCGACCGGATCGCGAAGGAGGGGGCGCTCTTCACCGACGCCTACGCCCAGCAGTCCTGCACCGCGGGCCGCGCCGCGTTCATCACCGGGCAGTCGCCGATCCGCACCGGACTGACCAAGGTCGGCCTGCCCGGCGCGCCCGAGGGGCTCAAGGCCGAGGACCCGACGATCGCGAACATGCTCAAGGCCCAGGGCTACGCGACCGGCCAGTTCGGCAAGAACCACCTGGGCGACCGGAACGAGTTCTTCCCGACCGTCCACGGCTTCGACGAGTTCTTCGGCAACTTCTACCACCTCAACGCCGAGGAGGAGCCGGAGAACCCCGACTACCCGAAGAACCCCGACTTCAAGGCCAAGTTCGGCCCGCGCGGCGTCTACCACTGCTGGGCCACCGACACCGTCAGCACCCTTCCGGACGACCCGCGCTTCGGCGCCTGGGGCAAGCAGCGCTGCGAGGACACCGGTCCCCTGACGATCAAGCGGATGGAGACGATCGACGAGGAAGTGATGGGGAAGTCGGTCGACTTCATCAAGAAGGCCAAGCAGGACGGCAAGCCCTTCTTCGTCTGGTTCAACACCACCCGGATGCACATCTGGACCCACCTCAAGGCGGAGTCGGAGGGCAAGACCGGCCTCGGGGTCTACCCGGACGGGATGGTCGAGCACGACGGCCAGATCGGGCAGCTGCTCAAGCTGCTCGACGAGCTCGGGATCGCCGACAACACGATCGTGATCTGGACCACCGACAACGGCGCCGAGGTCATGAGCTGGCCGGACGGCGGAACCACCCCGTTCCGCGGCGAGAAGAACACGAACTGGGAGGGTGGTTACCGCGTCCCGCTCGTCGCGCGCTGGCCGGGCGTGATCAAGCCGGGCAGCGAGATCAACAACATCGTCTCGCACGAGGACTGGTTCCCCACGCTGCTGGCGGCCGTCGGCCAGCCGAACGTCAAGGAGGACCTGCTGAAGGGCGCGAAGGTTGGCGCCGCCACCTACAAGGTTCACCTCGACGGCTACAACCTGATGCCGGCGTTCAAGGGCGAGACGAAGGACTGGCCGCGCCGCGAGTTCCTCTACTGGACCGACGACGGCGAGGTGGCCGGGCTGCGCTATGACCAGTGGAAGATGGTCTTCATGGAGCAGCGCTCCCACGGCTTCGACGTCTGGCAGGATCCGATGGTCACGCTGCGCGTGCCCAAGCTCTTCAGCCTGCGCGCCGACCCGTTCGAGCGGGCCGACCACGAGGGGATGGGGTACGAGCGGTGGCGGATCGACCGGATCTTCCTGCTGGCTCCGGCCCAGGGCTACGTCGCGGCCTGGCTCCAGAGCTTCAAGGACTTCCCGCCGCGCCAGAAGCCCGGCAGCTTCAACCTGAACTCCGTGATGGAGGCCCTCGAGAAGGGATCCGGCGGCAAGAACTGATCGCGCCGCGCATGACGCACACGGCGGGGGGCACGGGCCTGGCCCGTGTCCCCCGTGACCTTTCGAGGACGCGAAGATGAGCTCGAAGCAACCCGCGCGCCGGCTCGTGCGCGTCGCCTGCCGGCCCGCCGCTCTCGCGCTCGCCCTGCTGCTCGCGGTCCCGGGGCTGGCCGCAACCGATCCCCTTCCCAGCTGGAACGACGGCCCGAGCAAGGCCCGGATCGTCGCCTTCGTCCGGGCGGTGACCGAGCCGGGAGGGAAGGACTACGTCCCGCCCGCGGAACGGATCGCCGTCTTCGACAACGACGGCACGCTCTGGACCGAGCAGCCGGCCTACTTCCAGTTGATGTTCGCACTCGACCGCGTGAAGGCCCTGGCCCCCCAGCACCCGGAGTGGAAGACGAAGCAGCCCTTCAAGGCGGCCCTCGAGGGGGACATGAAGGCGCTGGCCGCGTCGGGCGAGAAGGGGTTGCTCGAGCTGGTCATGGCCTCGCACGGCGGAATGACCACCGACGAGTTCCAGCAGGCAGTCCGGCAGTGGCTGGCGACGGCGCGTCACCCGCGCTTCAAGCGGCCCTACACCGACCTCGTATACCAGCCGATGCTCGAGCTGCTGGCCTACCTGCGGGCCAACGGCTTCCGCACCTGGATCGTCTCGGGCGGCGGGATCGAGTTCGTGCGCGCCTTCTCGGAGGAGCGCTACGGGATCCCGCCGGAGCAGGTCGTCGGCTCGACCGTCAAGACCCGGTTCGAGCTGCGCGACGGCGTGCCGGTCCTGGTGCGCCTGCCGGAGATCGACTTCATCGACGACAAGGCCGGCAAGCCGGTCGGGATCAACCGTCAGGTCGGGCGCCGGCCGATCGCCGCCTTCGGCAACTCGGACGGCGACCTGCAGATGCTGCAGTGGACCACCGCCGGTCCGGGGGCCCGCTTCGGGTTGATCGTCCGGCACACCGACGCCGAGCGCGAGTACGCGTACGACCGCGAGTCGCACGTCGGCCGGCTCGACACGGCGCTGGCCGAGGCCGCGGCGAAGGGGTGGGTCGTGGTCGACATGAAGGCGGATTGGAAGGCGATCTACCCGCCGGCGGGGCCGTCCACTGCCGCTCCCTGATCAGCCGATCCGCACGCTGCGCATCGAGATCGATCCCAGCGTGACCCCTTCGGCAAAGAAGGTCGCCTTCTCACCGGGGCCGCGCTGGGCCAGCGCGTAGAGCAGCGGCAGGTAGTGCTCGGCCGTCGGCACCGCGAGCGCGGCGCCCGGTCCCAGCGCGCGCCAGTCGATCAGCGCGTCGTCGTCGCGCTGCTCGATCCGCTCGGCCACCCTGGCGTCGAAGGCTGCCGCCCAGTCGAAGGCGGTGCTCTCCCAGCGCATCAGGCGCAGGTTGTGGACGATGTTCCCGCTGGCCAGCAGCAGCACCCCTTCGTCGCGCAGCGGGCGCAGCGCGCGGGCCAGGGCGAAGTGCTCGGCGGGGGAGAGCGCCGTGTCGAGCGAGAGCTGCACGACCGGCACGTCGGCCTCGGGGTACATCCGGATCAGCACCGACCAGGCGCCGTGGTCGATCCCCCAGCCGGTGTCGCGCGCGGCGCCGTGCGAGGCCCCCAGCGCGACGACCCGGTCGGCCAGCGCCGGCGCCCCCGGCGCGGGGTACTGGACCCGGAACAGCTCGGGCGGGAAGCCGTAGAAGTCGTGGATCGTGCGCGGCTGGAGCTGCGCCGTCACGCGCGGGCCTTCGGTCTCCCAGTGGGCCGAGACGCAGAGCACGGCGCGCGGCCGGGGAAGCGCCGCCGCGACCTCGCGCCAGGCCCGCGTGAAGGCGTTGTCCTCGAGCGCGTTCATCGGGCTGCCGTGGCCGACGAACAGGGCGGGCATTGTCATCGGGGAGGCTCCTGCGGCTCACGGCCGGCGATCCGACAAGCAGGGTCGCCTGTATTAAGAACGCCGAAAGACGCTATCAGTCAATAGCTTACAGGAATTCCGTGGTCAGAGTACGTCGATCTCTGTAGAATTAAACCCATGTCCATGGATGTGGAGCCGACCCCATGACCGACACCGACCTCACCGAGATGCTCGCCCTCTTCAAGGCCGTCGCCGACGCCAACCGGCTGCGGATCATCGCGTTCCTGGCGCGGGAGCCGTCTTCGGTGGAGCACCTCGCCGAGCTGCTCGACCTCAGCTCCTCGACCGTCTCGCACCACCTCGCGAAGCTGGCGAAGGTCGGGCTGGTCTCCTCGCGCAACGAGGGCTACTACAGCATCTACCGCTTCGATCCGGCCGCGCTGACCGCGATGGCGCAGCGCCTGCTCGCGAAGCCGGCGCTGTCCGGACCCGGACCGGCCCCCGCGCCCGCGGCCGAGCCGGAGGCCGACGCGTACGACCGCAAGGTGCTCAGGAACTGGCTCGACGCCGACGGCCGCATTCGCGCCTTCCCGGTCCAATGGAAAAAGGAGGTCGCGATCCTGCGCCACGTCGTGCAGGCCTTCGAGCCCCGGCGGCGCTACTCGGAAAAAGAACTCAACGCGGCGCTCAAGCGCTTCAGCGCCGACACCGCCCGGCTGCGGCGCAACCTGGTCGAGGCCGGCCTGATGGCGCGGGAAGGGGGTGGCGGCGCGTACTGGCGGATCGACGAGGCGCCCGCTAGCGCGACGCGGTGACACGCACCCCGCGCAGCCGCGCCCCCAGCCACGGCGCGGCCGCGACGAGCAGCAGCCCGAACGCCATCAGCCCGCCGCGCCGCGGGTCGTAGTCGGCCGCGATCCGGTCCCACGAGTAGCCCGAGGCCAGCCGGCCGAGCACGAGCTCGAACAGCAGCATCAGGCCCGCCCAGAGCAGCCCGACGAGCAGCAGGTCACGCCGGCCCCGCGCGCCGATCCACTTCACGGTCAGCGCCGCGACAGCCACGATCAGCATCGAGCCGGTCACGAACGCGATCTGGCGCGCGCGCAGCTCGCCGACGCGGGGCTGCAGCCAGAGCACGCGCAGCGTGCCGTGAATCGACTCGACGAGCGCGATCAGCGCCCAGGCCGCTGCCGCGCGCATCACGAGCATCGTCGCACCGCCACCCCCGTCTCGTGGCGTCATCGTGTCCACGATGCGCCCGCGTCACTTCGGGCCGTAGTGCTCCTTCATGTCCTTCACCGAGGCCGCGACCAGCTTCTCCAGCACCGCCGGATCGACATCAGAGAGGCGCTTGAGGTACAGGCAGGACTTGCCCGTCTTGTACTTGCCCAGCTTCGCCATCAGCTCCGGATAGTCGTCGAAGCCGGCCATGATGTAGAGGGTCAGGTTCTGCTTGCGCGGCGAGAACCCGGTGAGCGGCCAGTCCCCCTCCTGGCCGCTGGCGTACTTGTAGTGGTAGCTGCCGTACCCGACGATGTTCGTGCCCCACATCTTCGGGGAGGACTTCGTCACGCGCTTCATGATCGCCATCACCGCCTTGCAGTCCTTGCGGCGCTGATCGTCCTCGATTGCGGCGATGAAGTCGTCGACGCTCGCCTCGGTCTTCTTCGTCTTCAGCTCGGCCATCGGTGGCTCCTTGGAGAACGAGGGGGTGTGCCCGGGAGAACCGGCGACCCCGGCTACTCCGCCAGGCGCGGATGGTCCTTCCAGGCGGGCATGGTGCGCATGTGCGCTCGCGTCCGCAGCTCCGCCTCCGTCCGCCGCAGGGACGGGTCGCTTCGCAGCATCCACTGCACCATCCGCTCGAAGCGGACCTCGAACGGCTGCAGTTCGCCGTGCTCGTCGACGCAGTGCGGGCAATAGAGACCGCTCTCGATCGGCATGCTGCAACTCTGACAGATCGTCCCTTCGGTCACGGTACCTCCCTTCAGAACCGGCCCGCGTCCACGTCGTGGAGGAACTGGATCAGGCCGGTCATGTAGACCTGCTGGTCGTCGTACAGCGCCAGGTGGCTTCCTTCCGGGCAGAGCAGGAAGCGCCCGAGCTTGACCTGCCCCGCCATCCACTCCATGTACGCCGGATCCATCGTGTCGTAGCGGGCGCCGATGACGAGGGTGGGCACGGTGACGCGCGCAAGGTCCGCGGTGCGGTCCCAGTCGACCAGCCTGCCGCTCGCGCCCAGCTCGCTGGGCCCCTGCATCGTGACGTAGACCTTCTGGTTCAGGTGCTGGAACGTCCGGTTCACCGGGTCCGGCCACCGATCGGCCGGCATGCGCAGGACGTGCTTGACGTAGTGCTGCGGGATCAGCAGCTCCATGTACCGAGGATCGGCGTGCTGTCCCGCGGCTTCGAGCCGCTTGATCTCCGCCAGCGCACCCCGGTCCATCGCGGGGATCAGCACGTTGCGGGCATACTCGTTGTACGCCCGGATGCTGGCCATCATGTTCGAGATGACGAGCCCCTTCAGGTGCTGCTGGTACTTCAGCGCGTACTCGATCGCCAGTATCCCGCCCCACGACTGGCCGAAAAGGTAGAAGTTGTCCTTGCCCAGGCCCAGCGCCCGGCGGACCTGCTCGACCTCCTCGACGAACCGCGGCACCTCCCACAGGTCCGGATCGTCCGGCTGGTCGCTGTAGGCCGAACCGAGCTGGTCGTAGTAGTAGTACTCGATCCCCGCCGCGGGGAAGAAGCTGTAAAAGTAGCCCCGCGGGCCGGGGGCCTGGGCCCGGGTCGGGGCACCTGCCTGGCGCTCGACCGAGCACGCGGTCAGGAGCAGGGCGACGGCCGCGAGGAGCAGAGCCCGCTTCATGACGACCTCCCGCGGCTGGTTCCGCACTCGGCTACTTCTCGGACGGGGACCGCGCGTTCACGGCTTGTTCGCGCAGTCGTCCGCACCGGCTGGCCGCAGATCGAGCAACTCGCGTACCAGCAGGGCCGGCACCCCGGGGCCCTGCGGCCCGACCTCGCCGCCGGTCGTGACGGCGGCACGCCAGCGGACGTAGTACGACGTCCCGGGAGTCAGCCGTCCTGCGGCGCGCGCCTCGTCGGCCTGGGCGACCGAGCGCTCGGTGAACGTGACCCACCACGGCCGGTCGCCGGGTGCGGCGCTGCAGGGACGGAACCAGCTCTCGCCCGGGCCCGAGGTGAAGTGTCCCGCGTACTCCTGCACCGGGAGATCGGCGAGCGAGGCCTTCTGGGTTGCGCAGCCGGCCAGTACGACGGCCAGTGCGAACAGGCAACTGAAGAGGGTGATCCGTCGCGCGTGCATCTGTCCGACTCTCCTGCAGGATCGACCTCGGCCGCGCGGGAAGTCTACACCGCGTCCGCGCGACCTACCGCTTCCCGAGGTCCCGCTTGGCTCGCTTGATGAACTTCCCGAAGTCGCGGTCCTTTCTTCGCTTCTCGGCGCGCGTCAGCCCGTTGAATGCCGACTCCTCCCGAAGCTTCAGGAAGTTGTCGTAGTGCGCCCGACCGAGCGTACCGGAGTGGAGCGCCGCGACCACGGCGCACCCGGGCTCGGCCGCGTGCCTGCAGTCCCCGTAGCGGCACTCGGCCGCCAGGGCGGCGATGTCCGCGAAGCCGCTGCCAAGCCCGGTCTCGGCGGCCAGGACGCCGAACTCCCTCATGCCCGGATTGTCGATGACCAGCGCGCCGGTCTCGAGGACGATCAACTCTCGCCGGACGGTGGTATGGCGTCCCTCGCCCGTGGCGCTGACGTGGCCCGTCCGCAGCCTCTCACGGCCGATCAATCGGTTGATGATCGTGCTCTTTCCTACCCCCGAGGAACCGACGAAGCAGTACGTCTTCCCGGTGAGCAGGATCTTCTCGAGATCGTCGATCCCCTCGCGCGTCACGTTGCTCAGGGCCAGCACCGGTGCCGTGATGCCCGCCGCGCGGAGCATCGTCCGCTGGGAGGCGAGGACTTCGGGGGCGACGAGGTCGGTCTTCGTCAGCAGGATGCACGGGTCGGCCCCGCCCTCCCTCACCATCACCAGGTAGCGCTCGAGCCGCTTGAGGTTGAAGTCGTGGTGGCAGGACTGCACCACCATCACGGAATCGACATTCGCCGCGATCATCTGGTACTTGGCGCTGTCTCCCGCCGTTCTCCGGCGCAGCAGCGTCCGGCGCTCCAGGAGCTGGTGAACGACGCTCGATTCGTCGGCCGATCGCCGGTCCACAGCGACCCAGTCTCCGACGCAGGGGGCGTCCTGCTCGAGACCGAGCCGGTGGCGGTAGCTCCCCGAGAGCCTCGCCCGGAACTCCCCGGCCTGATCGACGAGGAGGAACAGGCCGCGGTCGACCGCGGCGACACGGGCGAGCGACTCGCCGGGCAGGCACGTCTCCCGTTCCGCGAACCACTCCGTCCAGCCCAGCCGGGCAAGCCCATCGTATCGGTCTGACATCCGCTACCCGATCCCCGCCCGCATCACGCAAGGCGCTGCGCCCAGGCGCGCACACCGGGCCATGGTACACCCGCACCGGGAGCCGGACCGGAGCGCCCGCTGCAGGCAGCGGTCAGCCCGCCGGCGGCTCAGCCGCGGCGTGCCGCCTCGATCGTCGCGATGTCGATCTTCCGCATCGTCATCATAGCGTCGAACGCGCGCTTGGCGGCAGCGGGATCGGGGTCGGTGATCGCCTCCGTCAGGGCCCGCGGCGTGATCTGCCAGGAGAGGCCCCACTTGTCCTTGCACCAGCCGCAGGCACTCTCCTCGCCGCCATTCGCGACGATCGCGTTCCAGTAGCGATCCGTTTCGGCCTGGTCGGCGGTCGCGACCTGGAACGAGAACGCCTCGCTGTGACTGAACGCGGGCCCGCCGTTGAGCCCGAGGCACGGAATGCCCATCACGGTGAAGAAGACCGTCAACACGTCCCCGGCCTTGCCCGACGGAAAGTCCCCCGGTGCCCGGTACACGGCGTCGACGGAGGAGTCCGGGAAGGTCGCGGCGTAGAACCGGGCCGCCTCCTCGGCGTCCCCGTCGTACCAGAGGCAGACCGTGTTCTTTGCGATCTGTTTCATGTCGATCCTCCTGCGAGAAGAGGGATCACGTCCTCACCGCGTGGCGCCACCGTGGTTCGCGTCGGCGGTCGTGCGCCGCCAGCCCCAGCCGGTTGCTAGGCAGTCGGGCGCAGATTCAACTGCCACAGCGCGAAGTTCAGGCACGCCGCGAATCCCACCCAGGCCAGGTACGGCAGGATGAGGACACCCGCGAGTGGCACCTTGCGCCAGAACAGGAGCATCACCCACAGAATCACCGCCCAGAGTACGACGATCTCGAGGAAAGCCAGATCGGGACGATGGATCCCGAAAAACAGGTAGGACCACAGAGCGTTCAGCGCGAGTTGCGCCAGGAACAGCGGCAGGGCCAGGCCACTGCCCGTGAAACCCGTTCGGCGCCACACGAGCCACGCGGCCACGGCCATGAGTATGTAGAGTACCGTCCACACCGGGCCGAATACGCTGCTCGGTGGAGTCCAGGCGGGCTTCGTCAATGCTGCGTACCAGGCGCCGGGCATGTACCGCGAGCCGATCCAGCCGGCCGCGAACGAGACCACCAGCCACCCTGCGAGACCAAGGCTGCTCCTGGCGGAAGTCAATGGCCCTCCTGCTGTCTGACGCCACGCATCATCTGCCGGCTGCAGCGGGCCGTGCCCGCTGCAGCCGGTGTGGTGCACGCGACTGTTGCGCGCCGCCTGGCGAGCACCCGCCGAGCGCCGTGTCCGGGTGAGGGCCGTGCGGCGCTACGGTACCTCCTTCACCTCGGGAATCTTCCAGGATCCGTCGAGAATCGACGGCGGGCTCTCCTTGGGCCAGTAGAGACGCATCATCAGAATGAACTGGTCCTTGGGCGCAGGCAGCCAGTTCGACTCCTTGTCCTTGCCGGGCGACTCATGCTGGATGTACAGGTCGATCGAGCCGTCGGCGTTGGCCTTGAGCTTGTTGCGCTGGCTCAACGTGTAGCGGTTGAGCGGGTTGTCCACGAAGAAATACGCGGCGTCGTACATCGTCAGCGACCAGAACCCGTCCACAGGGGGCAGCTCGCCCTTCTCGAAGCGCATGACGTATTTCTTCTCGCCGGTGTACTTCTTGACGATGTCCGGTCCCTCGGAGGTCGGGTAGATCGCATCCTGCGGCCGATTGGCGCCAAGACCGATCGCGGTGACGAGCGCGCGCTGCAGGTAGCTCGTCCCATAGATGCCGACATTCTTGGAGAAAACCCAGCCGTTCTCGAGCTTCATGTCGCCGGCGGCAATGCCGGCCTTGAGCCACCCCATGATGAGGTCCTGCGCCGGCTTGGTCGCGTCGGCAATTCCCCTGGCGATCGCCGGCTCGAGCCGGGCGGCGTCGAAACTCTGTCCGGGCACGATGCCGATCTTGGCGAGCCTGGCCACCGCCGGAGCGTCCTCGGTCGCCGGTGGATTGGTCTTGAGAAGCTCGGCGAAGAGCTTGAAGTAGGCCGCGCCGTCCATCGCGTTGACCTGCTCGCGGACGGCGGTCTTCATGTCGATGCCCGGATCGGCGTTGCCAGCTTCGGGCTTGTACGGCTTGCCGTAGGAAGACAGCGGCACCAGCGAGACCTGATCCTGCAGCGCGTGCACCGCCTTGTAGTCGTCCGGCGTGCCGGTGCAGTAGATGCGCCCGAGGATCCAGACCATGCCGGTCGGCGACTTGTATTCGGTGACACCGGCCGGCAGAGTGCCCGACCACCCGGGGCCGGTGATGGCGTACTTCTGCGCCTTGGTTCCGGTCGTGCGCGTGCCTGGAACCTGGAACACGTTCGTCCAGCCGTCGAGCATCGGGAACAGGAAATAGCGCCCCTTCATGTCCGGAATGCTGACGACCCAGGGTTCCTGCGACACGTCGATCCACGCGGTCGTGTAGAGCGTGTCCGCATTCGGCGCGGTGACGTCCCGGAACTTCGCGTTGGGGTACTCCCGCAAGCGGACGAACTGGCCCATCGGGGCGCGCGTGCCTTCCGGGGCCGCGACATTGGTCATGATCCGCCGCGTCATCTCCATCGTGACGAGCGGATAGGCGTACACATATGCTTCGGTTGCGATGGCCAGTGCTTCCGCTGCCTTTGCATCGGCTTCGGCCTTCGCGGCGGCCTCGGCAGCCGCCTTCTCGACTTTGGCCGCCTACTGTCCTCCGCATCCGGCAAGAACCGTGAGAAAGATCGTGGCCGCTGCGACCGCGGCGATTGCCCTGCGCTCCTTCATTCCCTGATCTCCTTCTACTTCTCGAATCGTACCTCGATGTGAACTGAACTCATGGACAGTTGGAGACTCGTAGCGGCTCCCCGGCGATGGAGGATATCGCCGTTCAGCGGCCGGTGCGAGGGTCGGCCTGCGCAGCCAGGTTCGCTTCGCCGGCCCATCAGCCGACGATCGCGGTGTGGCCCGGAGGGGCCTTCTGGCGTCGTTTCGCGAGGCCTCGGCCGGCCGGCCTTACCTGGACGGAGTGCTCACAGAGCAAGGCGCCGTCGTGCCAGCGCCACGGAGGCTGGCGGCGCTCTGCTGCGGCTTGCTGGCCGGCGTCGGAGAGCTCGCGCTCAGGAGCGTAGTGTGCGCCCCCGCCATCGCGGTTCCAGCAGTCCGTGCATGGCACCTTGAGGGCCCAACAACCCACCCGCTATGAGCTACCCATGGCGGAAGGGCGTCGTTCTTGAATTGGGTGATCCCGGGTGCCAACGGCACATGGACCATGGTCATGGTCGCGCTTCGGTACGGCGTCGGAGCGGAGCGGCCCCAGGCAGTGCCGTCGGCCTCAGTGGCTTGTCAGGATGTGACCGCACGCAGTCGTTCGAGCCGACCTGCCAAGCGCGCCGAGTGACTCCACGACGACTTCAAAGAAGAACTCAAGAGCGATCCACAGCGGGATGAGCGCCAAGCTGGCCAGCAAGAGGCCATCCGCAGGCGCAACGCGAGCCATGAGCCAACCGGATGCACTACCGGAGACTATCGCGACCAGGAAAGCAGCTGCGGACGATCCGAAACTGGCCGCTCTCCGGCTGTGTGGTGAGCTCATGTGTACCGTGGCGACCAGACCATCCTGCGAAATGGGCCGGCGGGGTCACGCACTTGCTAGGGCCCAGAGCTCGTGGCGTGCCCCTTGAGCTGCCTGATCGCCCGATGGTACCTCTCGATTCGAGCGTAGTCTTCCTGCGTGAGCTTCGGAATCCGCTCCAGGTTGCAGTTGTCCCTCAGGTCCGCGAGCTTGACACGGCGAGCAAGGTCGTTGCGGCCAGCCCGCTGAACGAACGATTCGTAGGATTCTCCCTCCCGGTGAGTCAGGGAGTCGACAGCCCGCAACACGTCTTCGGAGAACCCCTCGGCTCTCAGCTTGTCCAGGCTCCAGAGCGTGTCCTCCACGACGTCGTGAAGAACGGCCACGACCTGTTCCTCCAATGTCGTCATGGACAGCATGACCCGGAGAACATGCAGGATGTACGGAGCACCCGCCTTGTCGACCTGCCCGGCGTGGGCCCCGGCAGCAATCGCAATAGCGCGGTCGATCGTGCTCATGTCGTGGCGTCTCCGTCGCCCTCATGTTGCGATCAGCTGCGGGCGGCCCCGTACTCGTTCTGTCCGCGATAGCTGCCGCGCTGCCTCTCAGCGGCTACTCCAGGTCAGGCGGTTCGCGATGCTGCGGCGCCTACCCGGGCGGCAACTGGAGTCCGATGAAGGCGCTGGGAAGCTAGCTTACGTACCGAACGACTCCGTGCAATCAAAGTACACGCAAAGGCGAACCCCGCTCTGTAGCTCGATCTCGAATGTGTCGACGTCTCGATCTCCGTGCTGTCCGTGAGAGTGCGAAATCAGCTTCCAGTCCTTGTCCTTTTCCCCGTACTTGTATTCGAGCCACGCAAACTCACCGTAGGTCCCCGCCAGGTCGGAGCCGGCCCCGTGAACGACGACGGCCGTCTCGATGGTATCGCCGTCACCACCTTCGAAGGAGATCCCCCCGAGGCGAATTCCGCGAGGGTGAATGAGACGGCCTGCTGCGCCCGCGAGCGCCTTGATCCAGTCGAGAGTGCCCATCGTTCCCCCCGAACTGCTCCATCGAACATCTGAGCTCAGCCGGCGGTACGCCAGGGCCGTCACGCCAGCGGCGAGGGGTTCGCTGCCAGCAACTCAGCCTTTTGCCTCGACATGCTTCTTGAAGCGATTGAGTATCGCCTGCCAACCCTCGCGCTGCTGCTCGATGGAGTGTGTGTCCTCGCTGTCAAAGGAAACTCGCACGAAAACGCCGCCAGCGCCCTCGATGAACTCTACCATTGCAGTACGATCGCCAAACGAGTACTCGATGAGGCTGTGTGGCACGATCTTGGTGTAAGTTCCCTCGAAGTCGAAGCCGAAGCTCCCATCCTTCGCTTCCATCCGCGAACAGAATGCGCCGCCTGGTCGGAGGTCCACGGTAGATCTGGTTGTGTGCCAATCGTCCGATGCTGCGTTCCACTGAACGATGTCTTCAGGACTGGTATACGCCTTCCATACAGATGCTATTGGAGCCTTGACCGTAGCATCTACCGTAATCTTCATGATCACTCCGAACTCTCAATGGCAGCTAACGGCCGGGTTCAGCGGCGGCGCATCAGCGCCGGCCGCCGAGCCCGGATGTTGGGTCGCGCACTCGACGGCGCGACCACACGATAAGTACCGACAAATCACGGCTGGAGTTCGATCTCTCCGGGCCGCCAGGTCTTGTTGAACCAGGGCTCCAACGGGCCGTAGAGCCGCAGGATCATGAACCAGGTCTGCCCGGGGACCGTCTGTATCCAGTTGGACTCCTTACCCGCCGGCGCCTTCGGCCCGAAGTAGACGTCGAACGAGCCGTCGGCGTTCTTCTGCACGTTTTTATCCTGGCTGCTGACGCTCGGGAACTGCTGGTTTGACTGCTGCATCGAGCGGGTCTGCGTGTTGTAGACGATGACTGACCAGAAGGTCTTGGCCGGCACGTTGGGCGGCAGGCGCAGCTTGTAGTTCTTGCCACCGTCCAGCGGCTGGTTCTTCGAATCCAGTGCCGTCCACGGATAGGTCGAACCCTCGCCAACGATCTTCGTGTCCATCGCCGGCGTGACCCCGGTGGCGAGGAAGAAGAAGAACGCCGCCGCGTCGAGGTTGGCGACGCCCGGCTGCCACTCGAACTTGTAGCCACCGAAGAAGGCGTACCGCCAGTTGGCGTTGTCGAAGAGGTACCCCGCCCGGATGCGCATCCGGTAGGCGATGGCACGAACCGTGGCATCACCCACCGCCGCGGCCTCGGTCAGGATCTTCTTCATCCGCGCGTCTGGCGCGAAGGACTTGCCCTTCTGGATACCGACCGACGCCCACATGCCGAGCGTGGTCGGATCGACCTCTTCGGTCGGCTCTTCCTGGACCACCTGGTTGAGCATCTCCCAGAACTGGTAGCCCGACGGTCCGACCATGTTGAAGGACTTGCCGGACATGTTGACGAAGTTGAGCTTCGGCGGGTTGGCTGCCTGTCCCAGCGGATAGATCTTCGTGAGCTTCTTGACCTCCTCGACGCCGGGCTTGGGATCGCCATCGACCAGGAAACTGCGCCACGCCACCCAGACGCTGTCCGTCGCTGGACGAATGACGAAGTAGCCCTCCGGCACTGCGCCCTTGTAGCCCGGCGGAAGGAGCAGGTACTTGCCGCCACGGCCGCGGTCCTCTCCGGTAATGCCGACGTCGCCCGACCAGCGGTACCACATGTCGTTGACCAGGCCCAGGACCTTGGGCGGCACCTCGAGCACCAGCGGCCCTTGTCGCAGGTCCAGCCAGAACCAGGTGTAAGGCGTATTGTCGTTGGCGGTGAGCTCGACGGTGCGCGAGTCGACCATCTGCTCCCAGATCGGCACGGTGAGGTTGGCCGGGCCCACCGACAGCATCGCCTGGCGGTTGGCCAACTGGTTCACCGGCGGCAGGCCGAGCAGATACGCCTGGACAGCGCGCTGGAAGTCGAGGTTATCGAGCAGCTTGTCGGTGCTGGCAGAGTCGGGCACCCCGCCTTCGAAGCGCAGCGTCCCCAGGCGCGTCTCCAGCGTGGGCGGTATGGCGATGCCCGGCGGCAATGGGGTCGAGTACTTGTAGTCTGGATCGGCCGGCGGTCCACTCAGCACCTGCGCATGATTCACACCGGGTGTGATCGCGACCGCCATCAAGGCGACGCGGAAGAGCACTCTGCATCGTTTCATTGCTGCAGTCTCCTTCGGTCGAGGAACGGGAGCCGAGTGGGCGTTTCGAGACCCCCGTGCGGGAGCCGCCCAACGATGGAGCTCAGCCGCGGCCGGAGAGGAGCGAAGCGACGAGCCGGACGTCGGCTGGAACGAGTTGTTGGGCGTCAAGCGCCAGCAGCTGGCCGAAGAGCAGGAAACATCAAGCTCTGGATGTGCCGCCTTTGATGGTTGATGTAAGCGCATCTAGCCATGTCCTTTTGTCAGCGGTGCGGGCATCCAGGCCAACAGCACGGCCTCCGCATGCCTTTGCGCATCTTATCAATGCCGACCTCAATCCGACGTTTCCTCGTCTCTTCCTTCTTGGGTGATGTGACCCAACAGATCCACTCGTTTCGCGCCAGTGGCGTGATATCAATCCAGAGACTCCTTGCAGCAGCGTCGGATTCGATAGCCATCCGAAAATCGAATGGCATCTTGTGCACTGTGCCGCCCGCGATTCTCTGGGAAGTTATGAGTGACTCACGTCTGAGCACGGGCAGGTTCCTGTCGCCCAACGCTCCGGTTGAGCGGCGGCGCGAAGCGCCGGCCGCTGCAACCGGTTGTTAGGCACTCCGACGCTTGCGGGTACGCTGTTGCCGGACAAGCAATGCCAGCGCCCGGAGCGCATCATTCACGGACTTCCCGTCCGGAAACACGTCGAGAACCTCAGGGTCGATCATCACGATGTTGGCGCCTTCCGCGTATCGAGCAGCCGTCACACCACGTGCGCCCTTCGAGAAGTCGTACTCGGGCTTCATCGTGTCTCGGTCAGACACGCGGTTGGGCGACCGAGACGAGCTAACCTTCTTCTTCATATGTCCTCCGCTCGTTTCGAGTCGCCCGCCGCGCGGAGATGAGGCGGGTGCGAGGAGGCCGCTCGGCGAATGCCACCACCAGGAGGCGACGCCGGGCGGAAGTGCCCAGTACAAGATAGCGCTGTTCACCACCCGAATGCGAGGGGTCAGGCTGAAGGATCGACAGAGGATCCGCAAACACCGTCGTCGCCTCGTCGAATGAGACGCCGTGTTTGCGGAGGTTGATCTCCGCCTTTTTTCGGGTCCCATTCGAAGAGGTAGCCCATTGCTCCCTCGCAAAGCGCCGTCCGCTGATGTGCCTAACGCCGCGCTCAGCTGCGGTCGGCCCCGCGTTTGTTCCCGTCGCGATAGCTGCCGGGCCGCCCGACAGCTGCT
This sequence comes from Acidobacteriota bacterium, assembly GCA_025456425.1. Taxonomy (GTDB): domain Bacteria; phylum Acidobacteriota; class Polarisedimenticolia; order J045; family J045; genus JALOKP01. The sequence continues at coordinate 1,478 of JALOKP010000057.1, read as the reverse complement.
ACGCGAAGTTATGCTGCCTCGTTCGACGTCGCGTGGGCATAGAGAGTCTCGGGAGCGATGTCCGCGCCGTTCGGCCACGTGACGGTGCCGCCGTCAATAAAGAAACGCCGGAAGTAGGCCGGATCCCTCAGCGGCTCGAAGATTGGACCCTCTAGCCAAGGAGCGAAGTCGAGTGTCTTCTCGAGACCGTCGTTGAATGCCACAGCGATCCGGAATTCACCGCGGTACTCCGCGCGGACGACCGTCGGAATCCCGTTCATCGCACCTCCCTACTCAAGCGGGCTTATCCGTTCGAGAGGCTCGCCGGCCTTGGCGCTGAACCAGTTTGCCTCCAGTTCAGCGCTGTGCAAAGTGGCCCACTCTTGGATCAACCGGAACGCGGTCCGGGACTCGATACACCCCGCGAGAATCTGACCGTCAAACGTGAAGGTCGCCACCTGGCCCTGGTATTCCGCGTGGAAGTGAGGGACACCGTGTTCGCGGTAGAACATGCGGATCACGATCCCGAAGAACATGGAGATGATCGGCACGACCGTCGCCCCCCTCCGCCGTCGGCATAACGGTCTGCCGTTCAGCGGCGGGCCGCCTTGCGGCCCGCCCGCTGCAACGGCTTGTTAGCTGGTCTCACGGCCGTCGGTGGCAGCGACGAGCCGACGACTACTATTCGCTTGTCTCCGAACACAGCTGTCAGCTCGAGCTCGGCCCCGAGAGCTGCGAGATAGCGCCTCACGGTCGAAACGAGCGCATCATCGAGAAGTTCGCGGCCCTCAAGCCGCGAAATGTCGCCTTGGTCAATCCCCGAGGCCGCACTCACTTCGCCTTGCGTCTTCCCCGCAGCGTCGCGAAGCGACCGAAGGGTCAGATGGACACCGCGCCGAGAACCTAGGCCGCGACCAAGGACACGAACCATCACCGGCTCAGACTCAACGCGCCTCTTCGTTAGCACTTTCATTATAGGCGGCCTCTACCCACATACACTTGCCGCTCGCCGGGCGTTGCCCGCCGTGCGCTGATGATGCGATCACGATCCCCGCGCTCGATGTGCACGACGCATAGGATTCGCTCGCGGATCGAAGTACCGATGACCATTAGCCGGCCGAGCTCCGCTCCATCGTCCAGGAAGACGGCTAGGGGATCAGCGAAGACCGTGGCTGCCTCCGGGAACGAGATGCCATGCTTGGCGAGATTCGCGGCTGCTTTCGCCTCTTCCCACTCGAAGTCGCCCTCGACGATCGTCGCCATATGCGGAAGTATGGGTCCAACACCATACCCTTGTCAAGCCAGGAGTCGCGATAGGGATCCAGCTAACGCCGCGCTCAGCTGCGGGCGCGGGAAGATGGTACATCCTCAATCAGAACCTGAAGCGCCCGTCGGCTGCAGTGATGGTATGGACTCCTCCCGATGACTGAACGCGGCATCGATCGTGCCAAAGTCATCGCGCACTGGGTGTACCGCCCAAGGAGGAGTCCGCCATGGAT